>JANNPJ010000470.1:0-21981 GCA_031400005.1 Kineosporiaceae bacterium | reverse complement strand
GTCAAAACGCGCGACCACTTCGACGCAGCACCCGAGCAACCGTGCGGACGGGACACCTCGGCGAACCCGGCTTCAAGGAAGGCGCTGGCTATTCCGGTCATCACCGAGTCAGCGACCGCGCGTTTCCCATCTCGTGGTTCGATCGGATAGCCCTCGACGATGGGATAACCTGCGGAATCAGCGTACTCGCAGACCGATTCGAGAATGGTCGGCAGCCGTCCGGAACCACGGTACAACGTCACCGCGGGCAAGGTGTAGCGGAACTTCCTTTCCGGTCGGGGTAGCGGTTGCGCCATGGCCACGATCAGAGCGCTATCGCTATTCGACAAGGTCTTGTCGAGCAGGAGCGCGCCCCGACCCCCGCCGATCGCAGGCTCGCCGGGTGGCGACCATGAGCGGATGGCGCCGGCCCTCATCCGGATGAGTGTCGGGCCAACTCCAGGTTCGACTGGTGAATGCCGGAGAGCCAATCCTGACTCAGACGCGCGTCAACTGGCTCCTCTCCTCGCCGCAGCGCGTCGATGTAGGCATGATCGGCGGCGAGACGGGCCGCCACCTCGGGGCCATCGGCAACGGAGCCGTGGCCGGGGACCAGGACATCGACGTGCCTGGCGGCCTCCCCCAGCCGCTCGAGTGCCCTCTCGTAAGCGTCCACCTGATCGGGGCGGCGAGGGTCGAGCAGCGGGATCAGGACGTCGGAGAGCATGTCGCCGGCGAGCAGGACGCCACGGTCCGCGAGCAGGATCGCGGCGTGGCCGATGGCGTGCGCCTCATGCTCGACGATCTCGCCCGGCACGGGTGCCTCGTTCGCGGGCAGCGGGGTGAGGAGCCCAATCAGCTCGAGCGGGATGCCCGATGCGCTCTCTGCCGCCATCGTCTGCGCCCGCGCCCGCGCTTCACTGGCAGCCTGGGCACCGGCGGAGGTGGCGTAGCGCGGCACGTCGCCGAACCGGGAATGCCACAACAGGTGGTCCCAGTGGGGATGGGTGGAGAATCCAGCGACAACCGGAAGGCCGAGCCGGTCCACGTCATCAGCGAGCTGGTTCAGATCCGAACCGTCGATGCCGGGATCCACCAGGACCAACCCACCATCCCCGCGCACCACGATGGCATTGCTCCAAACCCACTCGCTCTGTCTGACCCACACGCCGTCGGCCACCTGATTCAGCATCGGACCACCTTGCCAGGTGTCTACCTCGGGCGCGAGATGCGACGCCCTCGATCGGACGAACCACACCACCTGGCCGCCTCGCTCCGGAGACCGCAGTCGACTTGTGCCTACAGGCACGGCTGTTCGAGATGGCCAGCCATGCCCGAATGGCTTTTCAGGTGGACAACCAGGGGCGGAGTACCGTGATTGCATGGAACAACGCATAACTTTGGTCACGCTGGGGGTTTCCGATCTCGCTCGTGCCAAGGGCTTTTACGAGGCCCTGGGCTGGCAGGGGCAAGAAGTCGAGGAGACCGTCTTCTTCCAGGCCGGCGGCCTGGGGCTGGTCCTGTGGGGTCGGGACAAACTTGCGAAGGACTGCGGCCTGGAACCCGGGACGGCGGTCGGATTTGGCGGGATCGCCCTGGCCCACAACGTTCGGTCCGAGGCAGAGGTCGATGCTCTGCTCGCGAACGTGGAGCGCGCCGGTGGGACGATCACCAAGCCTCCGGCCACCAACGCCATCGGTTTCTACTCCAGTACCTTCGTCGATCCGGACGGGCACGTCTGGGAGATTGCGTACAACCCCGGGTTCCCGCTCGCCGAGGACGGTTCGCTCACCCTTCCCGATTTCGGCAGCCGTTAGTCAGGCGAGAGCAGGAGATCACCGTGACGGTGTCCTCTGCTAGGCCGCTGCTGCCGACCAAGCACAGCGTGCCGCCGCGCCGTCCGGGTGCGGTGGCGCGGCGGCGGCTGCAGGACGCCGCGGACACGCGGCTCTGTGTTGTCGTGGCACCCGACGGGTGGGCAAGACGGGACCGCTGGCAGTTGTCCCATGTGGTCCGGACCCTTGCCGCCGCCGTCGCCTTCGGTCTGATCATTATCAGTAGCCACCGGCGACCGGTCACCGATCCGATCACCGTCGATCACTGAGCTGAGGCGCGGCCTCGATCCCGGCGACGGAATCGGTTCATGAATGCCGGAAAGCTTGATCGACCTGCACTAGCCTCGGCTGGTCAGTCATGGACGAAAGGCGACACGGTCAGGTCACTGACTCGGCCTGCTCGGGGAAACAGTGGGGTGGGTGGTGAGCAGCGTTCTCGTGGTCGACGACGAGCCGGACGATCGCTATCTGCTGCGTTACGCGTTCGAGCGAGCCGGGTACGAGGTGAGCGAGGCGGCCCACGGGTTAGCGGCGATCGCGGCGATCGAGCTGTCCGTCCCGGATCTGGTGGTGACCGACATGATGATGCCGATAATGGACGGGCCGGAGCTGATCCGGTGGCTGCGCGCCGACATCCGGTTTGCCAGCATCCCGATCATCTGTGTCAGCGGCAACTATGACCTGGCGGTCGGGGCTGACATCATCCTGGACAAGTACGGCGACCTGTCCGACCTGATGCCCCTGGCCGATACGTTACTGAGCGAGGGGCGTGATTCGCGATGACGGGTTTCAACGATGCGGCGCCTGCTGGAGGTTCTCTTCGGTCTCAATAGTCAGATCGCGGAGGTCACTCGACAACGCCGGGGTCTGATTAAGTGCACTCTGGGTTTGCTCGTTGGCACTGATCAATCCGTACTGATGCCACGCGTGGTTCAGCGAGGCGGCCAGCCGATCCATGGTCACCACGGCCATTCGCGCGGTGATGGTGACCAGGATGCTTCCGGCGAACACCATGATCGAGGTGCCGAGGGCGGGGCCGAACCAGCCTCGGTGCTCGCCCTCGATCCGGAGCCAACCGATCACCGGCATCACAATCGTGATCCACGGAAGCAGCCGTCTGGACAACAAGGCACCGGGAGCTGGTGCCCTGAACAGATGCGTGAACGCACCGTCCGGGATAGCGGCGAGCAATCCGACAGCCACCAGAGTGAGGCCGAGCGCGGTATTAAGTGCCATTCCCGTGAGAGCCTCAGCGGCGTAGAGGCGGCGCTCGCCGTACGCGTAGCCGAGGACGGCAACCGCAGCGACAGTGAACACCAGCATGCCGAGGCACTGGGCGGCTCGGTGCTTGTCCAAGGTCGCCGCCAGAATGGCGGAGGCCATCAGGGCCAGCTCCACCGCGGTCGCCAGCGCCATCCGTCCTCCGTTCGGCTCGCGATCGATCGCATCCGGGAACAGCAGGCGATCCAACACCAGGTTCACGTCCAGCGCGTACTCCAGCAGACAGACCCCGGCAATTAGCCCGACGACGGCCGTCGCGCTGGCGCCTACCCATCGCAGTCGTGGTCGCCGGAGGAACGAGATCACAGCGATCGCGAGCAGGATCAACGCGACCGCCGTTGCAGGCCGCATGCTCGGCAGGCCCGGCACGAGCTGTTTCAGCAAGTGACTCTCGATCCCCCACCCCACCAGGGCGGACCCGCCCAGGATGCCGGCACCGATACTCGCCGCCCAGGTGACTGCGGGAATCCTGAATCGTTCGTCGTCGACAGAGTCAGTGATCTGTGTGCCCATGACCGTCCGTAGGAGTGTGGGGGGCCGCGCGCGAATGGTGGTAACGCTATCTCACATAAAGTGATCGTTGTGTCGCCTTTAGTGATCCTCAGCGTAGCTGATAGCTGTGCGCCATCGAGCTCGCTGGATTGGACGCCAGGCGTGCCGCGTCCTCGAGGTCAGCGGTGTGCCGGGGACGCGTGCACAGCGACCGGACGACGTGCGCGGGCGAGAACGCTTTCGAGCTCTTCGGGTCGGATGGGTTTGGTCAAGAACGCGTCCATGCCGGCGTCCAGGCAGGCTTGCCGATCTTCGCTGAGCACGCTGGCGGTGAGGGCCACGATGAAAGGCTGGGCGCTCGCTGGAAGCTGTTGACGGATCTGCTTGGTTGCGTCGGGCCCGTCGAGTACGGGCATTTGCATGTCCATCAGCACGACGTCGTAGGGCACGGCATGCAGGGCGTGGACGGCTTCCAGTCCGTTGTTGACGGTGTCGACGCGGTGGCCGAGTTTGGCGAGGATGAGCTGAGCGACCATCTGGTTCACGTCATCGTCCTCGGCCACTAACACCCGCAGTGACACTGCCGAGACCAGCGGGACGTCGCTGGTGCGGCGTCCGTCCCGGGTTTCGATCGAGTCGAGGATCGTTTCGGCCGGCGCCAGGACGGTGAGGAGCTTCTTGCCCAGCAGGCCGCTTCGAGCCGGCTTGGTCAAGACGGCAGCGAACCGCGCGCTGTGTTCGCGGCTGGGCCGCCAGTGTTGGCTGCTAAGGAGGATCAAGGGCAGGTCGGTGCCGTTGGGCAGGGCCTTCAGCGCCCGGGCGAGGTGCTGGTCACTCATGACCGTCATCGGCATGTCGAGCAGGGCCACATCGAAATCGGCGGGTTGGCGGGCGTCGGGAGCCAGCGTGGTCAGCGCTTCGGTCGAGATGGCGTGGCACGTCATTCCCCAGCCGTCCAGCAGGTGGCTCAGCACCGACCGGTTGGTGGCGTTGTCACCGACGACGAGGACGGACTTGCCTACCAGTGCCTGCATGGACGAGCGCATCTGTTCACCCCGGCGATCCGGACCGGTCTGCAGCATCGCCGTGAAGGTGAACGTCGAGCCGACCCCCATTTCGCTGGTGACCTGGAGATCCCCGCCCATTGCCTGGGCCAGGCGCCGGCTGATGACCAACCCTAGGCCGGTGCCACCGTAGACCCGAGTGGTAGAGGAATCGACCTGGCTGAACGGCTGGAAGAGCCGATGCATTCGCTCGGGGGCAATCCCGATCCCGGTGTCCCGCACCGACACCGTCATCCGAACCAGTTCCGCGTCCGGGCCGCCGGCGTGCCGTTCATTGACCTTCTGGCCGCCGACGGTGATGAGAACTTCGCCCTTGGCGGTAAATTTCACGGCATTGGCGATCAAGTTGACGATGACCTGCCGGAACCGGGTGACATCCCCAATGAGTAGCTGTGGGCAGCCGGTCTCCAGGTGGGTGATGAGTTCCAGGCCTTTCTGCCCGGCGGGCAGGGCCAGCAATGACACTGCGGTTTCGACGCAGCTGCGGACGTCAAAGGGATGCACCTCCAGGTCCACCTGGCCGGATTCAATTTTTGAAAAGTCCAAGATGTCGTTGATGATGGACAGCAGGGTTTCGCCGCTGTCGCGGACCGTCGTGGTGAATTCCCGTTGCTCGGTGTCCAGGTCGGTATCAAGCAATAACCCGGTCATCCCGATCACGGCGTTCATCGGGGTGCGGATCTCGTGGCTCATCGTGGCCAAGAACGCCGATTTGGCGTGCGTGGCGGCCACCGCTTCATCGCGGGCCTCCCGCAGTTCGTCAGCGGAGACCTGCAGTTGCTGCTCGTGCTCCAGTCGTTCGGTGATGTCACGGACGAAGGCGTGGAAGCGCCACGAGCCCTGCCAATGGCTACGCGAGACGGTCAGTTCCACCGGGATCTCGCGGCCATCCCGGTGCTGGGCGGTAACGGTGATCGCGTGCCGAGGCAGCCGCTCCAGGCCGGTGGTCAAGAACTGCTGCAGACCGGCCCGGTGGGATTCGCGATCACGTGGGGGGATCATCAGAGTGGTGACGGGCCGGCCCAAAGCCTCGGCTCGGCTCCAGCCCAGCAGCCGGCCGGCGGCGACGTTCCAGTCACTGACCAGCCCGGCGTCGTCCATGCCGACATAGGCGTCGGCAGCGGTGTCCAGGATGGCCTGCTGGCTGGCGTGCTCGTCTCTGGCCTGTTGACCGCGATCGAGGGCTCGTACCAGCAGGACGACCATACCCAGACCCAGCGCCAGGAACCCGGCCAGCGTCGCCCAGGGTGACCATCGTTGGCTCAGGGTGTAGCTCTGGAGCAGCTCATCCGAGTCCAGGGTGAACACCAGCGTCCACGGCGTGCCGGTGATCTTCCCGCTGACGTAGTGCTGATGATGGCGGCCCTGGGTGAGGAACCCGGCCCGGTGCTGGGTGATCCGGCGCGCCAGTTCGAGGTTGATCCGCGGCAGGGAGAGGCCGACGAGCTGAGGCTGGTCGGCGCTGATCACGGTTCCGGTCGCATCCAGCAGGTACACGTTGGCGGTGCGAAAACTGGACAAGGCGCTGGTGATGAACGGTTGCAGGGGCGTGTTCGCGATCGCGTACGCACCGGAGAACACCCGCCGTCCCGTCGGGGTGTCGAACGGGACGGCGAACCCGATCACCGGTTCACGCCGACTGGCCGAGGGCACGACGCCAGAGACCGCCGCCGTCCCACCCAGTGCGGACTGCAGATGCGCATACCGGGCACCGACCTGGCTGCCGATCAGGGCTGGGTTCGTCGGCGTGACGCCCAGCAGTCGACCTTGGGCATCCAGCAAGACGGCGGCCTTGAACTGGCTGTAGTGCACGATCTCGTCGAACCTGGCCGCCGATACGTCACCGGTGAACTCCGCACCGGCCAGGCGCACGGATTGCGCCATCACCTGGGCGACATAGGCCTCGATGAACCGGGAGGCGTTCGCTTGTCGGCTGTCGAACCGCTCGGCGATCGAGGCACGCTGGCCGGTCTGTGCCGCAGCGATCAGAAAGCCCGCCAGGACGGCGGCCGCCAGCACCGCCGTCCCGGCCGCCACGGCGACCCGCCACAAATGGGATCGCCGCCGCAGCAGCGACGGCAATCCCACACCACGAGTGTCCTGCCGTCGCTGTCCCTCCACGCCCCTCTCATCGACGCAATGCCTGCACGCCTGAAACGCCTACCGTCTCGAAGGTCTCGCTTACTTGTAGTGAATGTCCGAGTTGGCGTACTTGCAGTACGTTCCATCGGCACCCTTGCCGTCCGAGGGCGGCTCCTTGCCGGTCTGGTTACCGATGAACTTGTCGCAGATCGAGATCTTCTTCTTCAAGTCGCCGATGATCGTCAGATTGGTGATCGTGGCAGAATCGCCATAGTTGGTGTTGATTCCGACGATCGAGCCGCCCTTGTACGTGGCGGTCACGTTCTTGACAATGACGGTCCGCTTACCCTGGGCCGACTTGCAGTTCCCACAAGAGCGGTACAACTTGCCGAAATCCTCGACCTGGAACCCGTCGATGATGAAGGTGCCACCAACGCCGTTGTGCTGGAAGACCTTGTCGGACGCGTGCAGCGCACCGCCACCCTTGACGGTCATCGTCGCCGAGGTCGAGGTAGGGATGAAGGTGGCGGCATCCTCTCCGACGTCCTCCCACCAGACGTTCTCGAGCGTGCAGGTGGCCTTGCAGTGGATGCCGTCCGCACCGGGGGTGCCGATGATCACGTTGCGGATCGTCCCACCGTTCGGCAGGTCGAAGATCGGCGCACCGCCCTCGGCCTGGCTACCGGTGCCGAGTTTGCCGGTGCCGTAGTAGCGCTTCATCCCGCCGTCGTACGGCTTGTTCTTGTCGACGGGAATCGTGTCCGAGACGGCAATCGATCCGGTATTGCCCGGGACGGTTGTCGCGTTCGCCTGGTTGATCGGGATGACGGCGGTGGCCGTCATCGCGGCTACTGCCGCCATCGAAAACCAGAGTTTGCGAGACCAGGTCAATCTCGCCGCGGCGGGTGACACATCCATGTGTTCCCTCATTTCAGAGCTCGGGGAGAGCGCAAGGAAAGCGCTTACCCGGGAGTAAAGCCAAACTTATCGCCAGTGTCAATGGGGCTTGTCGGCTCTCAATGAAACTCTTTCAGTCATTGAAACTCTTTCAGCCGGCACACCAGGATCGGCACCTGTCCAAATGTCGATGACAAAGGCTATTGTCCAGCTGTGACCGTCTCCGCTTCCCCCGCTCGCGCCGGCCGGTTCGCCACCACGGCACTCTGGATCCTCAGGGTCCTACTCGTCCTCGCCTTCGTCGTACCGGTGTACCGCAAGTTCGCCGGCGTTCCGGAGTCGGTGGAATTGTTCGACGAACTCGGCTTCGGCCAGTGGCTGCGTTACGCCGTCGGGCTGCTGGAGTTGGTCCTCGCGCTGTGCTTGCTGGTGCCGCCCATCACCGGACTGGCGGCATTGGGCCTTGTCGGCGTGATGGCCGGTGCCGTCGTGACCGAGGTCTACGTCGAGTCCGGGCGCTGGGTGCTGCCGCTGATTCTGCTGCTGATCGCCGCGACCCTCGCCTGGCTGTCCAGGTACGCACGAAGATTCGCCAACTCTCCGTAAGCCCTGTACCGCACCGCAGCCATCAGGTTGCGGCTCGCTCCCACCGCGAACTGGAGCCGCATCGAGAACGGCAAGGTCACCGCAATCAACGTGACCTTCGACGCCCGTCCGCTCGCTCTATAGGTCGGCCGCTCCGACTCACCAACAGGCTTGAGCTGGAACTGCTACGACGGCGTGGGGTTTTCTTCTGCTGCTCGCGAGGCAATGATCACGCGGTTGCTGTCTGGGTCGACGACGGTCGCCAGGCGCTCGCCCCACGGATGGTCAGTTGGCTCCAGTAAGACTTTGACCCCGCCGTCCCGCAGTTGGTCGAGCGCAGCGTCGCAATCTGGCACGTACACCCACAGCGTGACTCGATCATTGGTCAGGTCACCGGGTTGGTCCTGCTTGCCGATGCCCAGCTGCGAACGGCCGATTTGCACTCCCACGTAAGCCGGTTCGCCGTCCTGTGGAAATTGGTACGTCACAGTGCCGCCGATCAGATCGCGGTAGAAGGCCAGCGAACGCGCCAGATCGGGTGTGGACAGGATCGGGAAGAGCTCCTCTGCCATGGTTCCCCCTTCGCCTTGAGGACGAAATGTCAGTCTAAACAAACGCTTCTGATTCTTCACCTGTCGGTGTCCGAGATATCGCGGGTAGTTCCACGGTGATGCGGATGCCGCCGGCCGAGCGCGGGGTGAGGGCGAGCATTCCGTCGTGCGCCCGAGTGATGGTTTTGACGATTGCCAGGCCGAGGCCGACGCCTGCGTGGTCGGTGAGGATGCGCCCGGTGCCGCGCTGGAAGGGTTCGGTGAGTGTCGAGGCCAGCTGCGGGGAGAGCATCTCGCCGGTATTTTCGACAGTGAGTACCACCGTTTCGGCGCGGACACTGGTCGTCACCCACACGTTGCCCTGTTCAGGCAAATTATGGACGATCGCGTTCTGTACGAGGTTGGTGGTCAGCTGCAGCAGGAGCGCTGGCGATCCGCTCGTGGGAGCTATCTCGCCGGAGGTTTCGATGGTGATGCCACGCTTTTCCGCGAGCGGGAGGAGCGTTTCGGTGGCTTCTTCCGCCAGGAGGGACAGGTCGACATATTCGCGGGTGAAGGATCGCTGGTCGGCGCGGCTGAGCAGGAGCAGTGCCTCAGTGAGGTCGATCGCTCGGGTGTTGACGGCGTGCAGGCGCTCGATGACTTCGCCGGTATCGTGGGTCGGATCGGTGCGGGCCAGGTCGAGCAGGGTCTTCGAGATCGCCAGCGGGGTACGCAACTCGTGGGAGGCATTGGCGGCGAATCTCCGCTGTTCGGCGACGTGCGTTTCGAGCCGGGCAAGCATGGCGTCGAAGGCGTCGGCGAGTTCGCGGAACTCGTCTTTGCGGCCGGGTAGTCCGATTCGGTGGGAAAGCGATCCGTTCGTGGCCAGGCGGGTGGCGTCGGTGATCCGGGTCAGCGGGGCGAGCATGCGGCCGGCGAGGATCCAGCCTCCGAGGAGCCCGAATACCAGTAGGAACGTCAGTGCTGCGATTGCCGCTGCGCTGAAAACGCGTGGGCCGAAGTTGGTTGGGTTGAAGGCGCGCACGAAGTCGGAAGGGCTGGGAAGTAAAGGACCGTAGGGCCTGCCGCGCAGCAGGAACGCCCACACGGCGGCGAGCAGCAAGATGCCGGCGACCATGAGGAATCCGGCGTAGCTCAGGGTGAGTTTGAGGCGCACACTCAACCCAGGCGTTCTATCCACGCTCGTCTCCCGCGCGTCCGGTCGTTGACGGGAGGTCGATCCGGTAGCCGACGCCGGCGACGGTGGCGATGATCCAGGGTTCGCCGAGCCGTTTGCGCAGTGCCGAGACGGTGATGCGCACGGCGTTGGTGAACGGGTCAGCGTTCTCATCCCACGCCCGTTCCAGCAGTTCTTCGGCGCTGACGACACCACCTTCGGCAACGACGAGAACCTCGAGCACAGCGAATTGCTTCCGGGTGAGTGCGACGTAGCGGCCGTCACGGTAGACCTCGCGGCGAAACGGATCCAGACGCAGGCCGGCGATCTCGCGCACGGGTGGCCTGTTGTGTGCCCGCCGGCGGTCGAGCGATCGCAATCGCATGACCAGCTCTTGGAGTTCGAAGGGTTTGGTGAGGTAGTCGTCGGCGCCGAGTTCGAAGCCGGTGGCCTTGTCGTCGAGACGATCGGCTGCGGTGAGCATGAGGATCGGCATGCCACTTCCGGAGGCGACGATGTGTTTGGCGATCTCGTCACCGGACGGTCCGGGAATGTCGCGGTCGAGGACGGCAATGTCGTAGGCGTTGATGCTCAGCAGTTCCAGAGCGGTGTCGCCGTCACCGGCGAGGTCAGCCGCGATCGCTTTCAGGCGCAGGCCATCGCGGATGGCTTCTGCCAGAAAGAGTTCGTCCTCGACAACCAACACACGCATGCCCCTGATGCTATGAGCCGGCACATATCCTCGGCATATCGAAAACCACATACGTGCTGGCAACACCAGGCTGCCTTGACTGGCGGTATGACGGGAATCCCACCATCGGCACGAATAGCGACCCGCTGGAATCGCCAGCTGCTCGCCGCCGGCCTGATAGTCGTGATAGCAGTGATCATCGCAGCCCTCACCCATCAGGTGCCGAAGTCCGCATTCGCTGTGCCCTCCGCATCCTCCGCATCCATCGCATCTTCCTCGGCCGGCCCGCCCATCGACAGGCCTCCTGGCGGCCACCAGCGTGCAGTCCGCACAGTCGCACACGGTGAGGCCGGCGGCGCCCTCCCTGACGGCGTGACAGTGTTTGACGACGGGTATCCCGCCGTTGCCAAGCTCGACCCCACTCTGCTCCAGGTTCTGCGCGAAGCGGCAACCGATGCCACTGACGACGGCGTCACGCTCTACGTCAACAGCGGCTGGCGCTCCCCGGAACGGCAGAATCAGCTGCTTCGGGAGGCACTCTCGAAGTACGGCTCGGAAGCGGAAGCCGCCCGATGGGTGGCCACAGCGGACAGGTCCCCGCACGTGTCAGGGGACGCGGTCGACATTGGCCATTCCGATGCCACCGCGTGGTTGTCCGAACATGGAGCCGAGTACGGACTGTGCCAGATCTACCGGAACGAACCCTGGCACTACGAACTGCGGGCCACTGGGATCGATCAACGGTGCCCGCGGATGTATGACGACCCCACCCAGGACCCGAGGATGCACCAGTGACCAACGCTTTTCGAACGGGCAGCCCTTGGACGCGCGGCCGGGGGCTCGCGGCGCTGGCACTGCTGCTGGGCCCGTTCATGCTGCTGCACGCGAAGATCCCGAACCGGATCGGGAACCTCGGCAGCCTGGTGGAGACCTTCCTGCCGTGGATCGGCCTGCTCATCCCGGTGCTGCTGACCGGGGCGCTGTGGCGCCGCTCCGCCGCTGCGGTGGTCGCCCTCCTGCTTCCGGCCATCGTGTGGCTGAGCCTCTTCGGCGCGCAGCTGAGCGACAAGTCCGACCCGATCAGCGACCTCACGGTGATCAGCCACAACGTCGGCGCCGACAACCCCGACCCGGCCGGCACTGCCCGCGACCTGGCCGCCTCCGGCGCGGGCCTGCTGGCACTGCAGGAAATCACTGCGCAGGCCCGGGGCGTGTACGAGAAGGCGCTGGCGAAGGCGTACCCGCACTACGCGGTGCTGGGCACGGTCGGGTTGTGGAGCACGATGCCGCTGTCGGACACCCAGCCGGTCGACATCCAGATGGACGCCGGGCCGCTGGGTGACGCCAAACCGGCCGAGGTCAAGCTGACTTACGCCCGGGCATTGCGCACCACGGTGGCCACGGACCAGGGTCCGCTGGCGGTGTATGTGGCTCACCTGGGATCCGCACGGGTGAATCCCCAGGCGGGCTTTTCGACGGCCTCGCGGGACAGAAACGCTCAGGCGCTCGGCGAGGCCATCGCCGCCGATCGGAACGAGCGGGTGGTGCTCCTCGGTGACCTGAACGGCACCCTGGATGACCGCGCGTTCGCCGGCCTCACCGCACAGCTGCGCTCGGCCCAGACCGTGGCCGGGGACGGCTTCGGCTTCACCTGGCCGGCGTCCTTTCCGGTGGCGCGGATCGACCAGATCCTGGTCCGCGGTGTGGCGCCGAAGAGCTCGTGGGTGCTGCCGGCCACCGGCAGCGACCACCTGCCGGTAGCGGCCGGGATCAGCTGGTGAACACCGCGCCGGAGCCGGAGGCGATGGTCTGGATTCGCGTCACCGACCGCTTGCAGAACGCGTAACCTAATGGTTACATGAATTCATGGACGACGTCGCCCGAGCCATCTCCGATCCAATCCGGCGGAGCATTCTCGAGGCGCTGGCCGAGCAGCCGCTGGCCGCAGGTGACATCGCCTCCAGGTTCACCGTGAGTCGACCCGCGGTGAGCCGGCATCTGCGGGTCCTTCGCGAAAGCGGTCTCGTCGTCGATCGGCTGGAGGGACGAAATCGGGTTTACGCCCTCGATGCCACGCCGCTTCAACCGCTCCTGTCATGGCTGTCCGGCTTCGGTCCCGGAACCGACGAGAAACCGGGAACGGTCTGGGAACACCGACTGGATGCCCTCGACACGGAGATCCACCGAACGCAACGCAGCCGACGCCGTACAACCATCCACCACGAGGAGGAAACAGCATGAACCCGATTCCCACCGGACGAATCAACCGAACCGCCAACGACGCCTATGACTTGACCCTGAGTCGCGACTTCAAGGCCGACATCGATGACGTCTGGGCGAGCATTACCGAACCCGAGCGCACCGCCCGCTGGTTCGGCCCCTGGCGCGGACAGGCCGGTCCGGGCCGCACGGTCGAGGTACAGATGGGCTTCGAGGAAGGGGCGCCCTGGTGCGATCTGCACATCGAGAAATGCCGGCCACCGCATCACCTCGCCGGATCGATGATCGACGAGAGCGGTGAGACGAAACTGGAGGTGAATCTCAGCGAAAGCGACGGCGTGACCACCCTCGTTTTCGTTCAGCACGTCGCCGACCCGGCCGTCGCCGAGAGCATGGGTCCGGGCTGGGAGTACTACCTCGACCAGCTCGTGGCCTCCCGAGAAGGGCAACCATTGCCGGACTTCGGCGACTATTACCCCGCCCAGGCCGAGTATTTCGTCGCTGCAGCAGAGGCCGAGCGCTCCAGGACTACTGACCGCTGATTGGCACCGCTGATCTGGCCGGCTCAGATCGCGTTCAGGCAGCGGGCTGCCTGAACGCGAAGGGCGTCGCCTAGTTCGGCCGGGCCGCTGGTGAGCGTGAAGTCGGCATCCACCGAGGTAATCATCCAGACCAGCGCGGCCGGGGTATCGGCGCCGACGTGGAGCAAGCAGGAACGCTCGTCCACCGCCTCGACGACGCCCATACCAGGCCAGACCCGATCGGTCATGGCGGTCGCCGGCTCGTGCAGCGTGACGGTGGCCTGGTATGGCCAGGTCCGCGATGACAGCTGGTGCGCCAGGTAGGTGGTGACGTCGCCGTCGGGAGGTTCGCGGGGCGCGAATCGAGGCCCGGTCGGGGTACGCGGGGTCAGTCTGTCGACCCGGAAGGTGCGCCAGGCGCCGCGGTCGGTGTCCCAGGCGACGAGGTACCAGTGTCGATTGAAGTTGACCAGGCTGTGCGGTTCGACCGAGCGGCGGGTGTCGCCGCCGCGAGGGCTGGTGTAGTCGAAGCGCAGCCGCTCGTGGCGGCGGCACGCGTCGGCAATCGTCATCAGCGTGTCCGGGCTGACGGTCGGGCCGGTGCCGCCGACCCGGACCACCGCCTGCTGCAGAGTCTGCAGCCGGTGCCGCAGCCGGGAGGGCAGGACCTGTTCGAGCTTGGTCAGCGCCCGGAGCGAGATCTCCTCGATGCCGCCGATGGAGGTGCTGGCCGCCGTCCGCAGACTGATCGCCACGGCGACGGCCTCGTCGTCGTCGAGCAGCAGCGGTGGCAGTGACGCACCTGCGCCCAACTGGTAACCGGCACTGCCTTGGACGGCGTGGACCGGGTATCCGAGGTCGCGCAGCCGCTCGACGTCCCGGCGAACCGTGCGCGTGGTGACGCCCAGCCGGTCGGCAAGCTGAGCGCCGGACCAGTCGCGATGCATCTGCAGCAGCGACAGCAAGCTGAGCAGTCGGGCGGAGGTATCCGGCATGGATTCAGATTGCCAGAATCTTAGGACCGAAACTGTCCTAAGGTGTTTCTAGCCTGGTTTCTATGACGAACAGCCAGCAGGACATCCGCCCCTTCCGCATCGAGATTCCCCAGGGTGAGCTCGACGATTTGAAAGCGCGCTTGGCCAATGCCCGTTGGCCGGGAGAACTGCCGGGCGTTGGCTGGAGCCGGGGTGTGCCGGTGGACTACCTGAAGGAACTCGCCGAGTACTGGCGCACCAGTTATGACTGGCGGGCCCAGGAGACGCAGCTCAACCAGTTCCCGCAGTACGTCACCACTATCGACGAGCAGAAGGTGCACTTCCTGCACGTCCGCTCGACCGAACCGGAAGCCACGCCGTTGATGCTGCTGCACGGCTGGCCCGGCTCTGTTGTGGACTTCCTCGACGTCATCGGACCGCTGTCGAATCCCCGCGCACACGGCGGTGACCCGGCCGATGCCTTCGACCTGATCATCCCGTCGCTGCCCGGTTTCGGGTTCTCCACACCGCTGGCCGGACCGGGGATGAACGCGGCCCGGATGGCTGGGGTGCTCACGCAGCTGATGTCCCGGCTCGGCTACCAGCGGTACGGCGTCCAGGGCTACGACACGGGTTCATGGGTTGCTCCCGAGATGGCCAAGCAGGACCCGAGTCATGTTGTCGGCGTCCATGTCAACGCCATGATCACCTTCCCGATCGGAATGCCCGGCGAGATGGACGATCTCAGCGAGGTGGAGCAGCAGCGCTGGCAAGCGATGCAGAACTTCAACGACGGCTATCTGCAGTGCAACTCCAAGCGGCCGCAGACCGTGACCTACGGGCTGCATGACTCCCCCGTCGGCCAGCTCGCCTGGATCGTGGAGAAGTTCAAGGAGCTCACCGACCCGCCGGAGGGATTGCCCGAGGACAGCATCGATCGAGACCGCATGCTGACCGACGTCACGCTGTACTGGCTGACCGGCACGGCCGGATCGGCGGCGCAGATCTACTACGAGGAGATTTCCGCGAACGACTGGAGTCAGGCCGAGGGCGAGTGGGCGGCCGGATCCGATGACAGTGCGGCGGCTGGTTCGGACGACTGGTCGGGGGCCGGTTCGGACGAATGGGCGGCGCAGCCCGCCACAGTGCCGACCGGTGTGCTGGTCTCCAGTCACGACGTCACGATTCGTCGCTGGGCCGAGCGCGACCACAACGTGGTGCGCTGGACAGAACTCGACCGAGGCGGCCACTTCCTCGCCATGGAGGCACCCGACCTTCTGATCGACGACGTGCGCGAGTTCTTCCGGAAGGTCCGCTGAGATGGGCGCCCGCGGGCCGGTCGGCCGACCGATCGCCGTGCTGAGCCCGCGGGCGCTGGGCCGCGCGACGCTCGCGCGGCAACTGTTGCTGCGCCGGGTCGAGCTGTCCGTGGTCGACGCGGTTGAGCGGGTGCTCGGGTTGAACGCCCAAAGCCCGAACCCGCCGTACATCGCCATGTGGAGCCGGCTGGAGACCTTCAGCATTCATGACCTCACCACAGCGATCGAGGACGGGACGCTGGTGCGCTCGACGATGCTGCGGGCCACCCAGCACCTGGTGTCGGTACCGGACTTCCGGTTGATGCGACCGGTCCTGGCACCACTGCTGCGGCGGGTGCAACACAGCTCCTTCGGCCGCCGAACCGCGGGAATTGACCTGGACGCAATGGTCACCGAGGCCCGCGAGTTGCTTGCTGACGGGCAGGTGATGACCCGACCGGAACTCGGCCGGCGGCTCGCGGAGCGCCACCCTGGAGCGGATGCCGTCGCACTGGGCTGGACGGTTCAGTACCTCGAACCACTGGTGCATCCCGCACCGAGCGGGACGTGGAACACGTACGGCGCGACGCCGTACGCCCGCGCCGACTGGACCGGTGCCCGACGGGCCGCGACCGCCGAGGACGTGCGTCAGATGATCCGGCGCTACCTGGCCGCGTTCGGGCCGGCGACGGTCACTGACGCCCGCGCGTGGTCCGGCGTGAGCGGGCTGCGCGAGGTGTTCGAGCAGTTGCGCCCGGAGTTGCTGGTGTACGCCGACGAGTCCGGACGGGAGCTGTTCGACCTGCCCGACGCGCCAAGACCACCCGAGGACGCACCGGCGCCGGTCCGGTTCCTGCCCGAGTTCGACGCTCCCTTGCTGGCTTACGCCGATCGGACCAGGCTGATGACCGACCAGGTCCGCCCGCAGGTCTGCGTCGGCGACGGGGTCGCGGCGACGATCCTGGTGGACGGAACTGTCGCCGCGATGTGGTCCCTGCGCGGCACGGGCGGTGACCACGTACTGACTGTGCAGACCTTCCGCCCGCTCTCACCCACCGAGCGCGAGGCGATCGAAGCCGAAGCCGGTCGCCTGATCACCTTCACCGCCGCGGGCACCCATCACGTCGACATCCGGTATCTATCCACTGGTAGCTGATCTCTTCCTTCACGACGGTGTGGCGAAGAGGGGAAGCAATCGATGGCGACGACGTACAAGATTCACCCGGCGATCGGGGTCGCGAGGGTCGGCAACAGCCCGGACGAATTCTTCATCGCACCGGAGCGAGTAGGGCAATTCCCCGAACCGGCGGGCGGTTTCAAAGACGCCCAGTGCCGGGTCAAGCGGCAGGCGGCCCGGTTTCGGATCTTTGCCCATCATGACGACGGCAGTGTCCAGGAGATCACGGACGCCGAAGCCGAGATCTCCTGGACCGCGCACCTGGTCAATGCCAAGGCCGCGCATCCGGGGCGCGGCAACACCGAGTCCGCCGGTGACCTCACGATCGACTCCGGGCCCCGCACGCTGACCGGCCCGGACCAGCGCCAGCAGTTCGACCAGGGAGTCATCCAGTTCTCCGGCGAGTCCCCGGTCATCGTGCCGCTCGGAGAGATCCGCACGGACGACGAGGGGCACCTGCTCGTCCTCGGCGGCCACGGCACGTCGGCGTCCCCGGCCGGAAACATCATCGGCGGCTTCTGGGCCAACGCGGGTTGGTACGACGACGTCTCCGACGGCCCGGTCAGTGCCACCCTCAGCCTGCGCGACGACGGATCCACGCCGGCGGTCGAGAGCGCCTGGGTGATCGTGGCGCCGCCGAAGTTCGCACCGCACCAGGACAGCACGACGACGCTCTACGACCGGGTATTCCAGCGCATGGTCGAGCTGGGCCTGCTACCGGCACCGACCACGACGTCCTACACCCAAGACATCTACCCGATTCTTCAGCGGGCTCGGGACACGCGCTGGGTCGAGGGCATTTTCGGCGCGCACTCCTGGCCGGACCCGGTCACCAGCCAGCCCCTTGTCGACGCGATCTTCGACCGGCTGCGGCCACCCGGTGACATGCCTGCACTGAACGGTGAGGACTCCGAGCTGACGCCGGTCCAGCTCGGGCACATGCAGCGCTGGCACGCCGGTACCTACACCGATGACTGGGTGGGCGTTCCCGAGCCCGAGGCGGACGTGACCCCGGACGGCCTGGACCGCTCGGCTCTCGAAGCCTGCGTGGGCGGCGCGTTCTTTCCCGGGATCGAGGCCGGTGGCCTCGATCCCGGTGACCGCCCGATCATCGAGGCGGCTTATGTGGCGCCCTTCCGTCTTAACCCTGCCCTCGCCTCGGGGACGATCAGCAAGTCGATGGCCCTGCCTTGGCAGGCCGACTTCTCGGCCTGCGGTGACTCCTGGTGGCCGGTGCCGCGCCCGAACGACGTCATCGCGCAGGACACCGGCGGTCCGGCCCGATGGGATCGAGACGTCACCAGCATGGACGACATGGTCACCCATTGGCACACGCTCGGATTCGTGGTGCGGCAGGGAAACGAGCACATCGAGGTCGAGCACTGCGACGAAACGTCGATCACCCTGCTCACGCCACAGTTGCGCTTTGTCGACGTCCCGCAGGGACCGATGGGCATGGTCCGCGAGGCTGCCCTAGCGATCACCTTCGAGGTGATATCGCCGGGTGGTCCACTGACCCTCGAATATGCGCCCGGCGGGGCACCGGCCCACCCGCAGCTGATTGCCGCCACGACCTCGGTCACGGTCGGGCCCACCGCAGCCAATCAGGTCACCACTGCGCGGCTGTGGGTCGTCTACCGCACCGGCGTCGCGCCGTCGTCCATACCGACCCAGCCGCTCACCGTTCAGCGGGCGGCCTCCGACCAGAGCTGGGAGGTCGTCGTCGACGCCAATACGGTCGCCCGCAAGACAGCGGCGACCGCTCTGGTACTGGACCGCTCGGGAAGCATGAGCGAGGACCGCGGGGACGGGCAGAGCAAGCACACCTCGGCGCAGCAGGCGGCGAACCTCTTCGTCGACCTGATGCTGGAGGGGGACGGCGTGGGGATCGTCCGCTACAACCAGGACGCGCAGGCACTGCAGCCGGTGCTAACGCTGGGGGTAGGCGGACTGTCGGACGTCAATCGGAACGCCAGCCACGACGTCATCAACGGCAACGCTCTTGATCCGCAGGGCGCCACTTCCATTGGTGACGGCATTTTCGAGGGTCGGGGCGTGCTGACCGCGGCGCCACCCTTCGACGTCAAGTCGCTCGTCGTGCTCACCGACGGGGTGGAGAACAGCCCGCGCTCGATCTCCGAGGTGGCGACGCAGATCAATGAACGCACGTATGCGGTGGGCCTGGGTCAACCGCACAACATCAGCGTGCCTTCGCTGCAGACGGTGTCCGGGAACAACGGCGGGTACCTGCTCGTGACCGGCGCGATCAGCGGTGACAACCGTTTCCTGCTGCAGAAATACTTCCTCCAGATCCTCGCCGGCATCAGCAACGCCGAGGTGGTTCTGGACCCGGACGGCGTCCTTCGCCGCGGCGACGTGCACCGCATCCCGTTCCAGCTCAGCGACGCTGACTCCGGTGTGGACGTGGTGCTGCTGACATCGCAGCCGGACGCGGTGGACTTCCGGCTGCAGACGCCCAACGGCCTGCTCCTGGAGCCGTGGCGAGCCCGTGCCGAGCCGGCGATGCGGTATGAAACCGGTGATGGGGTCGCGTATTTCCGCCTCGCTCTGCCCCTTCAGCTGCGTCCGAATCGTTTCGACCAAGCCGGTACCTGGCACGCCATCCTCACGATCGGCAGGCCGCAGCTGGAGCCCACCCCGGAGGACGATGACGGGGTCGACCTGTCGATCCTGCGCGGGCGACATTCCCAGGCCGCCCAATTCAGGCCGCAACGGCGGCCATTCGAGTTCGAGCGGGCTTTCGCCGTCACCACCGCCGCGAGCGCCCCTTTGGGAACCACGGCGGCGGCCCTCGAACAAGACGGGCGCATCGAGGTGCCGTACAGCGTGGTGGTGCACGCCTACTCACAGGTGTCGTTGCGCGCCCACGTTGGGCAGCAGTCCTTCCAGCCAGGCGCCGAGGCAGCGCTCACCGCGAGCCTCACCCAGTCCGGTGTGCCCGTCGACAACAACCCGTATGTCTGGGCGGAGATCACCCGCCCGGACGCAACGGTGTTGACGGTGCCGCTCGCTGCCACCGGCCCCACACCGGTCGGCCAGTTCGGCGCGATCTTCGCCATGGCGCTACCGGGTGTCTACCGGGTGCGGGTGCGGGCTCGAGGGCGCACCCGTGCGGAGCGCCCGTACACCCGCGAGCAGACCCTCACAACGGCCGTCTGGCTTGGCGGCGACGACCCGCAGGGACCAAACGGCCCTCGTCCGGCAGGCAGTTCGGGCAGCGACAGCCTCTGCACGCTGCTGTCCTGCCTATTGAACGAGGGTGCGCTCGACGAGCGGTTGCTCGAACGGTTGACGCGGCTGGGCATCGACGTTGACCGGGTCAGAAGGTGCCTGTCCGACTGCGGGTGTGGCCACCGCGCGAGCGAGTAGCGCCGGTGTCGTACGACGTTGCCGTAGTCGGCGGGGGCCCCGCCGGCGCGGCGACGGCGCGGTGGCTGGCCGGCGCGGGCCGGTCCGTCCTGGTGCTCGAGCGCACCGACTTCGACCGGCCGCGCGTCGGCGAGACGCTAGCGCCGGCCGTGCAGCCATTGCTGCGTGATCTCGGTATCTGGGAACGGTTCACGGCCCTGCAGCCGCTGCCGTCGTGGGGCACGCGCAGCATCTGGGCCGCCGCCGAACCTTCGTCCTTCTCGCACCTGGACAGCGGCCACGCCAGCGGCTGGCATGTGGACCGGTGCGCCGTCGACCGGATGCTGGCGACTGCCGCGGCAGAGGCGGGCGCGCAGCTGTGGACTCATACGAGCGTGACGTCATGCCGGCACGACGGCACAACGTGGGACGTGCGCTGCAGTGACGGCCGGTCCGTTCGGGCCCGGGTGCTCGTGGATGCCACTGGTCGGCGCGCGGCTGTCGGCCGCTGGCTGGGCGCCCGGCGGCCGGTGTTCGACCGGCTCGTTGCGGTCGCCGGTGAGTGGGACGGCGTCGACGTGTCCCGGGAGGGGTACCTGCTCATTGAGGCCAGCGAAGACGGCTGGTGGTACACCGCGCCGGTCCCCTCCGGTGCGGTCGTCGCCATGCTGATGACCGATACCGATCTGTGCCGGCAGGGCACACTCAGCTCCGGTGCCCGCTGGCGTGCTCGGCTGCCGCACGCCACCGCGGACCGCGTCGGAGGTGCGCAACTGCGCTCGGCGCCTCAGGTCCACGCCGCCGGTAGCCACCGACTGGTGCGAGCCGGTGATGCGCGGCCGTGGATCGCCGTTGGCGACGCCGCGCTGGCCGTCGACCCGGTTTCGGGTAGCGGAACGCTGCGTGCGCTTCGGACGGCCCGGGCCGCGGCGACGACGGTGGCCGGCCTGCTGGACCACCCGGGCCGCGCGGCCTCACTCATCCGAGACCATGAGGCCGACCGGGACACCGAATGCACGACGTACCTGATCCAACGAGCTGCCGTGTACGGCTCGGTTCGTCGCTACACATCCCCGTTCTGGGCCAGAAGAGCACCGCGCCCGACGTCCGAGGTCCCGTCGACGTAGGCGCCGTCCTCGGACCGCTGCGCTGGGGCCCAATCCGCTCGTCCGCTACTCGGTGGCCGTGTGTGCGGTCAGCTCGCGCAAGAGCGTCGGCCAGTGGTGGGGGGTGAAGGTGTGGCCCATCCCTGGCACGGTCACCAGGCAAGAGGTGGGGATCCTCGCGAGGAGGTTCCGGGCGGCGGTGGGTTTGATGAGCGGGTCGGCGTCCCCTTGAAAGATCAGGGTGGGACTGCGGATCGTGCTGATGGCGTCGAGTGCAAGTTTCTCGCCGAGGGCAGCGGAGAGCTGGCGGTTGCGGGCGTGGGGGTCCGGCCAGCGTCTGTCCATGCAGCGCTCTGCTGTCTTGGTGAGCCAGTCGTCGTCGAACTGGTGGTGCGGGCCTTCGGTCAGGCGCATGATGTCCGCGAGCATCCGGACCTGTTCCTGCCGGGACTTTCCGTACCGGCGGAAAACGCCCTTGAACGGTCCCGGAAATCTGAGGTAGCGGAAAGCGCCGATCGGCCAGCCGCCCATCGGCAGGGCATTCACCAGGGTCAACGTACGCACCCGGTTCGGGTGGTGGAGCGCGGCGAATTGGGCCAGGCCGCCGCCCATCGACAATCCGAACAGGTGCGCCGACTCCCAGCCGAGGGCGTCCATGACGGCCATCAGGTCGTCGAGCATGTCCGTGCAATGGTAGGCC
>JANNPJ010000686.1:0-6818 GCA_031400005.1 Kineosporiaceae bacterium | reverse complement strand
CGTGCCGCCGCAGGGGCGGCGATCGATTCAGACGGCAGACGATTCTCCGCCTGATACCACCAGGCCGCACCCGCACCCGCTGCCGCGACCACGAGCAGCAGGCCGACCAAAACCCGAGCGCTAGCCTTCGACATCACCCCTCCCCACGGGACGGCGTCAGCCGGCAGCGGTTCGATCCGGGCGCCTTCGGAAATCGGTGCGAGCCGAGTCGAGGACTCATCTCGGCCAGCACAGCATCTCGATCCGCCATTTCTGCGCCGGCAGCACGCCGTCAGGACTCGGCAGATCCACGAACAGGCCGACATTCTCCTCTAACCGGGCATAGCGGATCCGCGGGTCATTCAGCGACCGCACGTAATCGCCAGTGTCGTCGGTAGAGGCATTATCAGAGACGATGATCTCGACGTCACCGAATGAATGCTCACGCACACTCTGCAGACTCGCGGCCAACAGTTTCCGACGGTTGTACGTCGGAATACACACCGTCACGGCCGGGCTATCGGTCATCTCAACTCGCGTCTCTACCAGGGCTGTTTCGGACACGGATAGTCGTCCCATGCAGGGGCCGACATTAACCGAGTCCTTTCTCCAATCCAGCGCCACCCCCGCAGTCATGCGGTCACGCATCTCGCAGAGGACCTCGGACACCGCCGCGGTGGCTGAGGACCGTGCGACTGCGACTGCCGGTGTCTGCTCGGCCACCATCTGTGGACGACCCACCGAAGCGGCGGAGGTCGTTCAACCCGCCGAAACCTCTTTCACTGTTGGTGATTTCATCGTGGCCAGACGCTACCTCTGGGATCTCGCCTCAGGCTGGGTGTTTCCACGCTCTCGCAATTCAGGCCCAGCGCCGGGGATCTGTATCTGCCTTGAGGAACAGGACCCAACACAACGCGAGGCCGATTGTCTGGGCGATCACTAACCCGTAGATGGCTGCGACGACACCCCCATGCCAAGCGCCCAGCACACCCAAGCCGAGCATCAGTGGTGCCTGAACACAGGTCACCGTCAATATCAGGTCCGCCCGGCTCAGCGCGACCAGCGACGTGCTCGCGCCGAGCACCAGTGCCCCGGAGATCAATACCAGGCCGGATGGCAGCATCAACCGGTCGGCGCCCTCCCAGTTCAGATCGAGAATCATGCGGCCGAGGCGGTCGGGGAGTAACACCAGGATGGCAACCCAGACGGCGGCAACACTGCCGAGCGCCGCGCTGCTGAACATGGCCAGACGGGCCAGCCTGTCCCCGGCCGCCGCGGCCCGTGACATCACCGGCAGGATGAACGAGTCAAACCCGGCGAAAACCAGGTTCAGCGGACCCAGCACGACCTGCGCTGCGCGCATCGCACCGACCGATGCGATACCGACGATTCCACCAATGACATAGGTAACCAGGTTGACGGCACCCATACTGAGGGAGAAGCCAAGGCCGAGCTGAACGCTGATGTCCTTGGTCTCCCGCAGCCAAGACACGGTCGCCAGCAGGGACGGCGCAATACCGGTCTGCAACCAGCCGACGATAGCTGCGGCCACCGCCGAAACTCCCCAGGCCAGGGTGATCAAGAAGATCGAGCCGCCATCACCGGTCAGCAGCAGCCCAAGCAGGGCGAACTGCAGAACCGTCCAGACGAGGTCGTTGATCGTGGCCGCGGCCGGTCGGCCGGTCGCGAAGAAGATGTGCCGCCACGTGTCCTGAAGCAGCAAACCGGGGAACGTGATCGCCAGCGCCATGAAGGCGGATCCCGTCACACCACCGATCACGGTGGCGACGACTAGACAGACCACCGAGGCCAGGACGCCGAGGGACAGCGCGGCGCCACTAGCATTGGCCGCGCCGCGCCTACGCTCGGTCTCGCTCGCGGCGCTGAACCGAACCACAAACGGTTCACCGACAATGGCCCTGGTGAGCCCTATGGCGAAGCCGAAAGTGAGCAACCCCAGGCTGAACGCCCCGAAGTCGTGCGGGGTCACGGTGCGAGCCACCACGATCGCCAACGCAAAGTTGGTCAGGCTGGACAACGCCTGATCGGCGAAGGTCCACAACATTCGGCTCCGGCCGCTGGAGTCGACGGGCGGAGTCGGCGCCTCGGTGACGTGGGTTCCGTCGTTCATCTGGGCCACTGGCTTCGGACCAAGGACTGGACCGGCTCGAACTGGGAGCGCATCGGGTTCGCCTTCTTTGAGTGCCGGCCGTCGGCGAAAAGCGCCCAAAAGCGCCAAGGTGAGCATAGTGTCACACCGCCTGCTGGCGTCGGTGGGTGGTGTGATCGGTGGTGTGGCTACAGATACAGCGTGCGGTACTTGAGGCTGCCCTCGATCCGCCCGACCATCATGCCCAAGACCGTCGCGAAGCGGGCCGGTCCGGAAGGGGTAGGCAGACGGATCAGCGCGAGCAGCAGGCGCACGACGCTGATGACCACTCTGGGCGCTGTGCGCGGCGACATCCCGGCGCTGCGAAACTTTCTATATAGCACGACTTCACCGATACCATAGCCGCGCTCCTGCAGGAAAATCTCCCTCGGCCCGACGCGGTAGCGATAGTGCAGCACAGCCCCCGGGACGAAGGTTGCGTCGAACCCGGCCTGGACCAGGCGCCAGGAAATATCGAGATCGTGCTGCGTTGGCAGGGACTCGTCGAACCCTCCGACCTTCTCCAGCGGCTCGCGCTGAGCGCCCATCGAGGCACCGATCACCGCGGGCCGGAAACCGCCGCCAAACATGTCGATCCGATGCGTCTGCAGCGGGGTACGGCGCTTGCGCACCGCCGGAGGGTTGAGTCTCTCGATATCCATCTTGCCACCGACAAACGGCGCGGTGGCAAGCGCTCGGCCCATCTGCTCGAGGTACCCCGCAGCAACCAGGTCGTCGCTGTCGAGGAGTACAAGTGCGTCGCCGGTGGTCTGCGCGATGCCGTAATTGAGTCCGGTCGCCTGATGGCCCGGTTTCGGAACGTTCAGCACCCGGAAATTCGGCAACCGGTCAGCGAACTGCCGGGAAATAGCCACCGTGGCGTCCGTTGACCCATTGTCGACGACCACTACCTCCCACCAGCCGTCGTATTGCTGATCGACAATGGATTCCAGGGTCGCTCTGATAGTCGTGGCACTGTTGCGACAGGTGACGACGACGCTCAGCGTCGGCAGTTTCCGGCCGGTGTCCGGCGCAACGGTCATGACTGCCCGAAGAAGGACAGCACGGCACCGGTGACGCGTCCCAGCGTCTCCGCGTCCATGTAGGGGTGCAGGGGCAGGGTGATCACCTGTTGCGTCGCTTTCTGTGTGACGGAGAGGTCCCCGCGTCGGGAGCCAGCGTAGAACGTGAAATCGTGCGCGCCGAGGAAGTGGATGCCGGTGGCGACGCCGTGCCTCGACATGTGCTCGATCAAGTCAGTGCGGCGCTCCGGGTTGCCGACCCGAAGGACATAGATGTAAGGCGCGATGTCCTTCCAGTCCGTGTCGAACAGCACCACGTCACCGCGCTCGGCCAGTTCGGCGAAAGCGCTGTCATAGGTCCGGCAGTACTCCTGTCGGTTACGGATGAAACCCTCCACGAGGTCGAGCTGAGCCAAGCCCATCGCCGCCGGCACCGAGCCGAGGTGACAACGATATCCCTGGCGCACGACGTCGAACTCCCAATTGCGCTGATTGCGGTAGCGCGCCTCGGTGTCCGAGTCGATGCCCAGATGGCGCAATTCATGGAGCATCTGGACATCCTTGGGGTCGGAGGTGACGATGGCCCCGCCCTCCATCGTCGTCATCATCTTGACCGGCCCGAAACTGAAACAGGTGATATCGCCGAAAGACCCGACGGGCCGCCCGTTGCTCAACGTTCCGAAGGCGTGGGCCGCGTCCTCGATGACCCGCAGATTGTGCTCGGCGGCGATCTGCATGAGTTCGTCGAGCCGGCAGGGCAGCCCGAGATAATCGACGGCGAGGATCGCCCGGGTGCGGTCGGTAATCAGCTCGCGGACACGGGCGGGATCAATACTCAGATTGCCATCTTCGACGTCACAGAACACGACGTCGGCGCCGGTGCGGCTGATCGCCTGATGCCCGGCGACATAGGTGAACGAGGGAGCAATGACCTCGTCGCCAGGCCCGAGCCCGATCATCCGGCCAGCGATATGCAGGGCCTCGGTGCACGAGTTCGTGGACACCACTCGACGCTCGGTGAGACGGAGATAACGCTCCAGCCCGCGCTCGAACTCCTGACTCAACGCTCCCATCCCCAGCCAACCGGCTTCCAGCGCGCGCTGGACCGCACCGGTGACCTCGGGGCCGAGATAGGGCCGATAGACCGGAATCCGGTCTAAGGGCGCAGTGGAGTTACTCATGGCTCTCCTCGGGAACTGCTGGATCCTCCCCGAGATCCATCGATCCGGGCCGTACGCCCGATGCGGGGGTTGGCTGAAGGTACCAATGTGAAGGGCCTAGCTCAGGCGAAAGGCACACGGTTCCCCCGGAAGGCGGCCTACCCTCTCGCACCGTGAACGCTGCGAACGCTCCCCTGGCGTGAGCGTTACGCGCCCGGTACGACGCACGAAAGGTGTCCGGACACCCTGCCGTAGAGTCACAGTTGATGCGCTGGGACACGGCGAGCGCTCCAGGCAAAATGTGATCGGCGCCATGCAGGCGATGTGTACTGTGTACCCGGGCCGAGCCAGCCATGACCTCACGGCGTCGCCCGCTTCTCACCACCATCGCCCGAAGGGGAGATACCCGCGTGCGCTACGACTATGTGATCGTCGGCGGGGGTTCAGCGGGCTGCATCCTGGCGAACCGCCTCTCTGCAGATCCGGCCGTCAGCGTGCTCGTACTCGAAGCTGGGCGCCCGGACTTCAGCTGGGATGTGTTCATCCACATGCCGGCTGCGTTACCGATGATCATTGGGAATCCGCTGTACGACTGGTCATACCAGAGCGAGCCTGAGCCCCACCTTCACAACCGTCGACTCCAGCACCCGCGAGGGCGCCTTCTCGGTGGCTCCAGCAGCATCAACGGAATGGTTTTCCAGCGGGGCAATCCGCTGGACTTCGAGCGCTGGGCCTCTGACAAAGGCATGCAAACCTGGGACTACGCGCACTGTCTGCCTTACTTCAAACGACTGGAGACGTGCCTGGCCGGCGCCGACCAGTGGCGCGGCGGCGCCGGGCCACTGACGCTGGAGCGCGGCTCGACAGCCAACCCCCTCTATGACGCTTTCTTCGAGGCTGCTCAGCAGGCCGGGTACGAGCTGACCGATGACGTGAACGGCTTCCGCCAGGAGGGGTTCTCGCGCTTCGACCAGACGATCCGCCATGGCCGACGAATGTCAGCTGCCGACGCATACCTGCACCCGATCAACACGACCCGGCGGAACCTCACCGTGAAGTGCCTCAAACTCGTGCACCGCGTACTCGTGAAGAATGGCCGCACCGTCGGCGTCGAGTACTCGTCGGTGCTGGGTGGGGAGCGCATCGGCGGTCGACGCACCGTCCATGCGGGCGAGGTCATCCTCTGCGGCGGAGCCTTTAACACCCCGCAACTGCTTCAGCTGTCCGGCATCGGCAACGCCGACGAGCTCAGAGCACTCGACATACCGACGATCACCAACCTACCCGGCGTGGGTGAGAACCTTCAGGACCACCTCGAGTCCTTCGTCCAGAATGCTTGCAAACAGGAAGTTTCGCTCACGCCTTGGCTCCGCCTACGCCGGCGCCCGGCCATCGGCATGCGCTGGCTCCTGCATCGCGACGGCCCTGCGGCATCCAATCATCTCGAAAGCGGCGGCTTCGTGCGTACCAACCACGACGTCCGGTACCCGAATCTGATGTTCCACTTCCTGCCATTGGCGGTTGCTCGTGACGGCAGTCGGCCGACGAATGGCCATGGCTACCAGGTGCACATCGGACCCATGTATTCCGATGCCCGCGGCAGCGTGAAGATCCGCTCGACAGATCCTCGCGAGCACCCGGCATTGCGATTCAACTACCTTTCGTCCGAATCCGACCGCCGGGAGTGGGTCGAGTCGATCGCGTTGGCCCGAAAAATCTTCAACCAGCCGGCGTTCGACGAATTCAACGACGGCGAGATGGCCCCCGGATCAGACGTCCAGACGGACGACGAGGTGATTTCCTGGGTCGCCGACAACTCCGAGACCGGCCTGCACCCCTCCTGTAGCGCCCGGATGGGCGTCGACCCGATGAGCGTGGTCGATCCGTTGACGATGGGTGTGCACGGCGTAGCCGGCCTGCGCGTCGTTGACGCCTCTGCCATGCCCTACGTCACCAACGGCAACATTTACGCCCCCGTACTGATGCTCGCCGAGAAAGCCGCCGACCTGCTACTCGGCAACACCCCACTCCCTGCCGAAAACGTGCCCTTCTACCGCCACCAAACTGCCACGCCCTGATTTGGCTCTCCCTGGCCTGGCCCAACATGACGGACCCTGCTAGCCGCTTGCGGGCAGCGGACCGACAAGATGTTGTCTATGCCGCTGGGGTGGCGGTGATTCCGAGGTCGGTGAAGAGGGCTTGCATGTCGATGCGGAGGGTTTCGTAGTCGCGGTCGATGGCGGCCCAGGTGGTGGGTTTGCGTCCGCGTTACGGGTGCGGACACCAGCCAGGATCGGGGTGATGACCTGATCGCGCAGGGTCAGCAGAGCGGTGATGGTCCGGATCGAGGCCGGGTTGACAGCTTCAGGCCACGAGTGGCTGGGACACCCCCAAAGACCCGATTCCGGTGTCTTGCCCCAGTAAGATTTCCCACCCGCGGAGGACAGCCTCGAGGCTGTGTTCCAGGTCGTCCCCGCGGCCGAGTCTCCCGCCCGTCTACTCCTCGCC
>JANNPJ010000362.1:0-20347 GCA_031400005.1 Kineosporiaceae bacterium | reverse complement strand
ACCAAGGGCGGCCCGGTGAACGCGACCCGGGTGATCCAGTACTACATCTTCGACCGCGCCTTCACTCGCTACGACTTCGGTTACGCCTCCGCGATCTCCGTTGTTCTGTTCCTCATTCTCGCTTGTGTCGCGTTCGCCCAGTTCCGGATGCTGCGCGGCGACAAGTCCGATCTCGCCTGAAAGGAGCCATGTCATGACCGACTTGATCGAAGCGTCATCACCGGGAACCAAGGCTGCCACGCCTACGTCCCGCTCCGGCAAAAAGGTTCGGCAATTGTCTGTAGGGCGAGTGCTGGCCTGGATCGTGCTCATCATTTTCATCATCATTACGCTGTTTCCGTTCTACTGGATGCTGCGAACTGCGCTGTCGAACAACCGGACCCTGTTCGCCAACTCCGAGTCCTGGTTGCCGGTCGACTTCACCTGGGGTGCTTTCCAGCGGGTCTTAGGGCTGGCGAGCATCGAGGAAGCGCAGGCGGAAGGTGGATCGGGTGGAGCAATCCAGTTCTGGCTGTACCTGCGTAACTCCATGATCGTCTCTATCGCGATCACGGCTGGGCAGGTACTTTTCAGCGCACTGGCCGCGTATTCCTTTGCTCGGCTGCGCTGGCCCGGTCGGGACCAGGTCTTCTTCCTCTTTATCTGCGCTCTGATGGTGCCACCAATCTTCACGATGCTGCCGAACTTCGTGCTGATGAAGGATCTAGGCCTGCTCAATACCTTCCCAGGAATTGTTGCTCCGTACTTCTTCATGACGCCGTTCGCGGTATTCTTCCTACGCCAGTTCTTCCTCGGGATCAATACTGAGATCGAGGAAGCGGCAACCCTCGACGGCGCCGGGCACCTGACGATCTTCTTCCGGATCATCTTGCCGCTCAGTTCGGCGCCGATCGCGACACTGGGAATCCTCACCTTCATCAACGCGTGGAATGAGTACTTCTGGCCGTCCTTGGTGGGCCAGGAGGAAAGCGTCCGGGTGCTCACCGTTGCGCTGTCCATCTTCAAATCGCAGACCCCGCAGGGCACTCCGGACTGGGCCGGGCTGATGGCCGGGACCCTGGTCGCCGCCATTCCGGTGGTGCTCATCTTCATTGCCTTCGGCCGCCGGATCGTCAACTCCATCCAATTCTCCGGAATCAAGTAATCCGCTGTGCTCAGGCCCACTGCCATCAGCGGGCCGCTGACCTCCTCACGGACCGTCTGGTCCGGAGTGCTTCGCGTGTCGAAGCAAGAAAGGAAAGGCTCGAGATGAACCGTAAGATACGCATTCTCGCCGGTATCGCGCTTATTCCACTCGCCGTCTCCGCGTGTGGCGGAGGTAGTTCGGGTGATACCGAAGCTGCGGGCGAGGCAGCAGGCACGGTGAACTACTGGCTGTGGGACGCCAACCAGCAGCCGGGGTACCAGAAGTGCGCCACCGATTTCACCGCGAAGAACCCAAAGATCAATGTCAAGATCACCCAGAAGGGCTGGGACGACTATTGGACCGGGATCACCACGGGCATGGTCTCCGGCACCGCCCCGGACGTGTTCACCAACCACTTGGGGAAGTACCCCGACTACATGACCAAGAAGCAGATCTTGCCACTGGACGACCTGATCGAGCGAGACAAAGTCGACACCACCATTTATCAGGCCGGGCTTGCCGATTTGTGGGTCGGTAACGATGGCAAGCGGTACGGCCTGCCCAAGGACTGGGACACCGTGGCCCTGTTCTACAACAAGGCAATGACCGACAAGGCCGGCCTGACCGCGGAGCAGATGGCCGCCCTGGAGTGGAACCCCACGGACGGTGGAACCTATGAGAAGGCCATCGCGCACCTGACCATCGACAAGAGCGGCAAGCGCGGTGACGAGGCCGGCTTCGACAAGACGAAGGTGAAGACCTACGGCCTGTGGATGGAGAATTCTGGACAGAGTTCCGGCCAGACCCAGTGGAGCATGTACACCGCGACGAACGACTGGCAGTCCACCGACAAGAACCCGTGGGGCACGAAGTACAACTACGACGACCCCAAGTTCATCGAGACCATCAAATGGTGGAAGGGCTTGGCGGACAAGGGATACATGCCCTCGTTCAAGGCGCAGGTCGGAGCCATCTGGAACGACCAATTGGCGGCCGGAAACGTGGCGATGGCGACCAACGGCTCGTGGATGATCGGCTCGGTCTTCGGCAGCAAGGGCATCACCCCGGCGGTTGCCCCGAACCCGATCGGCCCGAACGGCAAGCGCGCGAGCATGTTCAACGGCCTGTCGGACTCCATCTTCGCGGGCACGAAGAACAAGGAAGCATCCTGGCAGTGGGTCAAGTACATGGCCTCCGCTGCGTGCCAGGACGTGATCGCCGACGCAGGCGTGGTCTTCCCCGCGGTCAACAGCTCGCTGCCCATCGCCGAGGCGAAGTTCAAGGAAAAGAAGATCGACGTGAGTGCCTTCACCGTGCACCTCAAGGACAAGACGACGTTCCTGTACCCGATCACCGACCATGCGGCCGATGTCAACGCGATCATGCAGCCGGTGATGGACGCCCAGATCGGTGGCGGCATCGACGAGGCGGCCTTGAAGGCCGCGAATGACCAGGTCAACGCGCTGTTTACGAAGTAGGTAAGGCATTGCCCCGGGTCTGCCGCTGACCAGTCAGCGGCAGACCCGGACCCGGCCTGGCCCGCGTCATGGCTCCCGCTCGAAGGGCCGTCCAGAGGAAGGAGGCGCGTGATGAGGGCCAATACTCGACTACCCTCGAAATCGTGACAATGTCCTCCAATCCTGCGGCTCGGGCGCCCCGGCGCCGGGTCACGATGGCGGAGGTGGCCCGGCTCGCTGGTGTTTCGCCGACCACGGTTTCCTTCGTCATCAATGATCGCCCAAACAACGGAATTCCCGAGGAGACTCGGGTTCGGGTGTTCGCTGCCGTGCGCGAGCTCGGATACCGGCCGAATCGGCAGGCCCGCAATCTGCGCCTGCAGCGAACCCACTCGCTGGGTTTTTACGTTCCCGAGTACATGCTCGATTCCCATCAGTTTTTCGCTGTCGTCCTGTTCCAGCCGCTGCTGCGCGCTGCTGACCAGCGGGGGTATCAGATCGTCGCCTTCACCGGCGGATCTGATGTCGTCGGCCGGTTCACCGACCTCGTCGAGGCGAACGTCGTCGATGGGTTCATCCTCACCGACTCGAGGATTGACGACGCTCGGGCCATCTACCTGGCTGCCGCCGGAGTGCCCTTCGCCTCGCTCGGGCGGACCGCCCCGGAGCTACCGCAGAGCTGGGTCGATATCGACAACGAGGCCGCGATCGGCTTGATGGTGGACTACCTCGTCGAGCGCGGCCATCAAGAGATCGCCTATGCGGGCAGACCGCACGATCAGTACTGGTTTCGCGAGCGGGAAAACGGGTTCCGCGCGCGAATGGCTCACCATGGGTTGCGGGTCCGTAAGCCATGGGTGGTCCGCGGGACCGAGGCGCAGCTCGATGCCACGCTCCCTCGGCTGTTGTCGAGCAAGGATCGGCCGACTGCCGTGATCACTGCCGGAGATGTGATTGCGGTGTCCGCCTATCGAGCCAGTAAGGCGGCAGGGCTGCGGGTCGGCCAAGACATTGCCATCACCGGCTTCGACTCGCCGCTGTGGATGCTCGACCCGGTGCTGACCAACCTGCGCTTCCCGGTGGAGGAACTCGCGACGGCCCTGGTCGAACGGTGTCTGCGGGAGTTCGACGAGGGGCCGACAGGTGCCCCCGGCGAAGTGATCCCGACCTCGATCCTCCCCGGCGAGAGCGCCTGAGGACGTGGCAAGATCACTAACTCCCGTGATGCAGCATGCTGTTAACAGTTCCTTACCCACGGTATAAGAATCGTGAGTCACTCAAAGTGAGCTGTCGTTGCAGATGAAAACGCTCTCAGATCAAGCATCTTCGCTCAGCGTAGTGTTAACAGGTTTCTGCTACAGCGGTCGCAACTGGATCGAGCCACCAAAAGTGTTTCAATTGAACGGGTTTCAATGGACTGACGGAGCGAGAGCAGACCTCTGTCGGATGTTTACCATCACTCGGGGTAAACGTTACGTAAATCACAAAACCGGTAATTTTCGTACGAAGCGGCGCGAATTCCTTGATGCTGTGCGGCATGTTCCTTAACCGATTCCGAGCATCCATGGTGGCTGCTGCGCTCCTAGCCGGGTCCGCCCTGGCTACCGCCCCGGCCATCGCTGCCCCCGAGTTGGTCCGGGTCCCCCCGCCGCCCATGGCCGACTGCTCCGTCGTCGACCTCAGCCCCGACGCCATCGCCGTTGGCATCAGCCTCAAGGCTCGCGTCACCTTCGACGTTGGCACCGACTGCGACGAAGACACCGACATCCACTGGAACCTGGACTTCGATAAGCCAGGCCCGCAGACTGGGCCCACGGGGCCCAGGCTCACCAACACCAAGCCCGACCCCTCCTCGAAGCGCACCTACATCCCCGGCGGCGAGTACACCTGGGGCGCTGGCGGTTACGCTGGTGTCTACAACGTAAGAGTTGGTGCCTGGATCAATGAAGGCCAGGACCTTCAGTACCTGGGCTCGGATGACGAGAAGCGGACGCTCACCATCTTGCGCCGGACCACGTTCGGTTCCACCTTCAACGCCTACCCCGAGCCCCGCCGCGCCGGTAGCAAGATGAAAATCACCGGCAAGGTGAAGACCGCGAACTGGCAGACCAAGAAGTACGAAGGTTTCGCGACCGGGGTCACGCTGCAGTTCAGGCCCGACGGGTCAGACGACTACCAGGACATCAAGGGCGTCTGGACCAACGGTGCAGCGGCGAACACCACCGTCACCGTCCAGCAGAGCGGCACCTGGCGCTACCACTACGCCGGCGACCCGCAGAACTTCATCGCCGCCTCGAACTCCAAGGGCGACCGGGTAGTGGTCACCCCCTAACCGCTGTCTCGGGCGAAGCGGGGTCCGCCGATGGCGGAGCCCGCTTCGTCGTTCCCGGGCGCCCGAGCTGCCTACCAGGTCGGGCGTAGCGGGAATGAGGCCTTTCCATGGTCGTCCGGACGGACGGCGAGTACCTGGTGCAGTTCGACCTTTCGCCGTTCGAAGCCGAGCCGCGAGCCGGCCAGGTACAGCCCCCACACCTTGGCGGTCGCCTCACCCGCCTCGGCCACGCAGGCGTCCCAATTCGCCACCAGGTTGTCGCACCAGGCGGCGCAGGTCCGGCCGTAGTGCTCGCGTAGGTTCTCCTCATGCCGTGGCTCGAAGCCGGCATTCTGCAGATCGGAGATGATCCGGCCGACGCCGGTCAGCTCGCCGTCCGGGAAGACGTACCGGTCGATGAAGCCGCCCCGCACCCGGGACGGGTGGATGTTGTTCGGCCGGGTGATCGAGTGGTTCAGCAATCGGCCGCCCACCCGCAGCTTGGAGCGGAGAAAACTGAAGTACGCCGGGTAGTTTGCCACCCCGATGTGCTCGGTCAGGCCGATCGAGCTGACCGCGTCAAAGTCGTTCTCCTCGACGTCCCGGTAGTCCGCGTGCCGCACCTCGGCGGAGTGCTCGAGGCCCTGACGCTTGATTTCCCGCTGGGCCCAACTGGCTTGCTCGGCGGACAGGGTGACGCCGAGCGCGGTCACCCCGTAGTGCTTGACTGCGTGCCGGACCATTCCGCCCCAGCCGCATCCGACGTCCAGCAGTCGCATCCCCGGTTTGAGGTCGAGCTTTCGCGCCACCAAGTCGTACTTGTTGGCCTGTGCCTCTTCGAGCGTGGTGGTGGTGTCGTCGTAACACGCACAGGTGTAGGTCATCGACGGGCCGAGCAGCATCTCGTAGAACCGGTTGGAGACGTCGTAGTGGTGCTGGATCGCGTCGGCGTCTCGACTCCGGGAGTGCCGAAGCCCTTCCATCGCCCGGCGCCAGTCCGGCAGCGCCTCCTGCGGGGGCGGCGGCGGCGGGATCAGCCGCTGGACACCGAGAGACCGGGCGATTCGCAGCAGGATGCGGGCCGGCGGACGTTGCCACTGGATCGCATCGAGCGCGGTCAACATTGCGTAGGGATCACCGGGGTGAATACCGGTGACCTGAACATCCCCCATCACGTAAGCGCGTGCCATTCCGAGTGACCCCGGTGCCGTGGCGAGGAACGCCGCAGCCCGCGGGTTCGCCAGATAGATCCCGACGTCGGCGTCCGCGGGTCCGGTTGAACTGCCGTCGTACGCACTGAAACGTAGTGGTGAGGGCGCTGCCAGCAGCAGGTCGTAGATTTCGGCGAGGCGGAGTTGGCGCTGTGGATCTTCCTCTATCCGGCGCAACACTGATGGCTGAGTCACGTGATCTCCTAGCGACGGCATCCCATCGAACTTTGCTCTAAACGCCAACACGAGGACGTTTCGGACTGTTCCGAATCACGTTCTGTGATGAGATACCACAATAGAGCGCACAATCGCCGAATGCATGCACATTACGTCATCTGAGATCCTAAATCAGTAGTGCCGTCGGGCCGAGCGTGAATCAGCGGCGGCCGACCGCTTTGGCGAATAAGTCGAGGTACCGGTTGCCGCCGTCGTAACGCTGCTTCAGCGCGGCGTAGTTCGCTCCGCCGTACGCGGCCCAGAATTCCTCCTCGCCGTAGTACGCGTCCGAGTACAGCGACTTATGCCCGCCGAGCCCGGCCACCTTGGCCTCGATCTCCCGGTTCAGGTCCCCGTCAGCCCGGCCCGGTGCGATCGCAACAGTGCCCCAAAAGCCAATATTCACGTAGGTTCTGGCGGCCCGCAACGGATACAGCGGCCAGGGCTGTGAGCCGGCCTCCGGTACGCCGCGGGGTCCGCCGTCCCGTAGTCGCAACGGGCAGATCCAGATCGGCGTCATCCCGACCCGGTCCAGGTACCACCGGAGGAACTGTGCGGTGGTACCGGTGGGCAACTCGACGTCCTGGACCACCCGCTCCTTGGCCGGCTTGCCCCGCCAGCCATCGATGCGAGCCACCACACCGAACCGGTTCTCCAGCCCGACCATCCGGTGGTAGACATCGCTGCGCCGGAACTTCGCCGGCCAGAGCCTGCGGATCCGCGGATTCTGCGCGCCGAAGGTCTTCGAGCACCAGAACCAGTCGGTGTCCCAGCGCCACACGTAGTCGTGCACAGTCAGCACGTCGGTGGGCCGGGCCGGGATCGACTCGTAGAAGATTGCTTCGCCGGTGTAGTCGCTCGCCGAGGTCAGGTCGTCGCTCCACCGGCCCAGCGTCAGGTACGACTCGGTGCCGGAGAAGACCACACCATCCAGGAAGTCGACCGGCTCGCCATCCCACTCCCGGCCGGTAGAGATCACGTCAATTGCTCGGGCCAGCTCATCCAGGTCGGTGAATTCAACGTGCCGCATGGCCACCGCGGCCCGGACCGGTTCCAGTTCGATCCGCAGCCGGGTGGCGTAACCCAGGCTGCCGTACGAGTTCGGGAAGCCGGCGAACAGGTCCGCGTGCTCACCGGTTGGGCGGGCGGTGACGATCGAGCCGTCACCGGTGAGAATGTCCAGCTCCAGCACCGACTCGTGCGGCAGCCCATTGCGGAACGACGTCGACTCGATCCCGAGGCCGGTCACCGCGCCGCCCAGGGTGATCGTCTTCAGTTGCGGGACGACCAGCGGCATCAACCCGAGTGGCAGCGTGGCCGCAACCAGGGTCTCGTAGGTGCACATGCCTTGGACGTCGGCGGTCCGGGCAGCCGCGTCGATCGAGATCACGCCGTCCAGCCCGGACACATCAAGCCCGGCCGAGGCCACCGGGGTACGTGGCCGGAACAGGTTTGACGTGCGTTTGGCCAGTCGGACGGTGGTCCCGGCCGGGATCGCCCGGTACGACGCGAGCAGCCGCTGCACGCCAAGGCGATGTGCCTGTGCCCCGCGCAGCAACGAGGTCGCAGGCGGCACCGATGAGGTACTGCGGACCGGAGTGAACGGGATCTGCGTGGACGTCATCGCTGCTGGCTGTCCTTATTATCTGATTAGCGGCATTCCAGTAAGGTGCAGCTTAGAGCGTCCGGCAGCTGTTAGGGGAGAGCGGCAGAGACCAGGTCTCGGGCGGCTTGCTGCACCTCGGCCAGGTGGTCAGGCCCCTTGTAGGACTCGGCGTAGATCTTGTAAACATCCTCGGTGCCGGACGGTCGGGCGGCGAACCAGGCGCTTTCCGTCGACACCTTGAGCCCACCGATGGCGGCCCCGTTCCCCGGAGCCGACGTCAAGGTCGCGGTGATTGGTTCACCGGCGAGCTCGGTAGCCGTCACCTGCTCGGGTGAAAGCTTCGCCAGGACGGCTTTTTGCTCCCGGGTGGCGGGGGCATCGATCCGGGCGTACACCGGTGCACCGTGTTTCTCGGTCATCGCGGTGTACAACTCGCTCGGCGTCTGGCCGGTGCGAACCGTGATCTCAGCGGCCAGCAGCGCCAGCAGGATGCCGTCCTTGTCCGTCGTCCACACCGTGCCGTCCTGGCGCAGGAACGACGCACCTGCAGACTCCTCGCCACCGAAGCCAACCGAACCGTCGAGCAGGCCCGGCACGAACCACTTGAATCCGACCGGCACCTCGACCAACCTGCGGCCCAGATCTGCTGCTACTCGATCGATCATTGACGACGACACCAGGGTTTTACCGATAGCAGCCTCCGGCGACCAGCCCTTTCGCTCCCCGAACAGGTACTGGATCGCCACTGCCAAGTAGTGGTTCGGGTTCATCAGCCCGCCGTCCGGGGTGACGATCCCGTGTCGATCGGCGTCCGCGTCGTTACCAGTGGACAGTTGATACTTGTCCTTGGCCCCGATCATTGAGGCCATCGCGAACGGCGAGGAACAGTCCATCCGGATCTTGCCGTCCCAGTCCAGGGTCATGAACCCAAATGTGGCGTCCACCAACGGGTTTACTACCGTGAGATCGATCCGGTGGCGCTGCGCGATCTCGCCCCAGTAGTCCACCGCGGCACCGCCGAGCGGGTCTGCGCCGATCCGGAGCCCGGCCTCGCGGACGGCGTCCAGGTCCAGGACCGAGGGCAGGTCGTCGACGTACGTACCGAGGAAGTCATAGGTCGACGTGGTCGCGGCGCCACGGGCTCGGGCCAGCGGGACCCGCTTCACGTCTTTCAGTGCGGCAGCGAGCAATTCGTTCGCTCGAGTAGCGATCCAGCCAGTCGCATCGGTGTCGGCCGGACCGCCGTGCGGCGGGTTGTACTTGAACCCGCCATCGGCCGGCGGGTTGTGCGACGGCGTCACCACGATGCCGTCGGACCGGCCACCATCGGTAGCCGGCCGGCCCCGGTTGTAGCGGAGGATGGCATGCGAGATCGCCGGGGTCGGGGTGTACCGATCTCGGTCGTCCACCAGGGTGGTGACCTCGTTCCCGGCCAGGACCTCGAGGGCGGAGGCCCAGGCCGGCTCGGACAGCGCATGCGTGTCCCGGCCGAGGAAGAGCGGTCCGGAGATCCCTTGGCCCTTGCGGTAATCACAAATCGCCTGCGTGGTCGCCACGATGTGCGCCTCGGTGAACGACCCGTCAAGGCTGCTGCCGCGGTGACCCGACGTCCCGAATGCCACCTGCTGGCTGGGTTGGGAAAGATCCGGCCAGGTGGTGTAGTAACTCGTGACGACGTGTGCGACGTCGATCAGATCACTGGGTAGCGCGATCTGACCTGCCCGTTCGTGTGCCATGGTTCCTCCAGATGTGCACGTGCTCCGGCACCTTCTCGGGAGGCTAGTCGATCGACACCGTTACGCCCCCGGGCGTGCCGCGTTTTCTCTATCGCAACAGGCCACGGCGAGAGAAGATGTCTTCGTGCCTGAGTTGCCTGAGGTGGAGGCCCTCGCTGCGTTCCTGCGCGAGCGGCTGATCGGACGCGCCGTGGACCGGGTCGACCTCGGCACGATCAACACCTTGAAGACCTACGACCCGCAGCCGACCTCGCTCCTTGGGCTCACCGTGACCTCGGTGGATCGGCACGGCAAGTTCGTCGACCTGAACGTCGACGGCCTGCACCTGATCTTTCACCTGGCCAAGGCCGGATGGTTGCGCTGGTACGACGAAGCCCCCAAGGCGATGGTCAAGCCGGGCAAGAGCCCGATCGCGTTGCGCGTTCGATTCACCCCGATTGTGGACGGCGAAAGCGACGGCGCTGACCCGGATGCCGAGCCGGGATTCGACCTGACCGAGGCCGGAACCAAGAAGAGCCTGGCGGTCTACGTCGTCCGTTCGCCGTCCGAGGTCCCCGGGATCGCCCGGCTCGGCCCCGACCCACTGGCCGCCGACTTCGACCAGGCGGCGTTGGCCGCGATCCTGGCCGACTCGCGCCAGCAGGTGAAGGGCCTGCTGCGGGACCAGAGTGTGCTGGCCGGAGTCGGCAACGCCTACTCCGACGACGTCCTGCATGCCGCAAAGGTCTCGCCGTTCGCCAGCGCGGCCAAGCTGAACGAGACTCAGGTGGCCCGGCTGTATGAGGCGCTGCGCAGCGTGTTAACCGGCGCGATTGCGGCCGCGACCGGAAAGCCGGCGAAGGAACTGAAGGACGCCAAGCGCGCCGGGATGCGGGTGCACGGTCGGACCGGCCAGGCCTGCCCAGTCTGCGGTGACACCGTTCGCGAGGTGTCGTTCGCCGATTCGTCGTTGCAGTACTGCGCCACCTGTCAGACCGGCGGCAAGGTTCTCGCCGACCGGCGGATGTCGCGGCTGCTCAAGTAGCCTCGCAGGCCATCAAACTGGCCCTCAGACACGTGCAGCCGCGGCCCACCCCCGAAGGGATGGACCGCGGCTGCTCGTACCGATAGGGGCCGATCAGGTCAGGGCCGGACCACGACGTTCAGTTCGCGGCGGTAGTCCATGACCTTCCCGTCCACCCGGCTCAACGTGATGGTGTTGACCGAGGTCCGCCCGTTCTGCAGCAGCAGCGAGCCCACCACTGCGTCCTGCGGCGGCTTGGTGGCCAGGAACTTCAGCAACCCGGACAACGACGTCGGCTCCTTGGCCGAGAAGTCGGCGTTGAGGCCGTCCGAGATGGTCAGCGTGCCGGCCGCACCCTCGGTGCGGGCCGGGACCTTGACCTTCAGCTTGGCGATGACGGTCTGGCTGCTGCGGTACTTCGTCAGCGTGACCTGCCGGTAGATCGTCTTGCCGGGCTTGGCGACGATCGTGCCCCGCTGCGGCACCCATTTGCCGCCCTTGAACATCTTCACCGCGGTTACCCGGTACTGGTTGATCGCGGTGTCCACACTGCCCGTGACGTCAATGCTGGTGATCTTCATGTCCTTGAACGGCTGGCTGACCAGCTCGGAGAGCAAGGAGTACAGGTCATCGGCAGCGGCAAAGGAGATGTTGTTCGGATCGGCGTAGTGATCGGACCGGACCAGGGTGAACGCCGAGCCCGCCGCGGTCTTGCCCTTGATGGTGAACTTCAGTGCCGCCGATCCAGGGCCATCGGACCCGAGCGCCTTCACGATGTTCGCCTGGAGGTGCAGGGCGGCGATGTCCCCGGCCCACGGCTGGTAGATACCGGTCGTGGTGCCGGTCACTGCGGCGCCACCGTCGGGTACGAGGGAGGTCGTGATCGGGAAGCTCGTGGTCGGGGCCTGGCCAAGCCTGGCCCGGATCCCGGTGGTCCGATCCTGGTCGACGGTACCGACCGGGCCGCCCGGGTTGGCCACCTTGAACGGGCCCCAGGTCGGGTCGGGCTGAACCAGGACCGCGTCTGCCGGGTGCGCACTGAACTGCACCTTGCCCGCGCTGATCAGCGGATGTCCGAAGGCGACCGCCGAGCTGTTGCAGACGAACGTCGTGGTGCCGACCCCGGCCATCGAGATGTCGCCGTAGGACAGGGCGGCGGCGAAGTTGCTGCCGGCGGTGATCTCGGATGGCGATGACGGGGCGGCGCTGATCTTGGATCCATTGGTGCGAACCAGCACACTCTTGGTCTTCTTCAAGTGCTTGAGGAACTTCGCGCTGCGACGGGTCGCGCCGGAGACACTCACCGGCACCTTCAACTGCACGAAACCGTCGTCCGCGACCGCGGCGGAGACGTCGCCAGTCTTGGCGATCCGCTTCGCAACCTTGGCGCTGACCTTGATCTTGGTGCTGGCGATTGACGGCGCCGCAAGCAGTTTCGTCATGTCTTCAGCCGGGGTGATCCCGGCGATGGGGGACGAGGCGGCAAGACCGTAGGCCACTGCGCCGATCAACCGGCCGTCGGGGGCGTACACCGGAGAGCCGGACATCCCGGCCCAGACGCCGCCGGATCGCGTGAGGGCAGGTGAGCTGACATCCGCCATGATCATGTCGATGCCGGGAGCGATGCCGTCAGTGATTCGGCCGAGGATCTTGGCGGTGAACGGGTCGGCGGTGGTGCCGCGCTCAACCGTGTACCCGGTGCCGGTCACGCCGTCCACTGCGGATGCGGTGGGGAAGGCGGTGGGACATTGTGTTGGTGCAGCGCTTGCGGTTACCCCCGGGACTGCGATCAACGCGCCCGACATCACTGCGGATGCGAGCATGCCAGTTGCTAGGCGAGATTTAGTCATGCAATTGCCCCCTATCTAGGTGTTAGAGCACATTAGTGGTTAGCGAGGTGAACGTAGCGGTGAATCCGGGAAATATTTCGAGGCTTGTGGACGTCGAACTCATGTCGCTTCGTCACCCAGAGCTGATATCTCGTGACTCAAGGTCGCTTTCGCCCTTACTATGCGGTCTGTGAACAGACCGCCCGGACAGCGCGCAGCGGCGGTTCTTGCGCTGTTCTTGATTTTGATCATGCTGATCGGGCTTTTCTCAGCCCTGCAGGCGCCCGTCCAGTCCACCGAGGCGCCGAGCCCAACCGCCCCGACGGTCACGCCACACGTCGCCGAGCCGGAGATGACCGGTGCGATGCCCGGCATGGTAGGCATGCCGGCGTCGAGGCCGGCTCCGGCGAACTCCGCGCCGGTCACCGGCCTCGCCATCGCTGGGTTACTGCTGCTGACGGCGGCCGTGGTGGCCGCCATCGTTATGGAGAACCGACGCCGCCCGCGTCCGGCAGCAAACCCTTCAGAGACTGCCAGCGACTGATCTCGCAGCCATTCGTCCGGGAGAAGCTCGCGTCCACGGTCTCGCCCTTCCAGGTTCCGGTGATCTTCGCCGTCTGTGGGCCACCGAATTGCTGAGTGCACATCTTGTCCTTGGCCACGGCCGGCATCGCCGTCGTGCCCTTGGCTGTCAGCGCGGCGCAAGCGGCCTCCGGGTCCGGGTGGGTGCCCCCGGTCGGGTCACAGGTGAGGGTCCAGGTCTCGGTCTTACCGGACCCGTCATCGCTGACGATGGTCAGTTCGGTGGGCACAGTTCCTCCGCTTTCGGACGCCGGGGCTTGGGGCGTCACGGTCCCCTCATCGCTGCTCGCACACCCGGCGACCAGAAGGGGGAGCGCTGCCATGGTGAGCAACAGCCGGACCCGCCGATCCGCGGTGGAGCCGGTCACTCGCCGAACCAGCCGCCGGGCTTGCACGGTAGCGACCATTCGGTCGCCTAATGTCGAGGTCATCCTTCGATCCGTAGCCACGGCCAGCATCCTTCCGGTCGGTTGGACTATCGACCCCTTCGACGCACCATCGCGGCGTCGGGTTCCACTCGGCGGGACCTTTTTGCCGGGGTATCCACAGACTTTGTCGGGTGCCGGTCGCGACCCGCCACCGGCTGCGTCATGTCGACGTGCGATCGGCCCCCGTCTGCCTGAGAGGATAGGTGCGCTCCGCCGTTCGGCGTCATTCGCACGACGCTGCACGACGCTGCACGATTGCTGCATAACGGAGAGTTACCGTGATTTCGTACAGGAGGTGCCGCTTGTTCCCGCCGCCGGTCCCATCCGTGGATCCTGATGGGGTCCGTACCGAAGCTGTATTCCTCGACGTCCGCGAACCCGAGGAATGGCAGGCCGGGCACATCCAGGACGCCGTTCACATTCCGCTGGCGGACTTGCCGGCTCGGATCGGCGAACTGTCACCCGACGACGAGATCGTGGTGGTCTGCCGGTCCGGCGGACGATCCGCGCGTGCGGTCGCATGGTTGAACAGCAATGGCTTCGACGTCCTCAATCTGGACGGTGGGATGGCCTCCTGGGCGACCTCGGGCAAGAAGATGGTGAGCGAGACCGGTGAAGCACCCGCGGTCCATTGAGGACGCGCCGCTGGTGACGGTGACCGATCTGGGCGAGCCGGGGCCGGGCGCCGATCTCGTCGACCACCTTGGGGCCGTCCTGGAACGGCTGGGTAGTGCGCCGACGGCCGAATCCAGAGCCGCCTCCGAGGCGATCCGTGGCGACCTGCTGGACCTCTTCGACGCGCAGGCCGCCAGTCGGTGGCTGGATGTCGCGGCCCGCCGGATGCAGGCCACCGGCGACGGTCGGCACACCATCTCGTCGGCCGGGCATGAAGGGAACGCCGCCGTGGCGTTGTCTTTGCGCAGCAACGACCCCGCCCTGCTGCATCACCGCTCGAGTGCGTTCTATCTCGCGCGGACAACTCTCGCCGGGCTGGACGACGGCATCCTGGACATCGCGCTGGGCCTGGCCGGTGCCGCCGACCGGCCGGGGGGCGGCGGTCGCAGCCCCGGCCTTGCGCACCCAGATGTGGCGATCCTGCCGCAGAGCCCCACCGTGGCCGGTCACCTGCCCCGGGCGCTGGGTCTGGCCTGGACAATCGGTCGCCAGCAGCGTGCTCGCGGCAGCGAACGACTGAAATGGCCGGACGACGCGGTGGCGGTGGCCAGCTTCGGCGACGGCTCCGCCAATCACTCCACCGCCACCGGGGCGGTGAACTCGGCCTGCTGGGCGGCCCGCCAAGGAGTGCCGATGCCGTTGCTGCTGGTCTGCGAGGACAACGGTCTCGGTCTCTCGATGCCGACGCCGCCGGGCTGGATCCGGTCGCTCTACGAAGCCCGAGACGGGCTGCGCTACCTGTTCGCCGACACCTCCGGCGATCCACTCACCGTGCTGGAAACCACTCGTCAAGCCGTGGAGGCTGCCCGGGCGCATCGTCGTCCGGTGCTGCTTCACCTGGGCTGCGTGCGGATCGGCGGACACGCCGGCTCGGACACCGAGCAGGTGTACCGCCGTCCCGAACGGATTGCCGCCGATCTGGAGAATGACCCACTGGTCGCCACGATGGAGTCGCTGGTCCGGGCGGGGGTTCTCAGCGGCCAGAAGGTCGCCGAGCGGTTACTCGACATCCGCGACCGGGTGGCCTCCGCGGTGGAGGAGGCATTGCGCCGGCCCAAGCTGGCGACCTCGGCCGACGTGATGGCTCCGCTGGCGCCGCGACGTCCGGCCGCGGTCGCGATCCTGGCCGCTCGAGTGCCGCCACCCGGACGCCGCGCCGAAGCCTTCGGCGATCGGCCCCCCGAGCTGGAAGGGCCGCTGACGCTGGCCGAATCGATCAATCGAGCCTTGATGGACGCCGCCCTGGTGTCGCCCAATCTGGTGGTGCTCGGTCGGGACGTCGGACGGCTCGGCGGCGTCTACGGCGTGACCCGTGGGCTGCACAAACGCCTCGGCGCAGCGCGGGTGACGGACACCGTCCTGGACGAGCAGACCATCCTTGGCCTCTGCCTCGGAGCGGCGGTGAGTGGCCTGCTGCCGGTTGCCGAGGTGCGTAACCTCACCGATCTGTGTGCGGCCGGGGGACAACTGCGCAACGAGGCGGCGACGTTCTCCTTCCAGTCCGGCGGTGCCTACCGCAATCCGCTCGTCGTCCGGGTACCTGGCCTGCCATATCAGGACGGAATCGGCGGCGCGGTCGGCGGTGACAATGGGTTGGGGATGCTCCGGGACATCCCCGGTCTGGTGGTGGCCTGCCCGGCGCATCCGTCGGAGGCTCCCGGCCTGCTGCGCACCTGCCTGGCCGCGGCCGAGGCCGATGGCACGATCAGCGTCTTCCTCGAGCCGATCGCGTTGTACGACCAGCGCGACATGCTCAAACCCGGTGACGACGCCTGGCGCGCGCCCTACCCGGCGCCGCCGCTGTGGGGTTCGTTCCATGCGCCGATCGGTCGGGCCTCGGTCTGGGGCGCCGGATCCGACCTCACGATCGTTTCCTACGGCAACGGGTTGCGGATGTCGATGCGGGTCGCCGCCGAGCTGGAGCGCGAGGGGATCGACTGCCGGGTGGTGGACCTACGCTGGCTTGCGCCGCTGCCCTTGGAGGACGTCTTCCGCGAGGCAACCGCCACCGGGCGACTGCTGATAGTGGACGAAACCCGGCGTACCGGTGGGATTTCCGAGGGGTTGGTGACCGGCATGCTGGAGGCCGGCTTCGACGGCAGACTGGTCCGGGTGACGGCCCGGGACTCGGTGGTTCCGACCGGTGCCGCCGCCAACCTGGTGCTGGTCACCGAGACCCAGATCGCCGCCACCGCCCGGGCCCTCTGCAAGGACTGAGCCAGTGCTGGTCCTGGTGGTGGACGTCGCGAACGTGATGGGCTCGCGGCCGGACGGTTGGTGGCGGGACCGGGCCGGCGCTGCGACCCGGCTGATGGCCGCCCTGGTTCCGCTGTCCCTTTCGTTGCCAGTTGAGGAAGTCGAGCCGGTTGATCGGATTGGCCGGATCGTGGCGGTGATCGAGGGTCGATCCCGGGCGGCTATCGATCCACCCGGGATCGAGGTGGTCCGCGCCCCAGCCGACGGTGATTCCACCATCGTGGAGATCGCGGCCCAGGTGCTGGCCGACGGCGACATCCCGCTGGTCGTCACGGCCGACCGTGGCCTGCGCGAACGCCTACCGTCCGGCTCCCGAAACGCCGGCCCCACCTGGCTGCTCGACCTGATCGCCTAGCCGGCCCTGGCGAGCGTGCAGCCGCCAATTCTTCAGGACGTCGTCGACCGCAGCCACCTTGGGCGCTGGGTCGTCGTCCCTGGTGGAACTTTCGCGTGAATCTCGACGTCACCGGCAGCCATAACATGCTACGGTTTCATGTGTAAGGATTTTCTTACATATGAAGGAGCGCGATGACAGTGAGCCGACCGACTGGGGACGATCTGGTCGCCATGCTGGCTGCGCTGGCGAACCCGCTGCGTCTGCGGATTGTCGCGACGCTGGCCAGTAAGCCCGACTACGTAAGCCACCTGGCTCGCGAGATCGGCATCAGTCGTCCCCTGCTCCACATGCACCTGCAACGACTCGAGGCGGCCGGGCTGATCGTTGGCCGCCTCGAGCTCTCCGAAGACGGCAAGGCAATGAAGTTCTACGACGTCGCGCCGTTCGACCTGCACCTGAACGCAGCGGCGCTGGCTGAGGCGGCGAAGACGCTGACCAAATCTGACCCGGAAAAGGGTCTCCCAGCAAAGGAGAAGCCGTGATTTATGCAGCCGCGCAAGAGACGATCAAAGGCCCCGAGGTGGCCATTGCCATCGCATTGCTGCTCGCCATCCTGATCTTGATCGGGGGAGCAGCATCGTTCTACCTCGAAATTCGCAAGTCCAAGATCCTGGCCAGCCAGGAGGATGCGCTGCGGCAATTGGTGAAACGCTACGAGCAGCTGGCCGAGGGCACGCTCGATGCGCAAAAGCGTCTGGTTGCTGATGTTTCGGAGATTCAGACCCGGACATCAGCGATGGAGCAGATCCTGAGAAGTGTCGAGTGATCACCCGAGTGGCATCAAGAGTCAGGGGTTGAAATGTTGATTCGACTGGCCGACCTGTGCTTTCGCAATCGCCGTCTCGTCGTCGTCCTGTGGATATCGGCGCTGGTGGGATCTTTCGCACTGGCGAGTTCGTTCGGCGGTGAGTTCCGCCAGGATTACCTGCAGCCGGGATCCGAATCGAAGGCCGCCCTGGAGACGCTGAAGAAGAGGTTTCCGCAGAAGGCCGGCGACACCGTGCAGATCGTCATCCATGCCGAGAAGGGCGTGACCGCGCCCGACGTGAAGGAACGTGCGGAGAAGGTCTTCGCTGACGTCGCCGGGTACGATCACGTCGTCACGGTCACCAGTCCGTTCTCAGCGGCCGGTGCCCGTCAAATCTCTCCGGACGGCACAACGGCATACGCCGACGTGGACCTCGACAAGCGGGACAACGAATTCACCGCTGAGGAAGCCAAAAGCCTCGTCGAGCCCATCCTCGCGGCGAGCGACCCAACGCTGCAGGTCGAAGTCGGTGGCCCTGTAGCGGCTCTGTCGCAGACTCCTGAGTTCGGTTCTGAAGGTTTCGCTTTCATCGCCGCCGCCATCATTCTGCTGTTCACCTTCGGTTCTGTGGTGGCCATGGGTCTTCCGCTAATGACGGCACTGTTCGGCATCGGCATCGCGATGGCTCTCGGGGAGATCCTGCGCCGTGTGCTCCCCGTGCCGGACTGGGCGCCCTCGGTCGGGGCGATGATCGGCATCGGCGTCGGGATCGACTATGCGCTGCTCATCGTCACCCGGTTCCGCAGTTCCCTCGCCGAGGGCCAGGAACCGAGGCGGGCGACCTTGACGGCGATCGCGACGGCCGGGCGTTCGGTGATGTTCGCCGGCACCATCGTGATCGTTTCGCTGCTCGGCATGCTGCTGATGAACCAGCCGTTCAGCGCGGGATTCGCGGTCAGCACGGCGCTCGCCGTGCTGGTCATCATGGCGGCGTCGGTGACGCTGCTCCCGGCCGTTCTCGGCTTCGCCGGCCGAAACATCGAGCGCTTGCACGTGCCGTTCGCGACTCGGAAGGTGCGGGTGGACGACAGATCCTTCTGGTATCGCTGGAGTCGATTCATCCAGCGCCGGCCGTGGCCTGCCGCGCTCGGTGGCCTGGCCGTCCTGCTGGCGCTCTCGGCACCTTTCCTCGGTATCCGGTTCGGGTTCGCCGATGCGAAGAATGACCCGCCCAACTACACCACGCGGCAGGCCTACGACCTCCTCGCCGAGGGATTCGGCCCCGGTTTCTCGGCCCCCCTGCTGCTCACCGTGCAGGGCAAATCGGGCGCTGAACTGATCAATTCGGCGGATGCGGTCGGTGCGAGGCTGCGTGCGCTCAGCGGGGTAGCTTGGGTCTCTCCCGCGGCCGCGAACGAGGCCGGTGACACCGCCGTGTTGCACGTGGTGGCGACCACGTCGCCGCAGGATCTGCGAACAGAGGAACTGGTGGCGACCCTGCGCGAGAGGGACATCCCCGCCGCCACGTCGGGTACCGGCCTCGCCATTGACGTCGGCGGCTTGGTGGCCATCAATGTCGACACTACGGCCGGCGTCTCGCAGCGGCTGCCCTACTTCGTCGGCGGGGTGGTGTTCCTGTCCTTCCTGCTCTTGATGACGGTGTTCCGCTCGGTTCTCGTCGCGCTCAAAGCCGCTATCATGAACCTGTTTTCGATCACCGCCGCACTTGGTGTGATGACCCTCGCGGTCAATGGCGGTCCGCTGGGCGATCTGATCGGTATCCCGGAAGTGACGCCGATCCCCATCATGATGCCAATGATGATGTTCGCGATCTTGTTCGGGCTCTCGATGGACTACGAGGTCTTCCTGCTGTCGCGGATCAAGGAGGAGTACGACAGGACCGGCGACAACCAGCTCGCCGTTGCCGACGGTCTGGCAAAAACAGGTCGGGTCATCACGGCGGCTGCCGCCATCATGGTGACGGTGTTCCTCGCCTTCGTGCCGAGCGAAGTAGTGCTGCTGAAACTGTTCGGTATCGGGCTGGCCACAGCCATCTTCGTCGACGCGACCCTGGTCCGGATCGTGCTCGTACCAGCAACGATGCAACTGCTCGGAGACCGCAACTGGTGGCTGCCTGACTGGCTCGACCGGTGGCTACCGAACCTCCGGATCGAAGCGGATGAAAGCACGAACGAAGAGATCAACGTGCGCTCCGACGTGCGCTCTGCTGATGCGAGCGAACTCGCCTCCTCGGCACCTCGCTCTTGACCGCCCCAAACCGAAACGATCATGCACGGTTGCCCCCTCCCAGCGGGCAACCGTGCATGATCGTTTCTCCGGGCAAAGTGCGGTCAGTGCGGGTAGGGAATCAGTGCACTAGCACCGCATCGCCATCTGCCTCGATCTTCCCGTTGCGCAGCATGACCGCCGCCAGCACGGCACCGAGCAGGAAGATGGCTGCGGACCAGATGTAGACGGTGCCGTAACCCTCGATCGCAGCCTGTGCCGCCAGGTTCGCCTGAGCGGCGGCGGTTGTCGCACCGGCCGCATTGTCCGCCGCGTAGTTCGCGGCGGTGGAGGCGAACAGCGTGCTGAAGATGGCGATTCCGATCGAGCCGCCGATCTGCTGCATGGTGGTGACCAGGGCGGAACCCACGGTGGCGTCCTGGTTGGTCAGTCCCGAGACTGCGGTCTGGATGCTCGGCGCGAAGATCAGGCCGATTCCGAAGCCGGTGACGAACAGGCCGGGCAGGACCGCCGTCAGGT
>JANNPJ010000328.1:0-2670 GCA_031400005.1 Kineosporiaceae bacterium | reverse complement strand
CTGGCCCGCCGGAGCCACCAGCGAACCCAACCTCCACTGCAAATGCGACCGCGACCACCGGTTCAAACATGAAGGCCGATGGCGTCACCAAATCTCCACCGACCCAGCACACCCACCCGGAACCATCGCGATCATCAGCCCCACCGGGCACGTCTACCTCAGCTACCCCCACCAATACGACCGACCACCGAAACCCCCACCCACCGGACCGACCGGACCGACCGGACCGAACGACCCGACCGGGCCGAACGACCCGACCGGATCGAGCGACCCGACCGGATCGAGTGGCCACGCCGGATCAGGGCATCCGCCACCCGACGGCGATCCCGGAGAACCACCCTTCTGATGGCTCTGGGCGGAACCTCCTATCCGGGAATCCGGGTCAAGGGCGGCTGGTTGTTGAGGCGTCGACGGTAAGCGGGTTCTCGCGGGGACCGGCGCGGATTTGCTTCACGAGTACCTCGTCGGGGCCGACCCAGGCACCGTCCCAGACCACCGACCGAACCAGGCGACCGAGCACGGTGGCGCCCGCACCGATCACGTTCTCCCCGCCGGAGGCATGCAGGTTGGCGGCCAGGTAGTCAGCCGGGGTGCCGCAGTCGATCGTCACGGTTGCGCTCGGCACCCGAACCAGATCCAGGGCACCCGCCTGAGCATCGGCTCGCCAGAGCACCTCGTACAGGCCGCTGGGAACCGGGGTCAGATCCCGGATCCGATGCCACGGCAGCAGGCAGGCGCCGACGTACCGCAGCCCCACGCCGTCCTCGGCGACGAAGTCCGGCCGGGAACCCTCCGGGGCGACGGTGCAGAGCAGGCGACAGCGTTCACCGTCCCAGCCGTCGGTGAAGCCGACCAGACCGCCCGGCAGGTAGGAGTCGGCGTTGGTGACGAGCGCCGGCCGCCCGTCCAACCAGGGCCGCAGCGCGGCGAGCGCGCCCGCCGTTCCGAGCGCCTCGCTGTCCTCCACCTGCAGGTGCACCCGTGGTGTGGGGTGACTGAGGCAGGCCGGAGCATCGAGTTCAGCCGGGAGATCGAAGTGGGCTCTGATTAGAGCGGCGTGGTGGTGAGCGTTTACCGCGAGGGTTTCCGGGCCCAGCCCGACTTCCCGACCGAGCCGGTCCAGCGCAAGATCTACCAGTGCCCGGCCGCCGACCGGGCACAGCGCCTTCGGTCGCAACGAAGTAAGCGGTCGAAGGCGGCTCCCCGCACCGGCCGCGAGCACGACCCCGGCCGGGACAGTCATGGGCCGAGCAGTCATGGGCCGAGCAACCGACCCTGATGGGAGGCCCCGGCCCGGAACCGGGCCAGCTGCGCCAGCGCCTCGGCCGTCGGATCGTCTACCTCGCCCATGTCGTCCAGCGGCACCCAATCCGCGGTGAGTGCCTCGCCGGAGGCCCGCACGGGGGGCGCGTGGTCGGCCAGGACCCAATACAGGATGTCGATTCGCCGAGAGGACGGGTCGACGACGATGGTGAACGGAAGGTGGACCTGAACCCGGAGACCGGTCTCCTCCTCGACCTCGCGAACCACTGCGCTTTCGGCACCCTCGCCGCGGTTGAGCAGCCCACCCGGGAAGGTCCAGCCATGCCGGTGGCGCTGGTTCAGCATCAGCAGCCGGCCCTGATGCTCGATCAAGCAGAGCGCTCCGACGGTGTGTCCGGGAGCGATCCGGCGGATGATGAAGAGCCGCAAGAACCTCGGCAACCTCCGATAGAGACTGAGGGCCATCTTGTACGGACGGCGGATCACCTGGCTGCCGGGCATTGCCGCAGCCTAGGGGATGCGACAGCTGGTGGCAGGGCGCTGAGTGCTACTAAATACCGTGATCTAGCGGTGCGGTGACAGGTGAAGGGGTGGATCGCAGGTCGGGTGTTTCTGGTGGGCGAGCGGGGGATCGAGGATCGTGGTGGAGCATCGAGACTGGTGGTCCTGGTTGGCTCGCGGGTGTAGACGATCTGGTGCGGGTCGAAAGGGCGCTCGGGCCGTGGTCGTCTGGGCCCGCGGCGTTGCGGGAGCCCTGTGCGGGTGAGGTCTGGCAGCACGAGGTTACGTGGTCTCACAGGAGGAGGTGCCCGAGCCGATCGGACAGGTGATCACCATGAGCGGACTGGTTGCTCGCAGTCGTCATGGTTCATCGAAAGAGGTGCACTGATGACGGTTATGGGGTGTGGATAACCCCGGGACTGTCGGTGGCGGCGGGTACGTTTCAGGGATGGAACGGGATCAGGACTTCGAAAGCGACGCCGCCGGTAAGCCCGGCGGCCGGAACCAGGCCGCCCGCGCGGTCGCCGCCGCCACTGGGGAAGACCGGCGATGACACTGCTGGCGTACCGGTTCGCTTTGGATCCGAGCCCGGCTCAGGACCGGGATTTACGCTCGCATGCCGGTGCGGCGCGGATGGTGTTCAACTGGGGCCTGGCCCGGGCCAAGGCGAACCTGTCGCAGCGGGACGCCGAAAAGTCCTACGGCATCCGCGAGGCCGACCTGACCCCGGCGCTGTCGTGGTCGTTGTACAGCTTGCGGAAGGACTGGAACGCGGTCAAAGACACCGTGGCCCCGTGGTGGCGTGAGGTGAGTAAGGAGGCGTTCAACACCGGCCTGGATCAGCTCGCCCCGGGGTTTGAAGAACCGGTGGGTCCGTGCGTCCCAGAAGTTGGCCCGCGCTCAGGG
>JANNPJ010000326.1:0-2698 GCA_031400005.1 Kineosporiaceae bacterium | reverse complement strand
ACCTGAGCGGAGCCTGACCGATGAACACGACCTACCCCCAACCCGTCATCGACGACGACACCCTCGATGTCCTGGACCACGCGATCAGCACCCTGGCCCGCCGCAGAGGCCTCTGGCTCAACACCGACGCCGTCTTCCTCCACCTGATCGCCAGCCTGATCAACCAGGCCCAGCGCGCCCTGCCCCACATCGTCCTGACCGCCCGCGAAAACGGCACCAGCTGGGACGACATCGCCCAACTCCTGGCCACCACCCCCGACCAAGCCAGACAAGAATACGACCCCGGCCACAACGACCGGCCTACCACCGAAAACTAGTTCCCCACTTACACAAACAACTTGACAAGCTCAATCAGCCGTTGCTGTTGCAGCGGCTCAAAGCCCCTCCTTCCTTGGAAGCAGATCCGCACCGGCAGCCGAACCAGAGAAACCGGTCACGGCAGGATCGATACCCGGACCGCGAAAGCCGCTCACGTCTCACCAGCGCCGAGGCCACACCGGTCGACCTGGCCCGCCTGATCAGAGAACACTGGAGTATTGAAATGCGGCATTATGTCCGCGATATCTCTTTCAAAGAAGACCGCTGCACCAACCGCACAGGCCACGGACCCATCAACCTCGCCACCATCCGCGAAGCCGTCATCAACAGCATCCACGACGCTGGCTACCTCTATATCCCCGAAAGCCGACGCGATCACACCACTCCGATCGACGCCCTCTACCTGCATTGACTCACATAACCGGACAACTTACGAGTACGCCGGAGCCCTGGGTGGAAGTCAGCCATCCTCATGGGTGCGTCCGGTGTGGGGTGCAGCCTGGGTTCCGCTTCTCGCTGAGGCTGTAGTTCATTCATTGCGGTCCGCAATTGGTCTCGCTCGTCACGATGTCGCGCCCTGGTCGTCCACTCTTTGGCTTCCTCTGTTAAACCCCAGTGGCCGTGCTTGCGCGCCATGTCGCGCGGACCAGCGTGCTCAGTCTTGCCCCGGCCGAGTCCCACCCGTCCACTGTAGAGCCGCAGCCCAACTGGCGTCAGGGCTGCTTGACGCCCTCACCCGAGATCGCCTTGGCTGTGCCTTGTGGTGGCCGCGATGTGTCCACTGCAGGCTTGGCGGGCGTGTGTACTCGAAGCTCGCCAGGAGATGCGACGCAGCGAACCGTCCTGGGTGCACCGACGATTCCATCGCGAAGGTGCACGGCTACGATTCGGGCATGGACGACCTTACCCGGGCGTGGGCCACATATCTGGACGTGCTGGCGGTCGAGGCCCCCGTAACGCGAGCCGCGCTGCTGCCTGCGCGTGAACTGGACATCGATAGTGCGCAGCAAGAGCTGGGACTGCCGCTGCTGCCTGACCTGGTGACCTGGTTCGGGCTTCACGGCGGGTCCGGGTTCACCTTTGACTGCGCGATCCTGCCGTTCGGCATGGCGCTTGACCTGCCCGACGCCGTATCCAGTTCGATGATGAGGCGCAGGATCGGGGACGAGAGCGTGGACGACCTTGATCTCGATGCCGAGGAGGCAGAGATGGCCGGCTCCATGGTCTTCACCTGGCGGGACGAGTACCTGATGATCGGCGAGGCCGGTGACGGCGGTGGCATGTTCGTCGATCAAAGACCAGGACCAGATCAGGGCTGCGTGCGCTGGTGGGACAAGGTCGAGGCCGACTGCCGCGAGGGATACGCCGCCATCAGCCTGCTGCAACTAATCACCGACCTCGCCCCGGCGGTCCGGAACCGCACCCCGATCGCCGGCTGGGTTCCCGAGGTGGTCGACGGAGCCCTCGACTGGGATGTCGCCGACTAGTGTTGTGCGTGGAGCTAATCTCGTTAGCCGGTACACATCCCGCCCGGCCCCGGGGGGATCAAACCCCGAACCCGCGGACTCTCGGACGGTCGTGTGGTCCGTGATGGATAGTGCCCCTGACCTGGGGTTGAGTCGATCTGAGCTTGCCCTCGTTCGGGGTCGTTTGGTATTGGCTGCCAGGGTTTTGTGTCCCTGAAGTGTCCCTTCGAGCACGGACAAGCCCGGTGGCCGTCGGCAGCCTCGTTCCAGGGTTCACTCGTCGCTGCCTCCAGTGTCTGTGGAGCACCCGCTCCTGTTCTGGAACCTCACGGTTACGGTTGCGACGGCACCGGGTTGTACGTGCCCGTGAGTGACGCAGGGCGGTTGTTTGTCTTCCATTCCCGGGTGCACGACTGTGTTTAACACGAAAGGGCCAGCAGGAACGGTAGTTCGGATGACCGAACCGTAGAATTCGGAAGGTGAGGGTTTGGGGTTGAGCTCGTGGACAAGATCGTCCCAGGTGGACGAGATCACTAAGCGACCAGACGGGGCCTCCAGTCGCACACTGAGCTGGAACACCCTCGAACAGAAACCTTTCGGACTCCAGTCTCAGAAGTACCGTGCCATTCGCCGTCGCGGAGGCCGATGGCTCAACGACTTTGTTGCTCGGCTGGAAAGTTTCGCCTTGGACATCTGAATCACAGCCGCAAAGCAGCAAAGCCAGGACTAGGGACGCCGATCGCGTAATGCTCTGCGACGAGCACGGCGAAGCGGTCGATGGCGATGAAATCATGGCGATCGCTGCGCTCGATTTTCTGGCACATGGCCGGCTCGCGCAGAACACACTCGTCGCCACGGTGATGAGCAACTACGGCCTGAACGAGACGCTCGACCAAAAGGGCGGCAAGGTGCTG
>JANNPJ010000295.1:0-26767 GCA_031400005.1 Kineosporiaceae bacterium | reverse complement strand
CCCACGAACTCGTCGGCCCGAAGATCCACTCCCCGGCACCGATCATCCACTTACCCACCGGAGGATGGACGACAAAGTCCGGATCGTTGGTGAAGACGTTCACGTCCCCGGCGTTCCACTTCGGATCGACGACCTTGCCCTCGCCGGTCCACTTCAGCTCATACCCGGCCCTGATCATCGACCAGCCCTGCTTGACGTAGTACGTCTCGTCAAACACCAGCCCATGCGGGCGATCCAACCGCCAGAACCGCAACACTCCACCGAACACCGTCACCGCCAGGATCGCCAAGCGACCCCAGAGCGGCATCACCGATCTCGTGCTCACGGGGACCACATCCGGCATGCGTGTAACGGGTGCATCCCAGACCTGAGTCGTCACGCCGGTCATCGTAGAGGGCGATCCTGGGTGCCCGACCATGGTGTGGTCGGTGTGGTCTGGACCTGACAGGATGCGCCGATGCGCTCCGAGAGCTTGACCAGACCCGGCTTGCGGGTCCAACCCGGGACGATGATCGTGATTGCGGCCCTGGCCGCGCTTGCTGCTGGGGCCGCCGTCACCGCCGGGCTGTGGACCGACCCGGCGGATCGAATGGTGGCCCGCAACGTCCCGGACGCGACGCACTATTCGTGGTGGCTCGGCCACACCCCGCACGCGCTCAGCCTCGGCGAGAACCCCTTCCGCACCCTCGACCTGAACTGGCCCGAGGGCGTCAGCACAATGAACAACACCACATTGTTGTTGCCGGCCATCCTGCTCTGGCCGATCAGCGCGCTGTTCGGCTCGCTGCTCTCGCTGAATGTACTGAACATTCTCGCCGTCCCGGCCTGTGCAGCGGCCGGATACTGGGCCCTGCGTCAGGTGCCTTTGAATCCTGGGCAGATCGGCCGACCTGCGGCCTTGGCCGGCGCGGTGGCCTTCGCTATCTCACCAGCAATCGTGAATTCGCTGGTGGGGCACATCACGATGGCGTTTGCCCCCGGACTGCCCCTGCTGGTTGCGCTCAGCGTGCAGGCCTGGCACGGGCAGCGCCCGGTCCGGACCGGGTTGCTGCTCGGCGTGGGGGCAACCGCACAGGTGTTCACCGGCGAAGAGGTGCTCTTCCAGGCCGGGGTGGCGGCGGTGGTGATCCTGCTGGTGGCCGCGATCTCCCGGCCGCGGGCGATACCGACCGCAGCTCGGCGCTTGGTCACGAGCTTGGGGGTGGCTTTCGCGGTCTTCCTGCCGATCGCCGGCTACCCCCTCTACCTGCAGTTCTTCGGCCCGTTGGCGCAGCACGGCAGCCCGTTCGCGCTGGACTACTTCGGTGCCGATGTCACGGCCTTCACCACCCCGACCAGCCAGTTGTTGCTGCACAGTGCCGCCCAGGCGGAGAAGTCAGCGAACTTCGCCGGCGGGATCGAGGAGCACCTGGCCTATCTGGGCTGGCCGCTGTTGATCATCTGCGTGCTGACCACAGTGATCTGTTGGCGGCAGGTCGGGGTGCGGTGCGCGGGCCTCGGGCTGGCGCTTTCAATGCTGCTCTCGCTGGGCGGTCGGCTGTGGATCAACGGTGTCTGGACGGAGCGACCCGGCCCGTACCGGCTCTTCCAGTCGCTGCCGGTCACCGAGGCCTCGCTGGCCACCCGGTTCGGGCTGCTCGCGGCGTTGTTCGCCGGTGCCCTGCTCGCGTTTGCGGTACATGAGATCGCAACCCGCATGCCGCGACCGGCGGTTGGCGGGCTGCTGGCGGCCGCAGTGTCCGTGGCCTGCCTGGTTCCGCTGGTTCCGGTGCCGCTCCAGGTCGTGACTGCTGCCGCCGTCCCGGAGTGGTTCAGCACCAGGGCTCGGGAGCTGCCGGCCGAATCCGTGGTGGTCGTGCTGCCGTACCCGGTACCGACCAACCCGGTGGCGATGCGCTGGCAGTCCGCCGCGAACTATCGGTTCCGGATGCCCGGCGGCTACTTCCTCGGCCCCGGCCCGGACGGGCACGCTTACGTGGGTGGCTCGGCCGACCCGCCGACTGCCAACCTGCTCACCAAGGTGGTCGAGACCGGGCAGGCTGCTGCCGTGACACCGCGAGAGCGAGCCCAGGCGGAGACCGATCTGGCAGCCTGGGGGACGGACCGGATCGTGCTCGGTCCAACCCCGGCGCAAGCGGCATTGCGGGAGACGATGAGCGATCTGATCGGCAAACAGCCGGAGCTGGTCGATGGGGTCTACGTCTGGACCGATCCGGTGAGAAGGTGACCCGCGATTCCACCGGTCGATTGGTGCTGGCCGCGACCCCGATCGGCGACCCTGGTGACGCCACCCTCCGGCTGGTCCAGCTGATCGGGTCGGCGGACCTGATCGCCGCCGAGGACACCCGCCGGTTTCGTCGGCTGGCCGCGGCCCTCGAGGTGACACCGAGCGGCCGGGTGATCAGCCATCACGAGCACAACGAGGAGTACCGCTCCGCCGAGGTGGTCGAGACCGTACGTAACGGCGGCACCGTTTTGGTGGTGACCGATGCCGGGATGCCGGGGGTGTCCGACCCAGGCCTACGCGCCGTCCAGGCCGTGCTCGGGGCCGGTCTCAAGGTGACTGCGTTGCCCGGCCCGTCGGCGGCGCTGACCGCCCTGGCGTTGTCCGGCTTGCCCACCGACCGGTTCTGCTTCGAAGGTTTCCTGCCGCGTACCCCGGGCAAGCGCGCCAGTGCGATCGCCGCGCTGGCCGCCGAGCCCAGAACCATGATCTTTTTCGAGTCGCCGCGCCGGACCGGCGCCACCCTGTCGGCGATGGCGGCAGGGTTCGGCCTCGACCGGCCCGCCGCGGTGTGCAGGGAGCTGACCAAGACCTACGAGGAAGTCCACCGCGATCGCCTCGGTGCGCTGGTCGACTGGGCGGGTGAGCGAGAGATCCTTGGTGAGGTGACGATCGTGGTCGGCGGGGCGCCGGTGATCGTTCCGGTCGACCTGGCCGATCCGGACGCCGCCGACGAGGTCGCGGTCCTGGTCAGCGAGGTGCGGGCGCTGGTGGACGGCGGCCAGCGGCTGAAGGAGGCGGTGGCCGCGGTGGCGGCCCGCTCCGGCGTCCTCAAACGGGCGCTTTATGACGCGGTGGTCCGGTACCGGGACGCGGACAAGCGGTAGACCACGTGCGGGGCCCCCCACCAGCCCTTGACCTTGGGATTGTCGAAGTCATCGGCCGGGTCGTAGGTCATCCCGATCTTCTCCATCACCCGTCGGGACGGCGTGTTGGTGACCGTGGTGAAGGAGACCAGATCGGTGAATCCGATTGGTCCGAAGGCGTGGGCCAGCACCGCCCGGGCCGCCTCGGTGGCATAGCCGTGACCCCAGGACGAACGGGCCAGTCGCCAGCCGATTTCCATTGCCGGCGCCGCTGGGTAGTCGTCCGGCGCGGGGTTGAGCCCAACAAAGCCGATGAACTCGCCGGTCGCGGGCACCTCGACCGCCCACAACCCGTATCCCTGCCGGCGAAGCATGGCCTGGAACCGGTCCATCGCCTGGTCGCTGTCGGCCCGGCTGCGGGTGCTGGGGAAATACCGCATCACCTCGGGGTCGGCATTCATCGCTACCCACGGCTCGCGGTCGGTTTCTCGCCAGTCGCGCAGCAGAAGGCGTTCCGTCGTCAGTTCGGTGACGGTCTCTTCGGTCTCATCAGCGGCGGTCACCGGGGGCTCAGCACGCAGAACTCGTTGTTTTCCGGGTCACTCAGCACCACCCAGGTGCCCTTATCCGGATCGGTGTCCGACTGGCCGACCTCGACTCGCAGCGCGCCGAGGTTCATCAGCCGGGTCACCTCGGCGGCCTGGTCGTCGTGGACCAATGGCGCGACGTCCAAGTGCACTCGGTTCTTCACCGTGTGCGGCTCCGTGGTCGGGACGAACTCCAGCCACGGCCCGACACCACCGGGTGGGACGAGGTCGTACAGGCCCTCGTGTTCGCGTTGCTGCCACCCGGCGGCTGCGGTCCAGAACTGGGCCATCGCCTGCGGATCCACGGCGTCCACCACGATGGCGGCCAGGGAGCCGGTCTGGGCGTATTCCGGTCGGGGCTCCAGCACGCAGAACTCATTGCCTTCCGGGTCGGCAAACACCGCCCACGGGACGTTGCCCTGACCGATGTCGAGTTCGGTGGCCCCGGCCGCCATCAGCCGCTGGACCAGATCGTCCTGCTCGGCCAGGGTGGTGCTGCGCAGGTCGAGGTGGATGCGGTTCTTCACAACCCGCTTGTCCTGCACCGGAACGAAAGTCAGATCGATACCCGGTTCACCGGACGGCGGTTCGACATCGCACTCGTTGTCATCTTGGTAGCTGACTTCCCAGCCGAGCGCGGCCGCCCACCAGCGGGCCAGGGTCGATGGGTCGGCGCTGTCGATGACCACGGAAGTGAGTCTCGTTGGCATGCGGCAAGTCTGCCGCAGGGCCCCGTCGTCCACGACCCGGCTGTGGTGCATGTGATCACCACGTGAACCGCCGGAATAAAACTGATCGATTATTGACCGGGTCACTCGCTAGTCTGCGCGGGTGGAATTTCGCCGGATCCCGGGCTTGCCGCCCTACGTGTTCACCATCATTGACTCGTTGAAGCTTCAGGCGCGCCGGGACGGTCGGGACATCGTCGACCTGGGCTTCGGTAACCCGGACATCCCGAGCCCTCAGATTGCCGTCGAGAAGTTGACCGAGGCGGTCCACAACCCGCGCAACCACCGGTACTCCTCCAGCCGGGGCATCCCCAAGCTGCGCGAGGCGATTGCCCACCGGTACGCGACCCAGTACGGCGTCAAACTTGACCCGGACAAGAACGTGATCGCGACGATCGGTGCCAAGGAGGGGTTCAGCCATCTGATGTGGGTGCTGCTGCAGGCCGGGGACGCCGCGCTGGTGCCGTCGCCGTCGTACCCGATCCACATCTGGGGCCCGTACTTCGCCGGCGCCGACGCCCGGCAGGTGAAGGTCGGGCCGATCGGCGGTCACGGGGATGATGCTGATCAACAGGCCGACTACATCGGCAACGTGATGGAAGCCTGGGAGTACGGCTGGCCGAAGCCGCGGGTCGTCGTGCTCTCCTTCCCGCACAACCCGACCACGGCCACGGTGGAGAAAGCGGATCTGCAGCGACTGGTCGACTGGGCGCGTGAACGCGACGTCGTCCTGGTGCATGACTTTGCCTACGCAGATGTCTGGTTCGACGGCTACCGCCCGCCGTCGATCCTGGAGTGCGAGGGGGCGCTGGACTGTGCCGTCGAGCTGTACTCGATGACCAAGTCGTTCTCGATGGCGGGCTGGCGGATGGCCTTTCTACTGGGCAACGCGGAGGTGGTCGGCGCCCTGGCCAAGCTGAAGAGTTACCTGGACTACGGCTCGTTCCAGCCCGTGCAGATCGCCGCCACCGTGACGCTGAACGAGGCCGACCATTACCCGGCCGAGGTAAACGCGATCTACCAGGCCCGCCGGGATGCGCTCTGCGACGGCCTGGCCCGGATCGGCTGGGAGGTCTCCCGGCCACGCGGCACGATGTTCGTCTGGGCCCGGATCCCGCAGGCCTACCGATCGATCGGGTCGATCGATTTCGCCAAGCGAATGGTCAACGACTGCGATGTCGCGGTGTCGCCAGGGGTCGGATTCGGCCCGGACGGCGACGGGCATGTCCGGTTTGCTCTGATCGAGAACGAGCACCGGATCGCCCAGGCGGTCCGGCAGATTCGTCGCGGCTTGCCCGAGCTGGGCTGAGCAGCCGGGCTGCCGACCGGAAAAAATCATTGGCCTGACATGGCAGGATCGAACCATGACCAGGATCCTCTCTGCGGTTGCGTGGCCGTACGCCAATGGCCCGCGGCACATCGGCCACGTCGCCGGTTTCGGTGTTCCCTCCGACGTCTACAGCCGGTACATGCGGATGGCTGGTCACGATGTTCTGATGATCAGCGGTACCGACGAGCACGGCACCCCGATCCTGGTCCAGGCCGAGCAGGAGGGGGTCAGTGCCAAGGAACTCGCCGATCGCTACAACCGAGTGATCGTCGAGGATCTGCAGGCCCTCGGCCTGTCGTACGACCTCTTCACCCGGACCACCACCCGCAACCACTACGCGGTGGCCCAAGAACTGTTCCGGACCGTGCACCGCAACGGGTACATGGTCGAGCAGAAGACGACCGGCGCGATCTCGCCGTCCACCGGCCGTACCCTGCCCGACCGCTACATCGAAGGAACCTGCCCGATCTGCGGTTACGGGTCCGCCCGCGGTGACCAGTGTGACAACTGCGGAAACCAGCTCGACGCCGCGGATCTGATCGAACCGCGCAGCCGGATCAACGGCGAGAAGCCGGAGTTCGTCGAGACCACGCATTTCTTCCTCGATCTTCCCGCGCTCGCCGACGCCCTCGGTAGCTGGCTGAAGACCCGCGAGGGGTGGCGCCCGAACGTGCTCAAGTTCTCGATGAACCTGGTGGACGACGTTCGGCCGCGGGCGATGACCCGGGACATCGACTGGGGTATCCCGGTACCGCTGGAGGGTTGGCAGGACAACCCCAGCAAGCGGCTCTACGTCTGGTTCGACGCGGTCATCGGATACCTGTCGGCCTCGATCGAATGGGCTCGGCGCAGTGGTGACGACGAGGCGTGGCGGCAGTGGTGGAACGACCCGGCGGCGGTGTCGAACTACTTCATGGGTAAGGACAACATCACCTTCCACGCTCAGATCTGGCCGGCCGAGCTACTGGCCTACGCCGGCCACGGGTCACGCGGTGGCGAGCCGGGGGTTTACGGCGAGTTGAACCTGCCGACCGAGGTGGTCAGCAGCGAGTTCCTGACGATGGAAGGCAAGCAGTTCTCCTCCAGCCGGGGTGTGGTGATCTACGTCCGGGACTTCCTCTCCCGGTATCAGCCAGACGCGTTGCGGTACTTCATCTCGGCGGCCGGCCCGGAAAACCAGGACACGGACTTCACCTGGCTAGAGTTTGTTCGCCGGACGAACGACGAACTGGTCGCCGGTTGGGGCAACCTGGTGAACCGGACGGCGTCGCTGATCCACAAGAACCTCGGCTCGATTCCCGAAGCCGGCGAGTTGTTGGAGATCGACCGGGACCTGCTGGCTGCGACCAAGGCTGGATTCACCACGGTCGGCGAGTTGCTGGAGACACACCGGCAGAAGCAGGCGCTCGGCGAGGCGATGCGGGTGGTCGCCGACGTCAACAAGTACCTGTCCGACACCGAGCCGTGGAAGCTGAAGAAAACCGACGTCGAACGGATGAAGACCGTCCTGCATGTCACCGCGCAGGCGGTCAGCGACTGCCGGACCCTGCTGTCGCCGTTCCTGCCGCACAGCGCGCAGGCCGTGCACGAGGCGATGGGTGGCACCGGGACGGTCTCGCCGCTGCCTCAGATCCGTGAGGTCGAGGATTTGGACGGCGGCCCGGGCTATCCGGTGCTGACGGGCGACTACCGGCTGGGGGAGACCCTTGCCGCCTGGCGCTCGGAGCCGATCGTGCCCGGCACGCCGGTTCCGGCCCCGTCCCCGATCTTCCGGAAGCTGGACGAGTCGGTGGTCGCGGAGGAGATCGCCCGGCTGGCCGGCCCGGAGTAGGTATCGCTCGCCTACGATGCCAAATGAGAATTGTATGGCGAATGGTATGGCGCGGAGGTATCCTGGGACATGTCCACCGTCAAAGTGACCGTCACGCTGGGCGTTGAGGAACTCGCCCAGGTACGTGCTCTGGTTGAGAAAGGCCAGGTCGCCAACGTGTCCGCATTTGTACAACACGCCGTTCGTCAATCCTTGGACGATGCTGCCGGTTGGGCCGCAGAGTTGGCCGAGGCACTGGAGAAAACCGGAGGGCCTTTGACTCCCGAAGAGGAAGCGTGGGCCGACGAGGTGCTGAGTGGTCGTCACACCACTGAGTCGGTGCCCCCGTGGCCGCAATCGCCCGGCCGCACGATCCTGCCCCCGATCGCGGCTGAACTCCGGCCACGACTCGAGGCCGGGCCGGTACCCGAGGGAGATGATGAGTGACCGGGCTTACCCTTGACACCGGGGCGTTGATCGCCTACGAACGCTACGACCGGGAGGTCGTGGCGCTGCTGACCCGAGCAACCCACAACGACGCGACCGTTACTGTCCCGGCCGGGGTGCTGGCGCAGGCCATCCGGGATCCAGCTCGGCAGGCCCGAACCATGAAGCTGGTCCGGCAAACGAACACCCAAGTGCCGCCGCTGGACCGCGGCGCGGCAATTCAGGTGGGTCGGTTGCTGGCGGCCAGTCGAACCAGCGTCGTCGTCGACGCCCAGGTGGTGCTGTGCGCCCGGGAGGCGGACACCATGATCGTCACCACCGATCCGCGAGACCTGACCTGCCTGGATCCTGGGGCTCGACTGTTCGTGCTTTGAACAGAGAGAAGACTCTGCTGGCTAATTCGCTTGTGGCTCAAACCAGCGACGATCAGCTGATACTCCCAATAGTCACCAAAAAGCGCTCGCGGATCGCGTTTTCGGGTGGACAGAGGGAGTATGGCCTGAGTGTGACGGGAGCCTGGTGAGCGCCGGACCAAACTCGGGTGGGCCAAGACGCTGGCGACCCTCGGCGGCCTGGCATTGGCGACATTGCTCCAGCATTGCTCCCCTTATCCCGGTGGCTCCGTGCTTTCCCAGGCGGTTTGGCGTAGCGCAGGCGGGATAACTGGAGCATCGCCGGTGCATCGTGGCTCGACGGACACTCAATGGAAACGAGCGTCTGATCTTCGACCGGCACGAGCCGACGGAGCGCTGAGGAAGGATGGGTGCATGAGCAGCAAGCGCCCGTCTGGGCCGGTTCCGGCACCCGAACCACTGCCGGGGCCGGTGGTCGACAACCACACCCATCTCGATCACCTGCCCGGGATGCCCGAAGGCAGTCATCCCAGCGACGAGCAGGTAGCTGAGTTGATTGCGGCCGCAGTCGCGGTGAACGTGCCGCGGTTGGTCCAGATCGGTTGTGATCTGGCCGCCGCGAGGTGGACGGCACGGGCGGTCGACGTCCATCCGCAGTTGCTTGGTGGGGTCGCATTGCACCCGACAGAGGCAACGAAACATGCTGCCGCACAAAATCTTGATGCCGCCTTCGCGGAGATCGAGAAGCTTGCCGAGCATCCGCGGATCCGGGTGGTGGGGGAGACGGGTCTCGATCATTACTGGGTGGAGGACGAGGCCGGGCGAGCGGCGCAAGAGGACTCCTTCCGCCGGCACATCGACCTCGCCAAGCGGCTCGGCAAGGTGCTGCAGATTCACGACCGGGATGCGCATGACGCCGTCCTGAGAGTGCTCAAGGAGGAAGGTGCCCCGGAACGGACCGTCTTCCACTGCTTCTCCGGTGATGCCGCGATGGCCCGGTTCTGCGCCGATCAGGGCTGGTATCTCTCCTTCGCCGGGCCGCTGTCGTTCAAGAACGCGGACGATCTTCGAGCGGCACTACGCGCCGTCCCCTTCGACCGGGTGCTGGTCGAGACGGACGCGCCGTACCTGACTCCGATGCCGCACCGCGGACGCCCCAACGCGAGCTATCTCATGCCACATACCGTTCGGGCGATGGCGACAGTGACAGCGCGTGATGTCAGTGCCGTTTGCGTCGAACTGTTGGCCAATTCGGAGGAACTTTACGGCGAGTGGTGACCGCCACATAACCCCCTGTGACCAGCACTTATCGCATCCAACGGCGGCGACGCCAGCCTTTCGGGCCGAGTGTCGGCTTGGGATTCGGTCTCGGTTCGATTACGTTGGGCCGCTGACAGCCGGGGTCGGAGAGATCTCGGAAGTTGCGTTCGCTGCGATCCGGGCTTCATCGCCGGAATCTCCGCAGCGTTGGCGGCTTCCGCGAGCCGTGCCCGGACAGCTCTAGGCTGGGAGCACAGTGCTCGCATTCGTGAAAAGCAGACCGGGCCGGCTCGCCGCCCAGGCTGCTGTGCTGAGCGCCGTCGTCGGCGCCAGCGTTCTCTATGCGACCCTCGACAAGACGGTGACCCTGTCTGTCGACGGCAAGACATCTGAGGTCCACGCGTTTTCCAAGACGGTGGGCGACCTCCTCAAGAACCAGGGCATTGCGGTCAGCTCCAAGGACATTGTGGCTCCGGCCATGTCGTCCACAGTGGGCGAAGGAGACACCGTCGTGGTCCGGTACGCCCGTCCGCTCACCCTGACCGTGGACGGCAACAAGCGCACGTACTGGACGACGGAAACGTCGGTCGACCGGGCGCTGAGCGCTCTGGGCGTGCGGGCCGAAGGGGCGAGTTTGTCGGCCTCGCGCTCGCAGCGGATCGATCGGGCCGGCCTGGACATGTGGCTGTCCACCCCGAAGCAGGTCACGGTCATTGCGGACGGGAAGAAGCGCAAGCTCACCACCGTCGCCCCGACCGTGGCTGCGCTACTGACCGAGCAGCAGCTCACCGTCAGCTCGCTGGACAAGCTGTCCACGGTGCCGACCGCCGCCCTGCGTGAGGGCTCCGTGGTGAAGTTGACCCGGATCGAGAAGAAGCGGGTGACGAAGACCGAATCGGTCTCGTACGCCGTGACGAGGAAGAAGACCTCGACGCTCTACACGGGCACCACCAAGGTCGTGAAGAAGGGCCAGCCGGGCAAGCGAGCCGCGGTCTACGACCTGGTGCTGACCGATGGCAAGGTCACTAAGCGCACGCTGGTGTCGTCGTCCGTCAAGGACAAGCCGGTTGCCCAGATCGTGCAGGTCGGGACGAAGGCGAAGCCGGTCAGCAGGAGCAGCGGCGGCGGTGGCACGCCGAGCGGTGGCGGGCTCAACTGGGGCGCGCTGGCTGAGTGCGAGTCGGGCGGCAACCCGAATGCGGTCAACGCCGCCGGCTACTACGGGCTGTATCAGTTCAGCTTGTCCACCTGGCGCTCCGTGGGTGGTTCGGGCAATCCGACCGATGCGAGCTCGGGCGAGCAGACCCGGCGAGCACAGATCCTGTACGGCCGGACCGGTGCCTCCTCGTGGCCGAGTTGCGGGCCACGGCTCTTCAGCTGATCTGGTCTTCGCAGCTGATCGGGCCTTCAGCTGATCGGGAAGGTACGCGGTAACCTCGGCGGGACATGTCTGTGCAACTGCTCGGTCCCGCCGAGATCCGTGCCCTCGCCGAACAGCTAGGGGTCCGGCCGACCAAGACCCTCGGACAGAACTTCGTCCACGACCCGAACACCGTCCGCCGGATCGCCCGGCTGGCCGGGGTCGGTCCGGGTGACCTGGTCGCCGAGATCGGCCCCGGCCTCGGCTCGCTGACCCTGGCGTTGCTGGAAACCGGCGCGGACGTGGTCGCGGTCGAGATCGACCCGGTGCTGGCCACCGTCCTGCTGAGGACGGTGACCGAACGCGCACCGACGGTCGCCGATCGGCTCCGGGTAATCGCCGCAGACGCACTCACCGTCACCGCTGAGCAGTTGAGCGCTGACCAGTTGAGCGGCGGGGTGCGCGAGCCAAGTGCCCTGGTGGCGAATCTGCCGTACAACGTGGCTGTGCCGGTGCTGCTCACCCTGCTGGAGCGGGTGGACGGGCTGCGGTCAGGTTTGGTGATGGTCCAGGCCGAGGTGGCCGATCGGCTGGCTGCCGGGCCGGGGGAGCCCGCCTACGGCATCCCCTCGGTGAAGGCCGCCTGGTACGCCGACGTGCGCCGCGCCGGGTCGGTTCCTCGGCAGGTGTTCTGGCCGGTGCCGAAGGTCGAGTCCGGGCTGGTGGCGTTCACCCGTCGGGAGCCACCGGTGACGACGGCCACGCGCCGCCAGGTGTTCGCGTGCGTCGATGCGGCGTTCGCTCAGCGGCGCAAGACGCTCCGGGCGGCGCTGGCGGGCTGGGCGGGCTCCCCGGCCGCCGCCGAGACCGCGCTGCGGGCGGCCGGCGTCGATCCCTCCGCCCGCGGCGAGCGACTCTCGGTGCACGAGTTCGCCGCGATTGCCGCCGCCCAGGCGACGGTCGGTGCGAGTGCTCACCCCGGATAGGCAGGGGTCAGCGTCATCGGGGTTTCGGCGACCTCGCGGACCTGCTCGGGAAATTGCGGACCGGCGATGTAGTAGCGCGTTCGGGTGCGGCCGACCGACTCCAGGATCTGTGTCGCCATGAGTTCGCGCAGATCCCGTTGAGCCTGTTGCAGGCTCAGACCCTCGGCCTGTTCATAACGGGAACGTCGGACCCGACCGGTCATCGCCACGTCATGCAATGCCGAGATCACCCGCTCGTCGAGACCGGCGGTTTCGGTGAAGTCGGTCAAAAGCCTCCATACCTGCGCGGACTTGTTGAATCGCCCCTGAACGGTCTGTACCTGCTGGTGGTATGCGGTCAGGTTGAACCGGATCCAGCTGTGTACCGACTGATTCGGTTGGTAGACGGGACCTCGGCTCTTCAGCTCCCCGTAGTAGTCCCACGTGTTGCCCGGGTTTCCCAGCCAGGCCTCGATCGATGAAAACTCCGGTGCCAGAACGCCTTCCCGGGCAATCATCAAAGTCTGCAGGGAGCGCGACATTCGGCCGTTGCCATCTGCCCACGGATGGATCGATACCAGGTGAAGATGCGCCATTGCGGCCCGCACCAAAGGATGCGAATCGTCGTCGGAATTAAGCCAGTCCACGAGGTTCGCCATCAAAGCGGGAACCTCGCTGGCGTCGGGCGCGGTGTAGGCAGCCACCCGAGGATTGCGCGCATCCGTTACGTAGACGGCGGATTTGCGCCATTGCCCGGCTAGTTTCCGATGATTATGGCGGTGTCCCTGCAACATCCAGTGCAAGCCATTGAGAAGGCTCTTGTCGTAGCGGAAGTCCGCAACGTCATGCAGCGTCTGGATATATGTCATCATTCTTTGATACGCGAGAGTCTCGGCGCGATTGCCCTCGGAGACCTCTACGTCCCGCTCGCCGTCCATCAAATCCCGGACGTCGGACGTGGAGACCTTGAATCCCTCGATCGAGTTGGACGCCGCTACCGCATCGGCCGTGAGGAATCTGCGCAGTTCGGCCGTCCATTTAGTGGGGATGGCCGGAACCTGATGGCGCATCACTTCGCGCATCGACTCGATGTCTTGAAGGACGCGCTCGTCCTCGGAGGTCAGGGTCGGCGTGGGGTACAACATGTCAGCACTATGAATTGACGTAACCATTGCGTCAATGCGTCATTGGCGTGCCAGCTCGCTGAGGTAGCGCTCCAGGCCCTCGACGACGAGCGCGTGGTCGGCCTCCTCGGGCAGCCCGGAGACGGCGACCGTCCCGACCATGCCAACACCGCGGACCAGCACCGGAAACGCGCCGCCGTGTGCCGCGAACCGGTCGCGGTCCAGTCGGAATTGCTCCTCGAACGTCGACCCGTCCGCCACGCACCGGCGTCCCACCAAAAAGGACGACGACCCGAAGCGGTCGACGACGGCGGTTTTGCGCTGGATCCAGGCGTCGTTGTCGGCGTTCGTGCCTGGCAGCGCGTAGTGAAACAGTTGCTGGACGCCGCGGCGCAGGTCGATCGTGACTGGGGCTCGCCGTTCCACCGCGAGCTCGACCAGGGCGATCCCGAGCCGCCACGCGTCGTCGTTGTCGAAGCCGGGCAGCCGTAACCGCCGCTCGTGCTCCTCCAGGCTGCTGATCAAGGCGGCAAGCGAAGCGGCAGGGTCAGTGGTCACGCTGCCATTATCCCTGCCTCGCCGGCACTCAGTCCGCTCCGATGTCCTCGGCCCACAGCTGAGGGTGGGCCGTGATGAAGTCCTGGAGCACGGCGAAACAGTCATCGTCGTCCAACAGCGTCACCGAGACGCCCAGTTCGGCCAGCCAGTCGTGGCCACCCTGGAAGGTGCGGGCCTCACCGATCAGCACTCGGGAGATCCCGAACTGCCGGACCAGGCCGCTGCAGTACCAGCAGGGCGACAACGTGGTCACCATGGTCGTGCCGCGGTAGCTGCGTTGCCGTCCGGCTGCCTTGAAGGCGGCGGTCTCGGCGTGCGTCGACGGGTCGTCGTCCTGGACCCGGCGGTTGTGGCCGCGCCCGAGCAGGGTCCCGTCGGCGGCGAACAGGGCCGCACCGATCGGGATTCCGCCCTCGGCGAGTCCGGCGCGGGCCTCCTCCAGAGCAACCATCAGCATCGTCTGTGCGTCTGGTGCCTGCAGCGGCACCTGGCTATTGGTCATCCCACAGCATCGCTCAGCGGTCTGCCAGACGCGTAAATCGTTTGCTCGACAGGCCGAAATAGCGCAAGCTCAGAGGTCCACCCCCGGCTTTGAGGAACCTTTTCATGCGCCTGCTCGGTGACTTGTGGGTCACATCGCCTCGCCGCACAGTGATGATCGCGCTGCTGATCCTCGTTGGTGCCGGCGGGCAGGCTGCTGCATCTGCGCTGGCCGGGCCGGTCCTGCTGAATCACTCGACCGCACTGTTCATCGGGTTGGCCGTGGCGCTGATCGCCACCGTGATCGGCGACCTGGTGGTCAACCTGGTGATGGCCGGGCTGTCCGCGGATTGGTCGGCGAGTGTCCGTCGTCGGCTGTGCACGGTTGCTTTTGCCCAGGACCTGCAGACTCTGGAAGCCACCCCGGTCGGGGAGCTGCTGGACCGGATCGACAACGACGTCTACCAGGTCGCCTCTGAATTACGCGGCAGTGGGCTGCGAATCGCCTACTCGCTCGCCGTTGCGGTGACGTCGATCGTCATCGCGCTCGCCGTCTGGTGGCCGGCCGGGATCGGAATGCTTGTCGTGACAGTCCTTCTCGCGGTGTTGCTGAACCGGCCGACGCGGATGATCGGCCCGGCCCGGATTCAGGAGGAGGAAGCCTGGACCGACCTGGCAGCGGTCATGGAGGAATCGATTCACGGGCAGGACGACGTCCGTACCAGCCTGGCCCGCCCTTATGTGCTAAGCCTTTTCGCTCAGCGATCGAGTCAAGTTCTGGTCCGCGGGCGGGTGGTGTGGGCGCTGTCAGCGCGGGTGACGACGATTGCCGCCGCCGTGATCCGGGCCGGGATCGCCCTGGTGGTCATCGGTGGCGTTTGGGCGCTGGCGGCCGGAAACATCGACGGCGCCCGGCTCACCTCCATCTGGCTACTCGCGCTGTCCTTCGGCGGAACGGTCGACCACGTCAGCCGGATGGTGCCGCACCTGCAGCAAGGCCTCGGCGCCTGGAACCGGGTGCAATTGCTCGCTGCTGCCCGGCAGGAACCGTCCGGTGGCCAATCGCCGGTCGACGGCGACCTCACCGTGCACAACCTGACCTTCGCCTATGGCTCGACGCAGGCGGCCAAGTCGAACGCCGGACGGCGTCCGGCGCTGCGCGACGTCAACCTGACCTTTTCTCGGGGCCGTTCGTACGCCTTGATCGGCCGAACCGGGTCCGGGAAATCCACCCTGGCCAAGGCCCTGACCCGGGCGGTCGACGTTCCGCGTGGCACCGTCCGGCTCGGTGGCACCGATCTGATGGACCTGGATATCGAGAGCCTGCGCCGCTGGGTCGCCGTCGTCCCGCAGCGCACCGATGTGCTGGCGGGAACTCTGGCCGAGAACATCGCCCTGTTCGATCCGGATCTCCTGGAACCGGCGGCCCGGGCGCTGGACGAACTGGGCCTGAGTTCCTGGGTGGCCGACCTGCCGGACGGAATGCAGACCCGGCTCGGTGAAGGTGGGCACGTGCTCTCCGCCGGACAGGAACAGCTTGTCGCGTTCGGCCGGATCCTGGTCCGTGATCCGCACGTGGTGATCCTGGACGAGGCCACCGCTCGGATGGACCCGGTCACCGAGGCTCGGGTGCAGCAGGCCGCCGCCCGGCTGTTGCATGGCCGGATCGGCATTGTGATCGCGCACCGGCTGTCCTCGGTGCGCGATTGCGACGAGGTCGTCGTCCTGGCCGACGGTGCGGTGATCGAGGCTGGACCGTTGCGGGAGTCGGAGCGGTTCGCCCAGTTGCTGGCCAGCGGCCAGTTGGCCAGCAACCCGCCGGCGATCTCCACCCCGGTTCTTCCGACCGACGGCCAGGTGGTGACCGAGATCCAGACCCTGGCCGAGGCGGAGGTACTGGCCGAGGCGGAGGCCGTGATCAGCGCGGCCCCTGGTCGGATCGACCCACCGGTGCTGCCGGCACCGGCACCGACCCGGACCCTGTACGAGATTCTCCGGCTGGCCCGGAATGACCCCCGGTTCGGTCTCGCCTCGGTGGGCGTGTTCTCGGTCGCGGTCGTGATCGGCTTGGAGGGATCTCTGCTGCCGTGGTTGTGGGCCGACCTGGTGGACGGCTCCGGTGACCTGTTCTGGCCGGCCGTCGGGATCGTGACTGGACTGCTGGTGACCATTCCGCAGCCTTACCTCACGGACCGGTGGTTCCCGGAGTGGTGGGTTCGGCAGATGCTGCGGATCAGCCTGCGCCTGGTGTACGGCCAGACCGGGCCACGCCGGGGTAGTGCCCACACGCCAGCCGAGGTGATCGCCCAGGGCGGCGACACCGAGCGGGTGGTGCAGATGGCCGACAACGCGATCGACCAGGCCATCAGCGTCATCTTCCTGATCTCGATGACGCTGATCTCCGGATCGCTGATTCCGGGCCTGTTCTTCGCCGGAACAATGCTCGTATCAGGTCTTGCGGCAATGCTTTTCGGCCCACTGTTGGAGCGTTCGGCGGGCGGCACGGTGGCCGCCCGGGCGGTGTTCGCCACTGCCCTGGTGTCGTCGTTGTCGGCAGCGCGGACGGTGAAGCTGGCCGGGGCGACCCAATCGGTGCTGCACCATCTGGCCCGGCTCGACACCGCGCGCAGCGACCGGCAGCGGCGCGAGATCGTGGTTCAGGTGTGGGCTCGCTCCACGCCGTCCGCGATCAGTGGGCTGTTACCGATCGCGGCCTGGGGAATGTACCTGTCCGGAGGGTTGTCATCAGGGGCGACCCTGGTGGCTGTCTCGACGTTGGGTGCCGCCCGTTGGTTCGCCTGGACGACGGCGTCCCTGGTCTCGCAACTGCCCTCGGCTCGGGTCTGGACCCAGCGGACGGCGGAGATGTCCGGGGTGAGTGCGTACTCGGCATCCGTTCCGGGAGTGGACATGTCGACAGGTACCGCGCCGTCGCCGGTTGCGCCGGCCAGGCACCCGTTGCAGCGCCTGGACCTGACCGAATTCAGTGCCGTCCACGAAGACGGAACCGTTGCGGCTCGACGGATCAACCTGTCCGTGGAGCGGGGCCAACTTGTCCTCGTGGTCGGCCCGGTCGGATCGGGTAAGTCGTCGCTGCTGCGGGCGCTTGCCGGGATCGTCCACCACACCGGAACATTGCGCTGGAACGGGCAATTGGTCACCGAGCCGGAGCTGTTCCTGCGGCCGAACCAGGTGGGTTATGTCGGCCAGTTGCCGCGGGTGCTGTCCGGAACCATCGCGGACAACATCAGCCTCGGCCACGACGTGGACGCTCGAATAGCGGTGTCCACCGCCCAGTTGGAGCGCGACCTTGCGGGTTCTGAGGCCGGGCTCGGGTTGCTGATCGGCCACAAGGGCAGCCGACTGTCCGGTGGGCAGTTGCAACGGCTGGCCCTGGCTCGGGCCTTGGCACCGCAGACGGAACTGTTGATCGCCGACGACGTGTCGTCCGCGCTCGACGTCACCACCGAACTCGATCTCTGGCGGGCACTGCGCGAGGACGGAGTGACCGTGATCGGGTCGACGTCGAAGCGGGCAGCGCTGATCCAAGCTGATCATGTGGTGGTGCTGATCGGGGGGCAGGCTGTGGCGCAGGGCAGCTGGCAAGACCTGGAGGAGCGCTGGAGTCGCTTAGCTGGCTGAACCCCCTGGCGGAGAAACGACTTTGCCGGGATGGTCGTCATCAAATGCAGTGATCAACTACATTCCGGGGATGACGTGGAGAGAACGCATCCGGTATCGCTTCGACAACCTGATGGCGAAGGGAATCGGGGCGCAGATTCTGTTGCTCGCGGTGATCACCGTAGTACTGGTGGTAGTCGCCTCGCTCGCGGTCATAGTGTTCAAAGCCCAGCCGGAGGGCAGTGAGGGCGACTCGTTCGGCCTGGTGGTCTGGAAGTCGCTGATGCACTCGCTGGATGCCGGGGCGCTCGGTGGCGATCCGGTGAACTGGGGCTTCCTGGTGATCATGCTGATCGTCACGATCGGCGGCATCTTCGTCGTCTCGGCACTGATCGGGGTGCTCAACCAGGGGTTCGGGGAAATGCTCGAGGAACTGCGCCGGGGCAAGAGCGCGGTGGTCGAGCGTGGGCACACGGTGATCCTCGGCTGGGATCCCAAGCTCTTCACCCTGCTCTCCGAACTCGCCGAGGCCAACCGCAACCAGCGGGACGCCTGCGTGGTGATCCTGGCCGACCGGGACAAGGTCGAGATGGACGCCGAGATCGCCGCCGCGATGGACGGCAAACGGTTGCGGGTGGTGACCCGGCGCGGCAACTCGATGACGATCGCGGATCTGGGACTGGTCGCGCTCGCCCAGTCGAAGGCAGTGATCGTGCTGGCGCCCGCCAACCACCCGGACGGGTCGGCGGTCAGCGCCAATGAGTCGGACACCATGGTGCTGAAGACCTTGCTGGCGATCACCAAGGTCAACGAGGACCGGTCGCTGCACATTGTGGCCGAGATCCGGGACCCGCGGATCGAGCCGGTGGCTCGGATGGTGGTCGGCGAGCGCGCAGCCCTGATCCTCGCCGGTCCGCTGGTGAGCCGGTTGCTGGTGCAGACCGGCCGGCAGTCGGGGTTGTCGGTGGTCTACACCGAACTGCTCGACTTCGCCGGTGTGGAGATCTACATCACGCCGCAGCGGGAGCTGGCCGGAAAGACCTTCCGGGAGGCGGTGTCCGGCTACGACACATCCACGCTGATCGGTGTCCACACCGGTGGTGGCGAGATTCTCCTGCCCCCGCCCTTCGAACGCCGGTTCGAAGCCGGTGACCGAGTGGTGACGATCAGTGAGGACGATGACCAGATCGTGCTCAACGGCAGGCCGTTCCAGGATGCAGGCGAGATTGTGCCGGCACCGGCCACGAAGGTTCGGGCCTCGGAACGCACCCTGGTGCTGGGGACCAGCTCTCGGCTTCCGGTCGTGCTCCGCGAGTTGGACGCCTACGCGGCTGACGGCAGCGACACTGTGGTTCTGGGAGAGGCAGACCCCACGGAGATCGTGGCCGAAATTGATGGCCAGCTCCAGCACATGAAACTGACCGTGGAGCGCGGTGACATCACCGATCGCGGCGTCCTCGATCGGATCAACGTAAGTAGCTTCGATCACGTCATCGTGCTGTCCGAAACCGAGGGCCGGACGCAGGAGATGGCCGACGCGCGGACCACCGTGGCGCTGCTCTACCTGCGCGACATTCAGCGGGACGCCACGGTGAAGGTGCCGATCACCAGTGAAATTCTGGAGATCCAGAACCGCGCTCTGGCCTCCGTCGCCGAGCCGGACGACTTCATCGTCAGCAACACGCTGATCTCGCTTCTGGTCTCCCAGGTGTCCGAAAACCCCCATTTGATGGGTGTTTTCGACAAGCTCTTCACCTCGGAGGGCTATGAGCTGTATCTGCGGCCGGCCACCGACTACGTGCCGGCCGGTGACCTGCCGTTCGCGGCGGTTTCCGAGGCGGCGCTGCGTCGTGACGAGATCGCCGTCGGTTATCGACTCGCCGCCACGGCACACGACGCCACCAAGGGGTTCGGTGTTGTCCTCAACCCGCCCAAGCGGAACCGGGTGACGCTGGGTGGCCAGGACAAGGTCGTCGTCCTGGCCGAGAGCTGAGCCGCCGTCGGCGCTCGGTCGGCGGGCAACTAGGGTGGGAGGCATGGGAGCAGCCGGTGGAGTGACGGTGCGTGCTCCCGCCAAGATCAACCTTGAACTCCGGGTGGGTCCGCTGCGGTCGGACGGGTACCACGAGCTGGCCACCGTCTTCCACGCCGTGGCTATTTACGATGACCTGAGCGCGGTGCTGGGCGAGCCGGGTGAAGGTATCTCGATCGCCGTCCACGGTACGCAGGCCGCGGAGGTACCGGTCGACGGATCCAACCTGGCTGTTCGGGCCGCTCGGTTGCTGGCCGAGCGGGTCGGGCTGGCTGAGGCCGACGTTCGAATGCAGTTGCACAAGCAGATCCCGGTGGCGGGTGGGATGGCCGGCGGCTCCGCGGACGCCGCTGCCGCTCTGGTCGCCTGCGACGCGCTCTGGCACACCGGCCTGGACCGTGAGCAATTGCACGCGCTCGCCGCCGAGCTGGGTTCCGACGTCCCGTTCTCGTTGCTCGGTGGGACGGCGATCGGCAGTGGCCGGGGAGAGCGGCTGATCCCAGCCCTGGCCCGGGGGGAGTACCACTGGGTGGTGGCGCTCGCCGGTCACGGCCTGTCCACGCCCGCCGTGTACGCCGAGCTTGATCGGCTCCGGAGCACCGGGCAGGTACCGCAGCCGTCCCCGGAACCGGAGATCGGCGACCGGTTGATGCAGGCGTTACGTGCCGGTGACGCTGAGGCGCTCGGTTCCTGCCTGGTCAACGACCTGCAACCGGCCGCCTGCTCGCTGGACCCAGCCCTGGAGGGAGCGCTGGAGATCGGCCGTAAAGTCGGTGCCCTCGGGGGTATGGTTTCTGGCTCCGGCCCGACCACGGTCTTCCTGGCCCGAGACAGCAGCCACGCCCTGGACATCGCCGTCGCCCTCACCGCCTCTGGTACGGCCGCCGACGTCCGCCGCTCGCACGGCCCGGTGGCCGGCGCCCGCTTGGTCGAGGCCATTCGTAGTTAAAGGGAAAGAACACAGATGGCACACCTGCTGAACGCCGAGGCGGTGACCGTGATCCACGGCTCCCGCACGCTGCTCGATGCCGTCTCGCTGGGGTTGGACGACGGCGATCGGGTCGGAGTCGTCGGCCGCAACGGTGAGGGCAAGTCCACCCTGCTGCGGATCCTGGCCCGGCGCCAGGAACCGGACGACGGCCGCGTCACCCAGGGCCGGGGCCTGCGGCTGGGTGCGCTCTGGCAGGACGACACCCTCGATGGTGACCTGACCGTCCGGCAGGCAGTGCTCGGTGATCTCGCCGATCATGAGTGGGCCGCGGTGGCCCGGGTTCGCGACGTCCTCACCGGTCTCCTCGGCGGCCTCGCCGCCGAGACCGTCGGCGGCCTGGACGCCCGATTCGGCACGCTGTCCGGCGGTCAGCGCCGCCGAGTCGGCCTGGCCTAGTTGCTGATCGAGGACCACGACCTGGTGATGCTCGACGAGCCCACCAACCACCTGGACGTCGAGGGCGTCGCCTGGCTGGCCGAGCATCTGCGTGCCCGCTGGCCGAGCGGGCGCGGCGGGCTGGTCGTCGTCACCCACGATCGCTGGTTCCTGGACGCCGTCTGCGAGCGGATCTGGGAGGTCCACGACGGTCAGGTCGAGGGCTACGAGGGCGGGTATGCGGCCTACGTGCTGACCCGGGCGGAGCGGGCCCGGATCGCGCAGGTCACCGAGGAACGTCGGCAGAACACCCTGCGCAAGGAGCTGGCCTGGCTGCGGCGCGGGCCGCCGGCCCGAACCAGTAAGCCGCAGTTCCGGATCGATGCCGCGTGGACGCTGATCGAGAACGAGCCGCCACCACGCGATCAGTTGAGTCTGACCCGGATGGCCACCGCGCGGCTGGGCAAGGATGTCGTCGATCTGGAGGACGTCACCTTCACTGTCGGAACGGGCGCCACCCAGCGGGTGCTCCTGGAGGACGTCACCTGGCGGATCGGGCCGGGTGACCGGATCGGCCTGGTCGGGGTGAACGGTTCCGGCAAGACCACGCTGATGCGGATGATCACCGGCGAGGTCGTGCCCAGCATCGGCCGGGTGAAACGCGGCAAGACGGTGAAGACGGCGATCCTCAGCCAGGATGTCCGCGAGCTCGCCGAGGTCGCGCAGCTGCGGGTTCAGGAGTCGGTGGAGATGATCCGCGGCTCGATCCAGATCGGTGGCAAGGAGGTCACCGCGGGTCAATTGCTGGAACGCCTGGGCTTCACCAAGGAGAAGATCTGGACTCCGGTCGCGGATCTGTCCGGTGGTGAGCGGCGCCGGTTGCAGCTGCTCCGGCTGCTGATGGCCGAGCCCAACGTGCTGCTGCTGGACGAGCCGACGAACGACCTGGACACCGACACCCTGGCGGCGATCGAGGACACCCTCGACGAGTGGCCGGGAACGCTGATCGTCGTCTCCCACGACCGGTACCTGCTGGAACGGGTTTGTGACACCCAGGTCGCGTTGCTTGGCGACGGGAAGATTCGGGACCTGCCCGGTGGCGTCGAGGAGTACCTCACGCTGCGTGCCGCCATGCAGTCCGGCGTCCCGGCGTCCCCCCCGTCCCCCACTTCTCGTGATCTTGCACAAACTGACACCTCCGATGCCCCGAGCAAGGAGGTCAGTGCAGGGGACGCCCGGGCGGCCCGCAAGGAGCTGGCCAAGCTTGAACGGCAGATCAGCAAATTGACGGCGCGGGAAACGAAGCTGCACGCCGAGATGGCGCTCAAGGCCACCGATCACAGCGCTGTTCAGCGACTGGATGCCGAACTACGCGCGCTCACCACCGAACGCGACGAGCTAGAGGAGGCCTGGCTAGAGGCAGCCGAGGCCGCAGGCTGACGTCTGCTCTCAAACAGCGCGATCATGCACGGTTGCCCGGGTGGTGCGTCGAGTTGGTCGCGGGGTTTGACCCTGTGCGGGGGTCATTTTGCGCGACTAACTGGAGGAGTTCAGGGCAACCGTGCATGATCGCCGCGGGGGCCGGCGAGTTAGCGGGTTGCGATGTGTAATTCAATGCAACTCTCCGCGATGTGCTGGTGGAGATCTGCCGCAACGCGCCTCAGCTCACGGACCGCTCGAACACGACAAGGTCGTGTCCAGGCCCGTTGTAGTCCGGCACAGGCCCTTTCACGGTGAAGCCCATCCGTCGGTGAAACGCGATGGACGCCTGGTTGATCGGCGAAGTCACCGCCTGGACGATGCTGCGGTCGTGATCCCTGGCGATGCCGAAGAACTCGCGGTACATGATGCGTCCCAGGCCGGTGCTCCTGGCCCGCGGGTGAACGCCGACGAAGTGGATGTACGCCTGGTCCGGCTCGGAGGGGGACATCAGGCCCACCAGGAATCCGCCGATGCCTTCGGCTGACTCGGCCACAATGCTGGTGCGATGGAAGTGGTCGAGGAACAGCCGGGGAAGGGCGTGCAGAATCGGGCGGCCCCACCAGTCGTCGACCACGGCGGCGAGGGCGTCGTAATCGGCGGCCCGCGCCCGGCGTAGGACATACGTGTTTGGGTCCGTCACCGATCCATTGTGTCCGGACCGGCCGCACGGCACGAATTACCGGCGCAGGTGGCTCGTTGGGAGGGAGAGCAGGCGAAGCAGGTGCGCGACCTCGGCTCGAATCGCGGCCCGGCCAGGGCCTAGGTACTTGCGCGGGTCGCTCAGCGTCGGATCGGCTGTGAGTTGCTCGCGGACCGCCTCGGTCATCACTTGGTTCAGTCGGGTGCCGATGTTTACCTTGCGGATCCCGGCCCGGACTGCCGCCCGCAATCCGGTGTCGTCCACCCCGGACGAGCCATGCAGGACGAGGGGGACCGGTACCGCCGCCGCCAGCGCAGCGATCAGCTCAAGGTCCACCACAGCGGACCGGTCGGCCATCGCATGTGACGTCCCGACCGCGACCGCGAGGCTGTCCACCGCGGTGGCCGCGACGAACTCGGCGGCTTGGTCCGGATCGGTCCGAACGCCCGGAGCATGTGCGCCGTCCTTGCCGCCGATCGCCCCGAGTTCGGCCTCCACCGAAGCACCCGCGTTGTGGCAAATCCGGGCGATCTCTGCCGTTTTAGCGAGGTTTTCCTTCCATGGCAGCTTCGAACCGTCGAACATGATCGACTTGAATCCCAGGTCCAAGGCCTCCGCGATCAAATCCACGTCCTCGGCATGGTCAAGATGGACGACGATCGGGAGCTCGGAGTCCCGCGCCATGATCAACGTCGCCGTCCCGATCGCCGCCAGCCCACCGTGATACCGGACGGCGTTCTCACTGATCTGGATGATCACTGGCAATTCGGCGTCTTCCGCCCCTGCGATGATCGCCTGGGCGTGTTCCAACTGGATCACGTTGAAAGCGCCGTACGCATTGCGGAAATGCTGGGCCACGACCAACAGATCGACGCCTCTGGCCACGGTCATGGCAATCCCCTCACCCGCAGCGGCGAGGTACCGCTGATCGGCAGTCCTATTCCAGGGTAGTGAGCAGATCACGCAGTATCCCGGACAGCCGCTGATGCTCACCCGGGTCGAGCACAGCAAGCACGCCGCGCTCCACCTGCAGCAGATCGGCCAGCGCCGCATCCGCCAGCAACCGTCCACCATCTTCCAGCTGAACCATCACGCCACGCCCGTCCGCCGGATCAGGTCGACGGCGAACCAGTCCACGCCCGGCCAGGCGGTCGATCCGATTCGTCATCGTCCCACTGGTCACCATCGTCTGGGCGACCAGCTGACCGGGGGAGAGCCGATACGGCGGACCCGATCGACGCAGGGCAGCAAGGACGTCGAACTCCCAGGTCTCCAGCTGGTGCCTGGCGAACGCCGCGGATCGGGCCCGGTCCAGGTGCCGGGCCAGCCGGGTGACCCGAGAAAGGACCTCCAGGGGGGCGACGTCGAGATCCGGTCGCTCCCGCCGCCAGGCCAGAACGATCCGGTCGACCTCATCCACCCGTCGGGCCAAGTTCTGCCTTGACTGCTGCTTGGGCCGGCGCTGCTCGACCGCTCAGTACGGGCCGCTGTTCCAGCCCGTTGAGTCCATTCCACGACAGGTTGACCAGGTGCGCGGCCACCTCCTCCTTCTCGACGTTGCGGTGGTCCAGCCAGAACTGGCCGGTCAGCGCAACCATTCCGACCAGCATCTGGGCGTACAACGGAGCGACTCGGGCATCGAAGCCGCGGGCCGCGAACTGGGCCGCCAAGATGTGCTCGACGTGGCTAGCGACGTCGCTGATCAAGCTGGCGAAACCCCCGGTGGCCTGAGCAACCGGAGAATCGCGGACCAGAATCCGGAACCCATCGGTCTCGGTCTCGATGTAATCGAGCAGGGTGAGGGCCGCCACTTCCAAGGTTTCCCGGGGGCGGGCCGGAGTGCTCAAGGCGGCGGTCATCGCCTGCAGCAGTTTCTGCAGTTCGTGGTCGACGACTACGGCGTACAGCCCTTCCTTGCCGCCGAAGTGCTCGTAGACCACCGGTTTCGACACCTCGGCGCTGGCGGCGATCTCCTCGACGCTGGTGCCCTCGAAGCCCTTCTCCGCGAAGAGTTTGCGCCCGACCTCCAGAAGTTGCTCGCGCCGTTGCTGGCCAGTCATCCGGGCTCGGGTGCCGTTTCGGGGCGCGCGGGGCCGGTCGGGTAGCGAGGGCGGGCGCGCGGTAGTCACCGTGTCATTATGTTCGCAAGTGGTGCGCCTCCGGGCTCGCTCACGCCTTTCGGGCCTCGACTCGGGCGGGGTCGGGCCAGCGGACCTGGGTGGCCCAGCCGAACTTCTCGAAGATCTGGATGGTCCGGGCGCTGGCGTCGATCTGGCCCGGGAGCACGCCGTGCCGCGCGCTGGTCGGGTCCGCGTGGTGAAGGTTGTGCCAGGACTCGCCGAACGACAGCAGGGCCAGCCACCAGACGTTGCCGGAGCGGTCTCGGCTGCGGAACGGCCGCTTACCCATCGCATGACAGATCGAATTGATCGACCAGGTGACGTGGTGCAGCAGCCCGACCCGAACCAGCGATCCCCAGAAGAACGTGGTCAGTGCACCCTGCCAGGTTCCGGTGATCAGCCAGCCGAGGAGCGCGGGGAGTCCGAGCGAGAAGATCACGATCGGTGCGAAGGCCCGGGAGACCAGCATCACCGCGCGATTGCGCAACAGATCCGGTGCATACCGTTGGGGATTGGTGTTCTCCGGATCGAATAGCCAGCCGAGGTGGGCGTGCAACAGGCCGCGGATCAGGGCCGGCACGCTCTCGCCGTAGCGCCAGGGGGAGTGTGGGTCACCGTCCCGATCGCTGAACGCGTGATGCCGCCGGTGATCGGCCACCCAGCGCAGCACCGGCCCTTCGATCGCCATCGACCCCGCCACCGCCAGCACGACGGTCAGCCAGGTACCGGCCCGGAACGAGCCGTGGGTGAAGAACCGGTGGTAGCCGACGGTGATGCCGAGGCCAGTGAAGACGTAGAGCACAAAGGTGATGACCAGGTCGTGCCAGTGCAGCGCCCGGCCCCAGGCGAACGGGACGGCGGCCAGCAGCGCGACGAAGGGGAGGACGATGAAGATCAGCAGTGCGGTCTGCTCGCCGCCGCGCTTGGGTTTCGGGTCGATGTGAGGCTGCGCTTCGGCTGCTGCCGGTGTGGCCACAAGGGCTCCCTGAAAACTGTGATCATGTGGCTACAATCCGCAACCTACCCAAACGTAACCCGAGGATCGGTCTGGTAACAGGTCGGTATTTGTGGCCCCGATGCGACGCGGAGGCCTGGGAGTTGGCAGACTGTCCCCCGGCCCGAACCAGTTCGGGTGGTCCCCCTTAGTGTAACGGCAGCACACAGGCCTTTGGAGCCTTGAGGTACCTGTTCGAATCAGGTAGGGGGAGCTCGGTAGTAGCTCGAGCCAGGAGGCGTTACGACGTGAGTGGTCAGCCGGCGGCGGTAGTCGTCCTGGCGGCTGGGGAAGGCAAGCGCCCGCCAGAGGTAATGGGTCACGCCGTTGATCTTCACGAAAACCTCGTCCAGGTGCCACCGCCAATGAGGAAGGGACCGCATTCGATCCACCCGCTTGCGGCGAATCTAGGCGGCGAAC
>JANNPJ010000290.1:0-4905 GCA_031400005.1 Kineosporiaceae bacterium | reverse complement strand
ACGTACTGCGTACTGTCTACCCAGTTTTAGGATGGGCCTGATGACCGAGTACAGCGGTGGCGGAGATCCGACGCTCAGCATGCAACTGCTCTGGGGCACCCAGGAGGCACCGACCCGCGGCCCGAAGCGGGGCCTCGACCTGGGCCGGATCGTCGCCGCGGCGATCGAGGTGGCCGACAGCCAAGGGCTGGGCTCGCTGTCCATGCGCAAGGTCGCCGAACAACTCGGGGTCGGCACGATGTCGCTCTACCGGTACGTGCCGGGCAAGGCCGAGCTCCTCGACCTGATGCTTGATACCGCCTACGGCGAGATGCTCCGCCTCGACTCCGCCAGCGCGCCGAGCAACGAACCCACCTGGCGGACGGCGTTGTCCCGAGTCGCCCACCGCTACCAGGCGATGTACCTCAAGCATCCGTGGATGCTCCAGGTCGCGGTCAGCCGACCGCCGCTAGGGCCGAACGTGATGGACGCCTACGACCGGGATCTTCGCGCGGTGGAGGGCTGCGGACTGGACGACCACGAGATGGATGCGGTGGTCAGCCTGATCGACGGCCTGGCCCGGAACACGGCCCGGGGCGCGGCGGACATCGCCCTGGCCGAGCAGCGCACCGGACTCACGGATATGCAGTGGTGGCAGGCTCACGCCCCGCTGCTGGAAAAGGTGTTCGACCCGCAGCGGTATCCGGTGGCGGCCCGGGTCGGCGCCACTGTCGGAGAGACCCTGCAGGCCGCGTACGACCCGCAGCGCGCCTTCGACTTCGGTCTGGCCCGCATGCTCGACGGCATCGCCGCCCTGATCAACGAGCACCCAGAGCAGCCAAGCCCAGCCGAGTAAACAGGCTCTTAGTGTGTTCGGTCCCGCAGGTCCGCGACATGCGGGGAGGTCAGCGGGTCGATGCCGCCGGCCAGCGCCATGTAGACGGCGGCGAAGTCGGTACGCGAGATCAAGTCGGCCAACCGCTCCAGCGGGTGCCCCGGATCAGCGGCGATCTCGGTAACCCGAACTCCCGCGTCTTGGGCGGTCAACCGGACGGCGTCCGCGGTCCGGCTGGTCTCCAGCCAGGACCCGTCCGGGCGGTCGGGAGTAGGTGCGGCGTCCCGCAGCAGCAGCAGTCGCAGCAGCGGGGACGCCGGAGCGCCGTCGAAGTCCGGGTCGGCGAACAGGTCAGCGGTCGGGCGGACAGCGAGCGGACCGTCGAAGGTGGCCACCACATCGCCGGCGTCGTCCGGCAGGGCTCCCCGCATCGCCGGTACCCGCGCCGTCCGGGCCAGCATCGATACTGCCCGGGACGCCGCGACCGCGGTGACGTCACCGTCGCCGAGGACCACCGGGACAACCCCGGACAGCTCCAAGGCCAGTGACTTGGCCGGGTTGACGAAGGCGTCGGACGAGGGCCGGAACATCTCGGCCTGGGCGTCCAGCCGGGCCGCCACTCGCTCCAGGACCATCCGTGAAGCATCCGTCAGCCCGAGGTCATGGGCCACCGAGATCACCGGCGTAACCAGCGACCAGAGCGCCATCCGGGAGGCCCGGGACGCCGCCGTTGGACCCGGTGGGACGGCGACGTGCACACCACCGGTTCGCTCGGAGACCTCGGCCAACGGTGAGCGGGCCGAACCGACGGTCAGCAACCGGCATCCTCGACGGGCCGCCTCGGCCGCGAGTCCGAGCGGACCGGGGGCCCGACCGGACATCGAGACGGCGACCACGAGGTCGAGCGGGCCGACCCAACCCGGCAGCGGCAGGCCGCGACGGACCGAGACCGGCACCGGCGAGTTGCTCCCCGCCAACAGCGTCAGCACGTCGCCGACCACCGCGGAACCGCCCAGGCTCGCCACCACGACCGCCCGGGGGCGACCGTCAGCGACGATTCGGGCCGTCCCCGCGTCGGCGGTGGCCGTCAGCGCCATTCGGACCTGGGCCCCAGCCATCGCCAGGGCCCGCAGGCTGCCGGAAGGATCGGCCGCTATGAGCGCGTCGGCATCATCGAGGAGTTGCTCGTCGAGTGCCATCTCAGGTCCGCGTACGGGCCTCATCGACCAACAGGACCGGGATCCCGTCGTCGACCCGGTAGGCCAGGGCACAACCAGTGCACTGCAGTTCGGGGCCCTGCGGGCCCGGTTCGTCGACCAGGGCGGAATGGCACGAAGGGCAGCGCAGGATCTCGCGCAGCCAGGGTTCGATGGCGGTCACGGAGCTATCCTGACGTATCCGCGGCCAGCTCAGCGACCCGGACCAGTCCGAGAACCTCATCGCGGATCCGCTCCATCACCGCAGCATCGCTGGCCTCGGCGTTCAACCGGAGTAACGCCTCGGTGTTGCTGGGCCGCAGATTGAACCACCACAGCCCGGAATTGCCGTCCGTTCCGACCTCGGCGTCCGCTTCGTGGCTGACGGTCAGCCCGTCGAGTTGATCGACGACGACGCCGGGCCGCCCCTCGAACGCGGCCGCCACCCGGGCGGTTGCCGCATCGACGTCGTCCACCACCGAGTTGATCTCGCCGCTCGGGGTGTAGCGCTCATACTCGGCGACCAGGTCGGAGAGCGAGCCGGACTGCTCACCCAGGGCCGCCAGCACGTGCAGCGCCGCCAGCATGCCGGTGTCGGCGAACCAGAAATCGCGGAAGTAGTAGTGCGCCGAGTGCTCGCCGCCGAACACGGCGTCCGCCTTGGCCATCTCAACCTTGATGAAGGCATGTCCGACCCGGGTCCGGATGGCCTTCGCGCCGTTCTCCTCGATCACCTCGGGCACCGTCCGGGAGGTGATCAGGTTGTGGATCACCGTCGCCGACCGGCCGGCCGCCTTTTCCTTGGCGATCTCGCGGGCAGCAACCAGCGCGGTGATCGCGCTCGGGCTGATCGGCTCGCCCCGCTCGTCCACGACGAAGCAGCGATCGGCGTCGCCATCGAAGGCCAGGCCGAGGTCGGCACCGTGCGCCGGAACCGCCCGCTGCAGGTCGAGCAGGTTCTTCGGGTCGAGCGGATTCGCCTCGTGGTTTGGAAAGGTGCCGTCCAGCTCGAAGTACAGCGGCACGATCTCCAGCGGCAGTTCCGGTAGGCCGAGCATGGTCCCGAGCACGGCCGGGACGGTCAGGCCCGCCATGCCGTTGCCTGCATCCACCACGACCTTGATCCTGCGCTCGGTCGGAAGTGGGGCCAGACCGCGCAAGTGCTGGGCGTACCCGGACAGCGTGTCCTGCCTGGTGACGGTGCCCCGGACGATCGGTTCCGGCGCGTCGTCGGTTCCCCAGACCGGGTGATCGAGCAGCGCCTGGGCGAGGTCACGGATGGTGCCCAGCCCGCTGTCCAGCCCGATCGGGCGGGCACCGGACCGGCACATCTTCATTCCGTTCCAGCCGGCCGGGTTATGGCTGGCGGTGAACATCACCCCGGGGGCATTCAGCGACCCACTGGCGTAATACAACCCGTCGGTGCTGCACAGCCCGATCAGGACGACGTCCGCCCCCTCACCGGTGACTCCATCGGTGAACGCTTCGACGAGTTCGGGCGAGGAATCGCGCATGTCGTGACCGACAATCACCCGGCCGGGAGGCCCATCGGGGTCGGAGGTCAGGACGGCGCGGGCGAAGGCGGAGCCGAAGGCCCGGGCGACCCGGTCGTTCAGCTGCTTCCCAACACGGCCACGAATGTCGTTGGCTTTGACGATCTCGGTGAGCTCAGACACCGCTGAAGGCTAACCGAGGCCGCCCGATCATGTGTGCACTTCAACCGAGGGAGATCGAGCGAAGAGCGAATAATCCGGCATTACTGGCGTATTATTCGCACCCGCTATTCAGTCGCGGCGGGTGCGATCCAGCACCGACTCCACGCTCAGCGCGTCGCCACCGTGCTCCCAGGTGCGGTGCTCGCAGCGATGGCAGGAGGTGAACTCCACCGGGGTGCCGTCGGTGAGACTCATCGACAACCGGGTCACCCGAGTGCTTCCACAGCCCTGGCATTCGATCGCGGCCCGGTGCTCTCGCTGGGTGAGCGAACCGAGCGGGATCGAGGGTCCGGCCGCGCGGCCACGTCGACGGCCACGCGCTGGAGTTCGCGTGATGGACGCCGGGGGCAGGGTGCTGGTGCTGGCCTGAGCTGACATCTGGGTGGAATCCTTCGCCGTTCAGAGGGCACAGCGCACTCGCGGCGCTGCGTTGCTTCCGTCTTCTCGGCTGTACTGGCCAGTGGGTTTAACTTGCGGCGTGTCCCGACATTCGGTGCGGTCGGCACTCAACCGGACAAAGACCGACCGGATCAGGGACGGCCGATCAGGGTCGACGGCCCGGCCGTCGGCTGGTCAAAGACCCGCCGACTCGCGTGGTCAGGGCAGCGGATCGCGCAGTACCCGCAAATGACCGCGGCGTCCGACCTCGACGGCCGACAGCTCGGCCTCGGCGGCGCTTACCCCATCCGGCGGTCGGGGCCGGGCCGCCTCTCGGACTGCGTCAGCCAAGGCCAGGAGGTCGTCGTGCGAGGGGGCCGACGGCACGAATTCGGGCGAGAGCCGGACGATCTCCCAGCCTCGCGGAGCGGTGAGCCGCTCGGCGTGGACCGCGCAGAGGTCATAGCAATGCGGCTCAGCGTAGGTGGCGAGCGGCCCGAGCACTGCGGTGGAGTCCGAGTACACATAGGTCAGCGTCGCGACAGCTACTCGCTGGCATGCGGGCCGCGAACATCGGCGCAATCCACTCACGACTGGTAAAGCTACCTCCTGGTTGGGCCAATCGGGACCAGCGCCGCGCCGCGATTCTTTTCTCATCCCCTGGAAATGACCCGACAGGTACCCTCGACGCATGGGCCGTTCCACCCTGAATCCAGACTCCGGGCCCGAGCCGCACTCGAGCAGCCCTCGCCCGCCGGGCCGCCGACGGCGTCGTGATCGGCGTGGCCGCGGTCTTCGTGGC
>JANNPJ010000270.1:0-8986 GCA_031400005.1 Kineosporiaceae bacterium | reverse complement strand
GGCCTCGACGGTGACGGTCGCGGCCGAGACGTTGCTCTTGTCCTTCGGCGGGATCATCTTGACCGCCTTCCAGGCTGCGGTCACGATCTTCGGATCCATCGCCGTCTTGATCGTCAGGCCGCCGCGCTTCAGCGCGTTCTCGCGAGCCTCCGGGGTCTTGCCGAGGGCAGTGAAGCCGTTACCGTCGATGATCAGCCGACGGACGTACTCGCAGTAATAGCCCTGCTGGTGTCTGGTGTTGGCACAGCCGTTGGCGACCGGAGTGATATCGAGCTCGAGCTTGCTCGCCACCGCGGCGTCACGCGCAGCCTGATCGATGACCTTGAGTTGCAGCATTCGGTTGAGCACGACGTTCCGCCGGGCTACCGCCGCCTCCGGGTTCTGCTGCGGGTTGTACTTGCCCGGCAGCTGGACCACGCCGGCCAGGGTGGCGGCCTGCGGCAGGGTCAGCTTCGCGGCCGTGGTGTGGAAGTAGTACCTGGCGGCCGCCTCGATGCCGTTGATCGTCCCACCGAAGGAGGCGATGTTCAGGTAGCGGTTGAGGATCTCGTCCTTGGTCAGCTGCTTTTCCAGCGCGACCGCGTAGCGAATCTCCTGCACCTTGCGGCCGGCATTCTTGTCTCTGGCCGCATCTTCTCCGGCGTCGTCGCCCTTGACCGCGGCGGCCTCAACGAGCACGTTCTTCACGTACTGCTGGGTCAGCGTGGACGCGCCCTGGGACGAGCGATGGGTGATCTGGTTGACGACCGCGGCCCGGGCCAGGCCCTTGGGGTCGATCCCGCCGTGCTCGTAGAACCGGGAATCCTCGATCGCGACGATCGCCTTCTGCATGAACGGGGAGATCTTGTCCAGGCTGACGGTCCTGCGGTTCTCTTCGAAGAACGTGGTGATCACCGAGCCGTCGGCGGCGAGCATCCTGGAGTTCTCGGACGGCGGTGGCGTGCTCAACTCGCTCGGTAGCGAGTCGAAGAACGTCGCCGAACTCTTGGTCAGCAAGCCCGTGGCACCCGCGGCCGGCACCAACAGGCCTGCGACCAGGAGGCCGAGGGCCATGCTCGCGATGACGAAGGCACCGATCAAGCGGAAGAGGTTACGGGTCGGGGGGGCCAAGGGCATGGGGAACACCCTAAGCCGTTTGACTGAGTGCCTTCCTCGGGAGCTGGATATTCATCAACGCCCGAGTCGAGGCAGCAACACTCAGTCGGACACTGTCGACGGCACCGGCACCGATTCCGTCGGGCATGGAGCATTCACCAGGGAGCTTTTCGTAGCCGGTCCCAGCGGCAGGGTCAGGACCACGAGAGAGCAGCCGGGGACGGCCGTGTGGTGGCTCGTCGGCACCCGGATCTCGTCCGCGGTGCGCTCGATCGGCCACAGCTTGCCTACCGCCTTGGTGATCTCCGGGGCGGTCAGTTCTCCGTCCACAGCGGCGGCCTGCAGCCTGACCTGGACTTTGGTCGCAGACTGCCGTTGCCAGTCGATCTCGCTTTGCTCCATCTGGTCGGCTCGGTTCGCCCAGTTCAGGATCAGCAGGACAGGAAGCAAGCCCAGGTAGAGCGAGACGACGAGCGCTGTCGCCCCGGCGATCCCGAGCAGCCACCAGAGATAGCGCCTGCTGCGCGCCGGGCCGTCCCTCATGGCTCCGGTGAAACCGCCGCCATCATTTCCACCGAGCGGTTCTCAGCCGTTTCCGCGCTCGTCATCGGCCGGGCCGTTGTTGTTATCCCCTTTTTTGTCTCCCTTATCCTTATCGTCGTCATCTTCGCCCCCGCCGGCGCTGACAGTGATGGTGACGGTACTTCCGGCCGCGACGAACGATCCGCCGTCCGGTGACGTGGACGCGACCGAGCCCACCGGGTACTTGGACTTCGCCGGATCGTTGCTGATATTGACGCTGAACCCGGCCTCCTTGAGGATCGCTCTGGCGTCGTCCACACTCTTGCCCTTGACGTCCGGCACCTGCTTCTTGGGCGAGACCAGCAGCTTGGAGTCGGCCCCGCCGAAGCGCTTGATCTCGGTGCCCTTGACCGCCTCAACCATGATCTTCTTCCAGATCACCCCGGCGAAGGTGGCGCCGTACACGTTCCCCTGACGGCGGCCGTCGATCGTCCGATAGTTCAAGCTCTTGCGAGCCCAAATCTCATTTCCGCTGCTGTTCTTCCTCCCGGTTGGGTACGTCTCGGGGTCGCCGACCCAGACCGTGGTGGCCAACTGCGGGGTGTAGCCGGCGAACCAGGTGTCGACCGAGTCGTTCGTCGTACCGGTCTTGCCCGAGGCCGGACGGCCGCCGGGCATCGTCCCCAATCTGGCGCCGGTGCCTGCCGGGGTGAGGACCTTGCTGAGGCCGAGGTTCACCGTGTTGGCGACGCCCTCATCCAGTGCCTGCTTGCAGTTGGCCTTCGGGATCGGCAGGGATTTCCCGTACCGGTCCTTGATCGAGGTCACCGCGATCGGGGCGCAGTACTTACCCTTGGCGGCGAAGGTGGCGTAGGCGGCCGACAGCGTCATCGGCGAGATGTCGGCGACGCCGAGAGTCAGCGAGGGTGCGCAGTTGGGCAGCCGGTCGGTCCGGTCGGACTTCTTCGTGGTGCAGAAGTCGTCGCGAGTCGCAGCCAGGTGGACGCCCACGCTTTCCGCCACCTTGCGAATGTCGCACAGGTCGAGCTGCTTCTCCATCGACACGAAGACACCGTTGACGGACTTGGCCGTCCCGTCCCAGACGCTCATCGAGTCGCCGTTGGGCTGGCCGTCACCGGCGTTGAAGTACGTGTAACTGGGGCTCCTGCTGTACTCCGGATTACAGGACTTGAACTCGCCGAAGGAGGCCACCCCGGAGGAGGAGGGGACCACGGCATTCAGTGACTTGCCCGCCTTCAACCAGGCAGCAAGGGTGAACGGCTTGAAGGTCGAGCCGGTCTGGAAACCGTTGCCGCCACCCCACTCCTTGTCCACCGAGTAGTTCAGCCCCGTCCTACCGGTGATCTTGCCCTTCGAATCGGCCGGGTCGTACAGCTTGTTCTGCTGGATCGACCGCACCAGGCCGGTGCCGGGCTCCACGGTCACGGTGGCGGTCGCGACCCGGCTCTTGTCCTTGGGCGGAATGGTGGAGGTCAGACTGTTCCAGGCGGCCTTCATGATCTTGGGGCTCATCGCCGTGGTGATCTTCAAGCCGCCGCGCTTCAGCGAGTTCGCCCGCTCCTCGGGGGTCTTGCCCAGGGCGGAGAAGGCCTTGTTGTCGATGATCTGCCGGCGCACGTACTCGCAGTAATACCCGTTCTTGCCGGCGTTGGCGCAGCCGTTGGCGGTGGTCGTGATCTTGGGGCCGAGCTTGGTCTTGACCGCGACGTCGTACGCCTTCTGATCAATCTTCTGCTGTTCGAGCATCTTGGAAAGCACCAGGTTGCGGCGCTGGATCGAGGTCTTGGGGTTGTACCTCGGGCTGTACTTCGGCGGGTTCTGGATCATGCCGGCCAGGGTGGCTGCTTGCGGCAACGTGAGCTTCTTCGCCGTCGTGCCGAAATAGTATTTGGCTGCCGATTCGACACCGTTGATCTTGCCGCCGAACCAGGCGATGTTCAGGTACCGGTTGAGGATCTCCAACTTGGGCATCTGCTTTTCCAGCGCCACCGCATACCGGATCTCCTTGACCTTGCGGGAGGCGACCTGCTCGGTGGCCTGCGCCTGGGCGACCTTGTCGCCCCTCGCGTTGGCGGCCTCCACCAGCACGTTCTTGACGTACTGCTGGGTCAGGGTAGAGGCGCCCTGAGCGGTGTGCCCGGTCATCTTGTTGACGATCGCGGCTCGGGCCAGGCCCTGCGGGTCGACCCCGCCGTGCTCGAAGAACCGCGCGTCCTCAACCGCCACGATCGCCCACTGCATGAACGGCGAAATGTCTTTGAGCGGCTTGGTAACCCGGTTCTCCTCGAAGAACGTGGTGATCCGGGAGCCATCGGAGGCGAGCAGCTGGGAGGCCTCGGCCAGCGGCTCCTGGGACAACTCGCTGGGCAGCGAGTCGAAGAAGGTCACCGAGTTCTTGGTCAGTACGCCAGAGGCACCCACGGCCGGCATCGCGAGGCCAGCCGCCAGGACGCCGCCGGCCATGCTCGTGACGATAAAGGCCGCGAGTAGGCCGAGAACGTTGCGCATGCGAAGAGCCGTGGGCATGGTCTACAGCTTAGGCCGTAGGGCTGACATTTCGAGGAGCTCACGCCGGGCGAGGAGATCTTCGGATAGATCGCGCAAATCCGTTGAACTTCATGGTCCGAATGAGTATCTGTCGATGCGGAGCGTGACTCCTAGACAGTTGTCGGCAGGGCCTTAGGAGCGGACGGGTCGGGGTTCCCGGACGGTCCTCGGGGGCCTGAATCGGCGGCGTAACGAAATCCAGAGCTCGAACGATCGACAGTTCAGAGGTGTCCGACCGAGCGAGAGCGGTACGTGGGTGGGTGAAGGCGTGCAGGTCACAACTCGATTACGGGCATCTCGAACAAGGTCGGGGCGATCACTCAGATGGATGTGAAGGACCGACGACACACACGCTCAATCCGATACTTTCTGTAACGCAGTGATTGCAGTGAGTAACTCATCGTCACTTCGGCCGATGTAGATTCAGCCATCCGGCCCTTATTGGCGTAAGGGTTGCTCACCTAACGTCATCGTTAGAGGGATTCGGCTCGGGGGTGAGCTCGGACCCACGGGGGTCCAGGGAGGGCCAAAGAAATGAGTGTGACGGTGAACCAATGGGCAGCGAAAGGCGCATGTCGGAGTAGTGATCCCGACGCGCTGTTCGTTCAAGGCGCAGCGCAGAACCGGGCCAAGGCGGTGTGCCTGTCCTGCCCGGTGCGGACGGAATGTCTGTCCGACGCGCTTGACCACAAGATCGAATTCGGGGTGTGGGGTGGGATGACCGAACGCGAACGCCGGGCACTGCTGCGGCGGCGACCGAACGTTCAGTCCTGGCGGCGCCTGCTGGAGACGGCCCGGGCCGAACAGGTCCGACTGATCGACTTGCTGGACGAAAACGTCTCAGTTCAGGCGGGCTAACCGACAACCACAGAATCTGCTCGACGGAAGGGTTACCGGGGGCGTCTGTCGTCCGAAGGGCGAACAGCGAATCGGCTGACTAGAACGTTATTGGCACGATCGGCGGCAAGGGGGCTGGTCGAGGTGAGGCGCTCGTGGTGATTGGAGGGTCACCACGGGCGCCTTCCTTGTTTGTCGACAGGACGGCGTTTGTCGTAAGGACAGCGTTGTCGGAAGGGACGGCGTGGTCAGAAGCGAGCGCGATCAGGCCGCTCCGGTGAGGTCGTCGCCGATGGCGCGAAGGCCGTCGAGATCGTGCACGTCCTGCGGCTTGGCCGGAACCTGGGCGACCCGCACCGATGGGTGCGCCTGGAAGAACCGGCTCGCCAGACCCTGCTCCCGCTCGCTGAGCCGCATCCGGTCGGCGTGGATCCGCAGCAGGCCGGCGGTCAGCTCAGACTCACCCGAATCATCCAAGTCCTCGGCCGCCGCCAGCGCTCGCTCGGCCGACAGACCCTCGCCCGGCCCGGAATGCACTCGGTTCAAGACCAACCCGGCCAACGGCATCCGCTCGGCGGCCAACCGCTCCACGAAGTACGAGGCTTCCCGGAGCGCGTCCCGCTCCGGGGCGGCGACCACCACGAACGCGGTCCCCGGAGCCTGCAGGAGTCGGTACGTGGCGTCCGCCCGCTCCCGGAAACCGCCGAACATCGTGTCCAGGGCCGCGACGAAGGTTTGAACGTCACGCAATACCTGAGCACCGATGATCTTGGTCATCAGCCCGGTTGCGGTGCCGACGGCGGTCGACATCACCTTCAAGTAGGCCCGGCCGCCGACTCGGGCCGGGGCGCTCAGGATGCGGATGAAGCGCCCGTCCAGGAACGAGCCGAGCCGCTGCGGGGCGTCGAGAAAGTCAAGCGCGGACCGGCTGGGCGGGGTGTCCACCACCACCAGATCCCAACCATCGGGGTCGGCGTCCGCCTGGGCCCGCAGCTGCCCCAGTTTCTCCATCGCCATGTACTCCTGAGTGCCGGCGAAAGAGCTGGAGAGTGCCTGATAGAAGGGGTTGGCGAGGAGCTGGGCGGCCTTCTCCGGGGTGGCGTGGGTCTCGATCACCTCGTCGAAGGTGCGCTTCATGTCAAGCATCATCGCGTCGAGTCGGCCGCCCTTGGCGTCGTCGATGCCGCCCACCGGGCGCGGGGTGTTGTCCAGCAGGTCCAGGCCCATCGCCTGAGCCAGCCTTCGCGCCGGGTCGATGGTGAGTACGACCACCCGTCGTCCCCGCTCGGCTGCGCGCAGGCCGAGCGCCGCCGCCGTCGTGGTCTTGCCGACGCCGCCGGAGCCGCAACAGACCACGATCTGGGTCTGCGGGTCGTCCAGCAAGGCATCGATGTCCAATTTCCTGGACTGCGAGTCGGAGTTCACGCGGCGCCCTGCCTGGTCAGCTCGGCGGCCAGGCCGTAGAGCGTGCCCAGGTCAACTCCCGAGGCCACGGCCGGTAGCTCGTACGTCGGGCGGTTCAAAGCGATCAGTTCCTTCCGTTCGTCTCGTTCCATTCGCACCCGGGCGCCGTGGGCGGCCGCTTCGGCCAGCAGAGCGGTGGCCAGCGCCGCCGGGGAGGTGTCGTTTCCGGTGGCCCGGGAGCGTCGGCCGAGCCCCGCTGCGGACAGCCCGGCCAGCACCTCGGCCCGGTCGATGTCACCGCCGATGGCCGACTCCAGGGTGGCCTGGTTGAGGAACGGTTCCCGGACCATGTTCACGATCACCGCACCCACCGGCAGGCCGAGCGCACCCAGTTCGCTGACGGCATCCGCAGTCTCCTGAACCGGCATCTCCTCCAGCACACTCACCAAGTGGACGGCGGTCTGTTTCGATCGCAGCAAGGTCATGATCGAGTTCGCCTGGTTGCGGATCGGACCGACCTTGGCCAGCCCGACCACTTCCTCGTTGACGTTCAGGAAGCGGGTGATCCGCCCGGTGGGCGGGGCATCCATCACGACGGCGTCATAGACCGGCTGTTCGATCTGCGGCGCGCCCTTGCCGGCCGCCTGCAGGGTCTCCCGCCGGCGGACCGCCTCGTAGACCTTGCCGGTGAGCAGCACGTCGCGCAGCCCTGGAGCGATCGTGGTGGCGAAGTCGACGGCGCCGAACCGTTCGAGCATCCGGCCCGCCCGGCCAAGATGGTAGAAGAGCTCGAGATAGTCCATCAGGGAGGCCTTCGGATCCACGGCGAGGGCGTATACCACGCCACCGCCGGGCGCCACCGCGACCCGGGTCTCCTCGTACGGCAACGGGGGGACGTCGAAAAGCTGGGCGATGCTCTGCCGTCCCTCGACCTCGACCAGCAGGGTCCGCCGTCCACCGGCCGCCAGGGCGAGGGCCAGGGCCGCCGCGACGGTGGTCTTCCCGGTGCCGCCCTTTCCGGTGACGATGTGCAGCCGAACCCCGCTCCAATCGCTTTCGTGGTCTTCGGGGGTCGTTCTGCGGGCGGGCGGGCCGTTGTGCGAGCGAGAACCGGAGGAAGCCACGTAGCCAGGGTAAACAGCCGTGCTGTCGGCCGCTCGGCGACAGGGCCGCAACCTCCACCCGGGTTGGGCAGGGTGCGCCCGGGTTGGGCGGAGACCGCGCGGGTGGATAGGCTCCGGGCATGGTCAAGTGGGAGTACGTCACGGTGCCGCTGATCGTTCACGCGACCAAGCAGATACTCGATCAATGGGGCGAGGACGGGTGGGAGCTCGTCACGGTGGTTCCCGGCCCGGATGGGCAGGGGATCGTGGGTTACCTCAAGCGCCCGCGCGACTGAGCGGCAGGGCAATGACTGGACAGATCGAAGCACGGCTGGCTGAGCTGGGGTACACCTTGCCGGCCGTTGCCCCGCCAGTAGCTGCCTACGTCCCGGCCGTCCTCGACGGCGACCGGGTCTGGACGTCGGGTCAACTGCCGTTTGTGGACGGCGCACTGCCGGTGGCCGGGCGGGTCGGTAGCGGTGGGGACGGACTGGTCGACCCGGCCGAGGCCGCCGGCTTGGCTCGGATCTGCGCGCTGAACGCGCTGGCCGCGGCGAAATCGGTGCTCGGCGACCTGGACCGGATCACCCGAGTGGTCAAGGTTGTCGGCTTCGTCGCCAGCGACCCCTCCTTTACCGGCCAGCCGCTCGTGATCAACGGTGCCAGCGAGTTCCTCGGCGAGGTGTTCGGGGCCGCAGGGGTACACGCCCGCAGCGCCGTCGGGGTCTCGGCGTTGCCGCTCGGCTCGCCGGTCGAGATCGAGATGATCTTCGCTATCAGCGCGCCGTAACCCTGGCCCGCCCCGTTGCCTCGAGTTCGGCACGCGGTTTGACCCCGCCAGAGACCCTGCTGGTCAATTCCCCGTCGGCAGCGAAGGGGACCTCTATTTTGCCGTGATCATGCTCGGTTGCTCGGGTGCTGCGTCGAAGTGGTCGCGCGTTTTGACCCGGCGAGGGGGTCATCGTGCGCGACGAAGTCGAGGAAACGGGCACACCGGCGCTGACGTGCCGCCCAGACCCCACTCCGGCACGCTCTGCTCACCCCCAGCCTGGCAGCCAGCGCGAAGAATGCCTTCGGCCTGCCGATCCCTGACGGCGTCGTGATCGGAGTGGCGTTAGTACTGTCCGCGCAGTACCACATTCACTCCGATCACGACGCCGTCAGCCCCGACGCGGAGGTGGGTTGGGCGCTAGGGCAGGGCGGTCGAGGTCAGGGTCTGGCCGAGCATCTCTCTGGTGATCACGGTCGCCAGATCGATGATGTCTGCCTTGGATGGCGGCAACAGCTGCTCGGCGGCCTGCTCGGTCTCTTTCACCTCAGCGGCGAGCAGATCGCTGAGGTCCGCGGCGAGCGCGCTGGAGGCCCGCGCCGTGCGCAGGGCAAGCAGCATTACCGTTGACGGTGTCACGCCCCGACTCGTCAGGGTCTGCATGATCGCGTACGCCTCCGGGTCTGCC
>JANNPJ010000170.1:0-2111 GCA_031400005.1 Kineosporiaceae bacterium | reverse complement strand
CACGATCGGTGGCACCACGGTCTACGACCTGACCCCGGCCACGGCCGGAACCACCACCTGACCCCCACGGCCCGTGATCTTGCACAAAGTGACCTTTCGCTTTGTGCAAGATCGCGGGGTTTGGTTGGGTCAGCGCTCTTCGACGGGGACGGAGGTGTCCTCGACGGCGTTCTCGACATTCGGATCCGTGAGCGGATCACCTGTCACGGTCGGCTCGGTCACGGGCAGGCCACCCACAGTCGGAGCCGGGGTGGGTTCCGGGGCCGGCGGTGGTGCCGGCGTCAACCGGGTGGTGCCGTTCAACGAACCGGTGGAGGCCCCTGTCGTCCACGGGTCTTCCTGCTTGGTGCGTGCCTTGGCTGCGGCGATACCTGCCGCCACCGCGGCAATGGCCACGGTGAGGAACAAGAAGCGACGGCGACGGCTGCGCCGCTTGGCCTTCTTCTTGTTCGCCGGCAGGTTGGCGAATGCCGAGTCGGCGGAGTCCACCGCGTTGTCCCGGGCAGTGATCGCTGCCGCCGAGGCGGCGGCAACGCCTGCTGCCAGGCGGGGCAGAACATCGTCCACCACCCGGTCACGGACGTCAGCGACCACCGGGGCAGCTTTCTCTCGCGCTGATCCGACGGCGGTGTGCATGGCCGGGCCGACCCGCTCCCGAGCTGCCTCGACGGCGGGGCCGACACGCTCGGCGACGAGCACACCGCGATCCCGCGCACCGGATGCGGCATGCTCGACGACCGGTACGATCCGGCCCTTCACGGTTTCGAACTGGGTGTGCGCCTGATTGCGTCGACGTGCTCGCTTGCTTCGCGTTCTCACGGCTTGGTCCTCCTCTTCGTGCGGCTGGGAAGCTGCTTGAGTCTTGCCGCGTTCCTCCCATCGTTCCTTGATCCCTGGAGATTGCCACCCGAGGCACGCCAGGGCGCCCGGAAAAGTCGCTTTCCGTCCTCTGCTCGTCCCTCAGGTCAAGCGTGACAGACTGAAAGCGAGACATCGCCGCGACGGCAGCCGCCGGCCGCGGCAAGACCATCAGACCGCCGGGTCAGAGCGTTCGTTGCCACAAGCCTGGCGCGAGCATCGACCCGCATTGTGAAAGGGACCATCCCGTTGACCGAGTCGCTTCCCTCGACCCTCTTCGCCACCCTGCACACGAACCACGGTGACATCCGCCTCCAGCTGTTCCCGGACCACGCGGTCAAGACCGTGCGCAACTTCGTCGAGCTCGCCGAAGGCACGCAGGAGGCCAACCCCGGCAAGAAGTTCTACGACGGTGTGATCTTCCACCGGGTGATCTCCGGGTTCATGATCCAGGGCGGCGACCCCACCGGTACCGGTACCGGTGGCCCGGGCTACGCCTTCGACGACGAGATCCACCCGGAACTGTCGTTCACCACGCCGTACGTGCTGGCGATGGCGAACGCCGGGATCCGTGGCGGGCGGGGAACCAACGGTTCGCAGTTCTTCATCACCCTGGGCACCCCGACCCACCTGCAGGGCAAGCACACCATCTTCGGTCAGGTGGCCGACGAGCCGAGCCGGGCCGTCGTTGCGGCCATCGGTTCCGCCCCGACCGACCGGCGCGACCGTCCGGAGAAGGACGTGGTGATCGAGCGGGTCACCATCGAGCGCGGGTGACCACACAGTCTTCAGGGGGTGACGCGGCAGGCGTTCCGGTCTGCCCGCGCCACCCCGATCGTGAGTCCTACGTCCGTTGTCAGCGATGCGAGCGCCCGACCTGTCCGGAGTGCCAGCGTCCGGCTGCGGTCGGGATCCAGTGCATCGACTGTGTGCGTGCGGGGTCGAAGGGTGTCCGGACGGCACGCACGCCGTTCGGTGGCGCCGTTGTCGGCAACGAAGCACCCAGGGTCACCCAGGCCATCATCGGTCTGTGCGCGGCGGCCTACCTGCTGCAGATCCTCCCGGATTCGAGCATCACCAGTGACTTCAAGTTCGCTCCGGTCTACGCCACCGCCGAACCCTGGCGGCTGCTGACCTCGGCGTTCCTGCATTCGCCGAGCTCGCCGCTGCACATTCTGTTCAACATGTATGCGCTCTGGATGACCGGGCCATACCTGGAGGCGCTGCTCGGTCGGGTCACCGGCGCGACCACC
>JANNPJ010000133.1:0-1737 GCA_031400005.1 Kineosporiaceae bacterium | reverse complement strand
GCCAACCTCAAACCGCTGGTGTTCGAGGGATCGGTGACCTCCGGCGGCGCGCTGATGAACACCACCGACGTGGAGAACTTCCCCGGCTTCCCCGACGGCATCATGGGCCCCCGACCTGATGGACAAAATCCGCTCCCAGGCAGAGCGATTCGGCGCCGAACTCGTGCCCGATGACGTCACCGAGGTCCGGCTGAGCGGCGATGTGAAAGAAGCCTCGCTGCACGATGGCACCACCTACCGCGCGCGGACGGTGATCCTGGCGACCGGGTCGGCGTACCGCGAACTCGGCCTGGCCCGGGAGAAAGAACTGTCCGGGCACGGCGTCAGCTGGTGCGCCACCTGTGACGGATTTTTCTTCCGCGACCAGGACATCGTCGTGGTCGGCGGCGGCGACTCCGCCCTGGAGGAAGCGACCTTCCTGACCCGCTTCGCCAAAACCGTGACGATCGTGCACCGGCGCGACTCGCTGCGCGCCTCCAAGATCATGCAAGAGCGCGCCCAGGCAAACGAGAAGATCCGATTCGCCTGGAACAGCGAGGTCATCGACATCCACGGCGAGTCCAAAGTGAGCGGTATCCGACTGCGCGACACCGTCACCGGGCAAGAGCGTGATCTGGCCGTCACCGGCGTGTTCGTGGCGATCGGCCATGACCCGCGCGTCGAACTGGTCCGCGGCCAGATCAAGCTGGACGACACCGGGTACATCCTCACCGAGGGCCGCTCCGGGCGCACGAACCTACCCGGCGTCTTCGCTGCCGGTGACGTGATCGACCACGAGTACATGCAAGCCATCACCGCCGCCGCGTCCGGCACCGCGGCGGCCCTGGACGCCGAGCGGTACCTCGCCGCGCTGGACGACGTCGAGCACGGCATCGGCGAGGGCACGCTGGCCGCGGCCGCCAAAGACCGCACCGAGGCCCTCGCCCACTAGCACCCCAGCCACCGGGCTGCTGATCAATCAAGGTTGCCCGCTGTCCGGCGGCAGCCCTCGCTTGTTCGGGCCGGCCGCCGGCTCAGAAGATTCCCCGGGCCGCTCGTGGGCTAGCGTGCTTCGGTGACCGCCGGGCAAGGCTCCAACTCTTCGCCGCAACCGGCGGCCACCGACGACGGCCCGCGGACCAGGCTGCTGTGGGCGTTTGTTGCCGGCGCGATCATCGGTCTCTTGGGCGGCATGATTGGCCTTGGTGGCGCTGAGTTCCGTCTGCCTCTGCTGATCGGGATCTTCGGGGTTCGCCGCCCTGCAAGCGGTGATCCTGAACAAAGCCATGAGCCTGGTCGTCGTCCTGACCGCGTTACCGGCCCGCCTGCTGTCCGTCCCGCTCACCCAGGTCACCGCCCACTGGGGCGTGGCCGCGAACCTGCTGCTGGGCAGCTTGCTCGGTGCCTGGATCGGCGCGAGTTGGGCCACCCGGATGCGCTCGGCCACCCTCTACAAGACCCTCGCCGTCCTGCTCGTGCTCATCGCCGTAGCCTTGGCCGCCAACCACACCGGAACCCTGCCTGCCTTGCACCTGCAGGCGGTAGTACGGATCCCGGCCGGGGTGCTGGCCGGCCTGCTGATCGGCATCGTGGCCGCCCTGATGGGCGTGGCCGGCGGTGAACTGCTGATCCCGACGATCGTCCTGCTGTTCGGCGTCGCGGGATCCCTTCTTTCCTTACCGCCCGTATTTCGCTGCGCAGCGTATTCCAGCTGCCCTCTTTTATAAGTTGCTGCCAGTACCAGTGATAATACTTATG
>JANNPJ010000119.1:0-5111 GCA_031400005.1 Kineosporiaceae bacterium | reverse complement strand
CCTCGGCACCGGTGTCGGCTCGAAGGACCCGGGTATCCGATGTCAAACAGCCAGACTCGCGTAAATCGGACATCTGTGGCTTCTTGTCCGTCCGCTGCTCGGCCCCGCGGTTCAGCTGGCTGAGCGCGATCACCGGCACCTGAATCTCCTTGGCCAGCAGCTTCAATGCCCGGGAGAACTCGCTGACCTCCTGCTGACGGCTCTCGACCCGCTTACCGCTGGTCATCAGCTGCAGATAGTCGATCACCACCAGCTTGAGGTCGTGCTTCTGCTTCAGCCGACGGCACTTCGCCCGGATTTCCATCAGCGACATGTTCGGACTGTCGTCGATGAAGAACGGCGCCTCGCTGACCTCCCCCATAGTCTTCGCCAGCCGGGTCCAGTCCTCCTCGCGCATGGTTCCTTTTCGCATGTTCTGCAAGGGAATTCGCGCCTCGGCGGAAAGCAGACGCATAGTGATCTCGTTGCGCCCCATCTCCAGACTGAACATCACCGCCGCCATCTGGTGATGAATCGCCGCAGACCGAGCGATGTCCAGACCAAGGGTGGAGTTGTGCGTTGGGATCATCGTCCGACCGGCCAAAAAGAGGTGGCTGTCGTTGTCGACCTGCACGCAACGAACCGGCACGCTCTCGATCGGCCGCACCGCCGTGACGAAGCGCGAGTCCCGGCGCTGGAAGCGACGGATCCGTCGCTCTTTATGCAGCAGCCGCTTGCGCTCGAGGTGGAACACGTCGTCATCGGTGGTGAAATTCAGCGTGTATGCCATTGAGGAAGATTCAGTGCGCCCCTTCACGCGCTTTCGCATGATCGAGCATCGATACCCCAGGCTAATGACAAGCTCCTGCACATCAAGCGCGAGTCGCTCATTCGTCACAGCGAATTGGACAGCACCGGTCACGGCCACGGTGCCATCCGTGTCCAGCAACCCGGCCAGCAGATCACGCCGCTGCACTTCGGATGCCCGCAGGTATTCCTGCGGCACGTGCGCGTTCTCCACCAGCCCAAGCTTCTGCAATCGAGCTGGCAAGGTTGCAAACGTCGATTCGGCCTCTTCTGCTTCGAGACGCATGACGATCCCAGGGTCCGCCGTAGTGATCTGTGCTGTCGCGCTCGTACCGTCGCCCAGCCAGGCACCGAGGACGTAAGGCGCTACCAGGAGCTCGCGTTCGGGTAGCTGCATAGCTTGCGCATTCGTCACGCTGTGGTTCAGCCGCCGGTCAGAAGTCTCACAGCGCAGCGTCGCCGCGAGCTCCTCGGTGGTACGAACAACTGCGAACGTCTGCTGCGGTCGGTGCCCCTTCACTGCCTCGTAAGCCGAACGCCGAGAGGCCCGGGTCTCGGTGACCCACTGATGCTGAGCGTCAGCGACGATCGACGACCCGTCGGAGAAAGTCACCTCGTAGCACGGACGATGGATCATCACGTCGGTGGCCGCTACCACACGCGTCGGCCGACCATCAGCACCGATCAGTTCGTCGCCAACCTCGACGTCCGCCATCGTCGTCCAGCCAGTCGGTGTGGGCAGCTGGGTTTCAAGAGCGAGCGCTTTGCCCATCGCTGGTCTGGCCGCGATCACGATCATCTGACCGGCGTGCAGACCGTTGGTCAGCCGGTCGAGGTCGACGAAGCCGGTGGGGACGCCGGTCAACCCGTCGCCACGATGACTGGACGCCTCGATCTCGTCGATCGTGCCCTCGATCACATCGCCCAACGGCGCGTAATCCTCGCTGGTCCGGGTCTCGGTCACGGCGTAGACCTCGGCCTGGGCGGAGTTGACGATCTCGTCGACGTCACCACCACCGCGACCGTCGGAACCGCCGTAGCCGAGCTGCACGATTCGGGTGCCGGCCTCGACCAGGCGACGCAGCACTGCACGCTCGCGCACGATCCGGGCGTAGAACCCGGCGTTCGCCGCGGTCGGGACCGAGGAGATCAGGGTGTGCAGGTAGGCCGGGCCGCCGATCCGGGAGAGTTCACCACGCTTGGTCAGCTCGTCCGCCACGGTGACGGCGTCGGCCGGCTCGCCTCGGCCATACAGGTCGAGCACCGATTCGTAGATCAACTCGTGCGCCGGGCGGTAGAAGTCGTTGCTTCGCAGCACCTCGATGACGTCGGCGATGGCGTCCTTGGACAGCATCATGCCGCCCAGGACGCTCTGCTCGGCTGCAACGTCCTGCGGGGGCGTGCGCCCAAGATCCTGTGGCGGCCCCCCCTGCGTCACCGGCAGATCGACGAGCGACATCGCACCCTACTTTCCTCAGCAGACATCCGTACCGGAACGACCCTGGTAGCGATACGGATCAGCTAAGCGGGCACCTCTGACAAATTCGGAGAGTAGTGACTATTACACTCTGCGATGTCCTAGGTGACACACGATCATGCTGTTCCTGGATTCCACCCCTGACCGAGCCCTGACGGTACGGCCCCCGGGGACCATCTCTCAACGCGCTTGTCCACAGGTCGGTGAACAACCATCCCCACCCTGGGGATAACCCGTGGACAAACCCGCAAAGTTACCCACAGCTTGTGGAAAACCCTGGGGACGCAGGTTCCGGCATTCCCGACGTCCACCCCTCTGACCGGCGCAACCGTCGTCCACTGCCTGTGGATGCAAGAAAGTTCCGTATCAATTTGATGACCACTTGAGGACGCACAGACAACGGGTGGATTTCCGTGGGGAAGGAGTGCTGAAGGATGTCGGGGTGACCAGGGGCCAGATTTCCACCGATCGCCGGATCCTTGCTCTCGCCGTCCCGGCTCTCGGCGCACTGATCGCCGAACCGCTCTTCCTGCTCGCCGACTCGGCCATCGTGGGCCGGCTGGGGACCACCGAACTGGCCGGTCTTGGCCTCGCCGGCGCGGTCCTGTCCAGTGCCGTCTACCTCTTCGTCTTCCTGGCCTACGGCACCACCAGCACGGTTGCCCGGCGAATGGGAGCCGGTGACAAGGACGGGGCGATCTCGGGCGGTGTCGACGCAGCCTGGCTGGCGACCGTGATCGGCGTGGTGGTCGCCGCCGCATTGTGGCCGCCGGCGACCCTGCTGATCCGGCTGATCGGTGGGCATGGACCGGTACTCGAGGCCGCCGTGACCTATCTGCGCTGGTCCCTGCCTGGGATTCCGGCGATGTTGATCGTGCTGGCCCTGGTGGGCGTCCTGCGGGGTCTGCAGAACACCCGGGCCACCCTGTGGATCGCGGCCCTTGGAGCGGTCGCCAACGCCCTGCTGAACCTGCTCCTGGTGCACGGCGTCGGCTGGGGGATCGCCGGGTCGGCGATCGGCACGGTGATCGCCCAGTTCGGGATGGCCATCGCGGCCGTCACGATCGTCGTCCGCGCGGCTCGACGATCGGGCGTATCGCTGCGTCCTCGACTGGCCGGAGTCGGACTGGCCGGTCGAAGCGGCGTCCCCTTGCTGGTCCGGACGATCGCGCTGCGGGCCGTCCTGTTGCTGACCACCGCCGTCGCCGCGACCCTGGGCGCCCCGGCGCTGGCGGCACATCAGGTGGCAACGAATGTTTGGACCTTGTTGGCGCTCGGCCTGGACGCGCTGGCGATTGCCGGGCAGGCGCTGACCGGAGCGGCGCTCGGAGCCGGAGACGTGCAGGGCACCCGAGCCGCGACCGCGCGGATGGTGCGCTGGGGGCTAGGCGTCGGCACGGTCTTCGGCGTCATCTTGCTGCTCTTTGGCAGCCTGCTGGGCCCGTTGTTCAGCTCGGACCCGGCGGTCCGGACCGCCCTCACCGGAGCGCTCGTGGTCGCCGCCGTGATGCAGCCACTGGCGGGGTACGTCTTTGTTTTGGACGGCGTGCTGATCGGCGCCGGCGACGGGCGCTTCCTGGCCTACGCCTCGGTCGCGCAGACCCTCGCGTTCGCTCCGATAGCGGTGGCGATCGGCGTCTGGGGCCCGACCGGGACAGGCGGGCTGGTGCTGCTCTGGACGGCCTTCGCCGGTGCGTGGATGCTGATGCGCGCCATCCTGCTCGGGTATCGCGCTCGCACCGACGCGTGGTTGATCACCGGCGCCAGCCGATAAGCGACGATCGTGCACGGTTGCGCAGCACAGCCCGCGAAGTGAGCAACCATGCAGGGGCACCTCCCGCCCAAAGGGTGGGGAATCGCGAGCGGAAGTGACCAGCGAGTGAGGTGGGGTGTGGGGGTTGCATCCGTTGGCGTTAGAGCGCTGAGTAGCGCTTAATGGCGTGGCGGCGGTGGTGTTTGAGTGTTGCGGGCCTTCCTCGTGGCGAGGGTGAGGTCTGGCAGTAAGGGTACGTGGTCTCGCAGGACGAGGTGCCCGAGCCTGTCGGCCAGGTGTCAACGCCGGGTGATCACCGTGAGCGGGTTGGTTGCGCGTCGGTTGTCATGGTGGGTTTGTTGAAAGGGGTGCGCCGGTGACGGTTCTGGGTGTGGATAACCCCCGGGGACTGTCGGTGGTGGCGGGTACGTTTCAGGAATGGGACGGGATCAGGACTTCGAACGGGACGCCGCCGGGTAGGCCTGGCGGCCGGAACGAGGCCGCCTGCACGCTCGGCGCCGCCACGGCGGGGGGCCCGCGATGACGTTGCTGGCGTACCGGTTCGCCGTGGATCCGACCCCGGCTCAGGAGCGGGAGTTACGTTCGCATGCCGGGGCGGCGCGGATGGTGTTCAACTGGGGTCGGGCCCGGGTGATGGCGAACCTGTCGCAGCGCGAGGCCGAAAAGTCTTACGGCATCGCCGATCCTGACCTGACCCCGGCGCTGTCGTGGTCGTTGTATTCGTTGCGGAAGGACTGGAACGCGGTCAAGGACACCGTGGCGCCGTGGTGGCGTGAGGTGAGTAAGGAGGCGTTCAACACCGGCCTGGACCAACTCGCCCGAGCGTTAACGAACTGGGGGAACTCCCGCAAGGGCAAACGGAAGGGCAAACCGGTCGGGTTTCCCCGGTTCAAGCGGAAGGGGAAGGCCCGCCGGTCGGTCCGGTTCAGCACCGGGACGATCCGGTGTGAGGCCAGGCATGCGGTGCTGCCGCGGATCGGGCGGGTCAAACTGTGTGAGGACGGCGCCCGCCTGGCTGATCTCGTGGCCGTCGGGACCGCCCGGGTGCTGGGGGTGAGTGTCCGGTTCGAGCGG
>JANNPJ010000086.1:0-4763 GCA_031400005.1 Kineosporiaceae bacterium | reverse complement strand
TCGTCAAGCGCGCCGACGACGAACACCCCTACGACGTCCCGTGCGTGATCGCCCTGCCCGTCCTCGCGGCGAACCCCGCGTACGCCCAGTGGGTCATCGACGAAACCACCGACGCGACGTGAGACTGGCGCGAAGTGGTTGTCGGTTTTGGCCCAGTTGCTGACCCTGCTGGCCAATTCCTCGTCTGTAGCGAAGGAGACCTCAATCTTGCCGTGATCATGCTGTGCTCGGGCGCTGCGTCGAAGTGGTCGCGCGTTTTGACCCAGCTAGGACCCTGCTGGCCAATTGGGCAGTCCCGAGCTATCCGTAACCTGCGCGGGTTGGCAGGCCAGCAACTGTTGCCCGCTTTGACCCCCAAGGGGGTTTGCTGGCTGCTGTGCCCCTCAAGAACCGGTGATCGAGGTAAGAATTGCCCGGATCACCGGTTTTTGAGGGGCACAGCAGGGATTCTCGACGTCCATACCGGTGCTGGCCGCCGTCCGGTCTTGGACTCTCAGGATTAACCAGCAGGGTCAGCTAGGGGGTCATCGTGCGCGACGAAGTCGAGGAAACGGGCACGCCGGCGCTGGTGTGCCGCCCACGTGCCTGATCGATACCTAAGCCAACCCACCGACCAAACCGGTCTCCCTGATCAGGCCTGAGAGGCGACGAGAATGGCGGTGACAAGGAGGATCACGATCATGACGGCGGCCTCTGCGGCGACGGTGCGTCGCAGCAGTCTGGCGGTGCCGGGGCGCCAGGCGTCCAAGGCGGGCAGGGCGTACCGGTTGTTGATGTAACCCATGATCGCTACCGCGGCGACGAGGCCGAGTTTGATCAACAGGACCCGGCCCCAGGCAGTAGCGAGGAGGTCGGCGGGGCTGTCGATGATGAGCATGGCCAGTGCGGTACCGGCGATCCCGACGATGACGACGGCTGCGGTCGCGGGCACAGAGAACCGGACGGCCAGTTCCCCGGCGCCGGTTGGCACCCCGGCGCGGGCGCGGACCAGTAAAAGCGTGGCGAGAAGGACGACGCCGCCGACCCAGACCGCGGCTGCAGCGGTGTGGGCGAAGGCCGCGGTAGCGATCAGTAGTTTCGGGCCGATGGTGGCGGTGTGCCCGTCGAACAGGAACGACGCCAGCATCACCGTCGAGACCGTCGCCGCGGTGAGCGGGCGGGCCGGGACGCCGCGGACCCGCCCAGTTCGCACTGGAGGGGTCAGGACAAGCTGAGCAGTACGGGCGCCGGAGTGGCGTCCACTCGGAGCGGCCGGTAAGGCCGGCACGTCATGCGATCGGCGTCCACCGCTGCCGCGTGGCACGAGCCGCAGCGTGAGTGTCATCGCCGCGCCCGCGACCAGGCGCAGTCCGACCGCCACGGCCGGCGGCCACGGCACCGCCGGGCCGACCGCCCACAGCAAGCAGACCCCCTCCACCGTGGCTGCGACGATGCTCAGGCTGGCCGCGATGCGCACGACCCGCTCAGCCAGGCGCACGTCGGGCTCGGATCCGACAAGGGTGGTGGTGGCGACCACCAGCGCTCCGACGGCAACCAGAATCCCGGCCATGGAAATCCACCGCGCCGCACCGGAGGTCAGAGTCAGCGCCGATGACGTTTGCTCTGGGGAGGTCAGCACCGCATCCAGCGCCCCCTCGGCGCCGGCCTCGAGATGACCGGACATCGCGGCGTGCGAACCTGCTGACGACTGCGGGTGGGCACCGGAGTGGGCAGCTCCGCCAGTCGCGGGATCCGGAGTGCGGGTGCCGGTCGCGTCCGTCGTCCTGTCCTGCGGCGATGCGCCCTGGCCAGCGACCCGGAACGTGACCGTGCCTGACTTGGGGTGCGCGTCCTTGGCAGCGACCTTCCATTTGAGGCCGTACCGGGCGCCCGGCGTCAACGCCTGCGTGGGACGGACCTTCCAGGTCCGACCGCCGTCCTTGGTGTGAGCCTCGATCTCTACGTCCTGCCCGCGGGCGCCATAGAGGGTGAAGCCGTCACCGCTGGGGGTCGCCGCCTTGGTGAACGTCACAGTGATTGCTGCTGACGGATCTTTCATCACGCTGCCATCGGCCGGGGCAATGGACTCAAGGTCCAGGTGGGCAGCCGCCGGGGACGCCACCGTAAGTGCTCCGCAGAGCATGAACAGCAGCAGCAGCCACTGTTTCCAGCTCCAGCGCCGGGACCGGTCGTCGCCAGTTCTGTACATCAGGTCGCTCCCCTGTCGGGTCCGAAGAAGTAGTCCGACCGGTGGTGGCCTCATCTGCGACGAGGCCACCACCGGCGGCAGGGTCAGGCCAGTTCGGTGCGCAGGCTCTTCAACTCGGCGATTTCCTTGGTCTGGGCGTCCGTGATCGTCTGAGCCAACTGTTGCGCCTTCGCGTTGCCGCCGTCGCGGATCTCGCCCTTGCTCATCCGCACCGCGCCCTGATGGTGGGCGATCATCATGGTGATCCACAGGCGATCGAACTTCGCGCCGGCGGCTGCTTCGAGATCACCCATCTGCTCGGTGGTCATCATGTCGCCGTGCTCCATCCCGGGCATGGCTTCGGAGTGCCCAGTGGCGGTGGGGACCTGTTCGCCCCAGCCGGTCAGCATCGCCGACAGGGTCGCGATCTCCGGCCCTTGGGCTGCCTTGATCCGACCGGCGAAGTCCTTGATCTTCGGGCTGCGAGCCTTCTCCAACGCCAGGTCCGCCATGTCGATGGCCTGCCCGTGGTGCGGGATCATGCCAGCGGCGAAGGCGATATCGACGGTGTTCTTCGCCTCGTCCTGCCCACCGGCGGTGGCGCTGCCGGCGGCGGCACTGCCAGCGGTAGAGGCGACGGGGGTGGCACTGCTGGCCGTTGGCTCGGCGTCCTGGCCGCAGCCACTCACCAGCAGCGTGCTGACAGCGATGATCGGCAGGGCAAAACGGGCACGGGTAATACGCATGCTGAAGGAACCCTTCACGTGGGTGGGAATTCTGCTGACACCGTTCGAGCGGTCGGTACACATAACTGCGATCACACCCATCAGGCAGGGGGACGCCGGCTCGTGCACGCGAGCGGTCAGCTCAGATCCGGATAATGCAGAGTTCAAGCAGCGAAGGGCCATCCGCGCGACGGCGACGGCGCCAGACGCTCCAGTCACCGTGCGGAGCACGCATCAGGGCGCCCACGGCCAAGAGCGTCGCCCACGCCGTGCGTTGACCCACCAGAGCCAGCATGAGCAGGAACAGCAGCAAGACCCCGCCCGCACTTCCCAGGATGGCCTGACACATGGACATCAGCGCAGGTAGGTGCGGACAGCGTCCCGGCGTTGCGCCCGGACACTGCTCGTGTCCAGTGTTCTCAGACCCGAGGGCTCCCGGCGCAGTCTCCCTCGGCGCGGCCTCGATGACGGATCGGGCTCCGCTCTCGAACGCCATGGCATACCGGGCGACGGTTGCTGTGGCCTGTCGAGCGACCCACGTCGCCGGGCCTGACTGAGCTGGAATGGCCGGCCCGGGGCGTTCGTCCCCCTCGCGATGGTCACCGGAGTGTCCGTGTGGGCTCGCGTGGTGGTCACTGGAACCGGCCCCTGGGTGGCCGGCGTGACCCGTGCTCAGTGCGTGCATGGCCAGCAAGCCGGCCATCACGGCGAGGACGACGCCCAGGATCATCCCGGCTCCGGCTCCGGCCGAGGAGTACGCCGAAGGCGGGGACCACACCGCTGGGCCCCAGTCTCGGCGTTCACCGATCGCGGACATCGGTCCGCATTCTAGCCGCGCATCTGGAGGAACCCGCCACGGAGCGTGCTCTGGAATGATCCCGCGTCACTCGCGCACCTGTCGTTGCACGGGACCCCATGCCGGAGAGAGAGCGGACCGAGCCCGACTGCCTGGTCATGCGGGCGAGCGGGCGAAGCTGTCGCCCTCGGCCTAGTCGATCCCTGCCCGCGGGCTTGGTGACGACCTGGCGGACGTGTCACTTTGCGCATGATCACAGCGGGTTGGGCTCCACCAAGTAACCAGCAGGGTCGGGCACCGGGCCGAAACCGGCAGGCACCTCGCGGCACCAAGATCATCCTGCCGGAAGTCAGTGGTGCTGGTGGACGACGGCGTGTCCCTTGCCGCGGCGAATCAGGGCGCGGTTGACCGGCACTGTGACGAGGAAGGCGATGGCCAGCGCTGCGGCCAGCGAACCCCAGAACACCGGCGACGACAGTGCGGCGTCCATCGCCCCCGGGATCGCCAGCATGATCGCATTGTCGACGATCTCCATCACGGTGATGGAAATCGTGTCGGCGGCCAACGCCACTCTCAGCGCGGCCCGCAAGGCCAGTCCGGAGCGCAGGACCGGAACGATGGTGAGCGAGTATCCAAACACGAACGCCAGCGCGACCGCCAGGACGATGGTCGAGCCATCAGTCCAGCCCAGCGCGGTGCCGATGACCATGCCGAGGACCTCGCCAATGGCACACCCGGTCAGACAGTGCACGGTAGCTGACACCGCCAGCCGGTTCAGCTGTCGGCGTCCTTCGGGGGTATCCAGCGCGGGTGCATCTGGCGCGGCGGCGCCGTGCTCGGGGGCTGAGCTACCGAGCGAGCCATGTTCATGATCCATGGAATCTCTCCTCCTTGTCCCTCACGTACCCCTAGGGGGTATCCGCGTGAACCCGGATACGGTCAACGCCATTCCCATGATGGGTGCTCGAGATACTCAAGAAGAGCCCGGCGCGTGCCGATGATGAGGGTGCCTGAGGCCTCAGGCGTGCGATCGGAGGGCACATGCTCGGCGTGGAGGGCATCAACCAGCGCATTG
>JANNPJ010000050.1:0-7632 GCA_031400005.1 Kineosporiaceae bacterium | reverse complement strand
CCGATGCCGCAGTCGATCAGGATCTGATCGCCTTCGTCTTCGATCAGCGTGGCGTTGAGCCCGACCTCGCCGCAGCCGCCCAGCGGCCGCACCACAATGTCATGCACGACGGCGCTTCTCGACGCTACCTCGGCCCTGCCGGCGGCCCCCGCCGGAAAGCCAGCCGCTGCGAAACCGGCCGCCAAGCCCTTGGTGAAGGCGCAGATCCTGGCGTTCAACGATTTTCACGGCCACCTCGAACCGGGTGACCTTTCGATCAGCGCGAAGACCGGCACGAGTCATGGCAAGGGATGGGTGCCGGCCGGAGGTGCCGCGTACCTGGCAGCCAAGATCAAGGCCGCGAAGCGGGCGAACCCGGCTTCGGTCGTCGTCTCGGCCGGTGACCTGATCGGTGCCAGCCCGATGATCTCCGCCTACTACCATGACGAGCCGACGATCGAGACGATGAACAAGATCCTTGATGTCGACGTGGTCGGCAATCACGAATTCGACGAGAGCACGGCCGAGATCCGCCGGCTGATCGGAGGCGGCTGCCATCCGGTCGACGGCTGCCGGAAGGGCGCCGAATACGCTGGGGCAAGCTTCGGTGTGCTGGCCGCAAACGTGATCGAGCGCAGCACCGGGAAGCCGATCTTCCCGGCCTACACGATCAAGAAGATCGGCGGCGCGAAGATCGGGTTCATCGGGACGGTGACGACAACGACTCCCGGCCTGGTCTCCAGGGACGGCATCACGGACGTCGAGTTCCTCGATGAGGCCGCAACCATCAAGGCGCTGACCCCGCAGGTCCGGGCTGCCGGCGCCGACGCCGTGGTGGTGCTGACCCACTCCGGAGCGGCCCAGGTCAAGGGCACCAAGGGCGGGATCAACGCGTGCGTCGGGATGGCCGGTGAAGCGATCGACCTGACCAAGGCCATCGCCGGTCAGGTGGACGCCGTAATCAGCGCACACACCCACCAGTCGTACAACTGCACGATCAAAGGGACGCTGCTGACCAGCGCGGCGTCCTATGGACGGCTGCTCACCACGCTGAAGCTGACCATCGACCCGAGCGCCCATCGAGTCACGAAGATCAGCGCCCGGAACGCGGTCGTCACCCACACGATCAAACCGGACACCAAGATCGCAGCCATGGTGGCCGGCTATCGCCGGCTGATCGCCCCGATCGCGAACCGGAAGGTCGGCTACCTGCGCAAGGCGGCGACTCGGAACCCGAGCAAATCCGGCGAGCACGTCCTCGGTAACCTGGTCGCCGATGCCCAACTCTCGGCTACAAGGGCGAAGAAGCAGGGCGGCGCCCAACTGGCGCTTGTCGCGCACGGCTTCCTCCGCGCCGATCTAGCCAAAGGCAAGGTCCGCTACAGCGACATCTATACCGCTGAACCGTTCGGGCACCGGCTCGTCACGATGACGCTGACCGGCCGCCAGTTGGACAAGGTGCTGGAACTGCAGTTCTGCAATCCAACGGCCCCGTCGCCCAACCAGCGAGTGCCGTTCGCAGTCAGCGCGGGCTTCCGCTACAGCTACGACCCGGGCGCGGCGTGCGGCCACCGGGTCCGGATCCAGGACTTCCGGTTGAACGGCAAGAAGCTGACCGCCAGCGGCACGTACCGGGTGACGACGAACAGCTTCTTCGCCGCCGGCGAGGGCGGGTTCGACGTGCTGTCCGCCGGTACCGCGAGGGTCACCGGTGACCTGGATCGTGATGCGCTCTCCACGTACCTGACCGCCCGCCCCCGCCTCACCCTGCCCACCCGCAACCGAGTGAAACTCCGCTAACCGGAAGGGACGTCGTCCTCTCGGGAGCCACCCGGGAGGACGGCGCTGAACTTGAGGGTGCCCGCGGCCACGTCCACCGAATCCAGCCGGACCCGGACGGTGGCGCCGGGGCTGAGCCGACCCGACGAGCGGCTCAGCACCGGCGGGTCGAGCAACTGCACCCGGCCACCGTCGCTGTCCTCGTCGGCATCCACCACGACGGCGTCAAACTCCTCCCCGGTGCGCCCGGCCAGGACGGCCACCTCGACGGCGTCCACGCAGCGCCGCTCGACCTCCCCGGTCAACCGGTCCGACGCCGCCATCGCCGCCGGCAGCAGCGACAGCCCGGCGCGAACCCAGTCCGGCATCGGCTCTCCTCGATAGGCGGCATGGGCGGCGACCAGACCGAACCGGTCTACCAACCGGCGCAGCGGAGCGGTTACGTGCGCATAGGCCGAGGCCACCGCCGCATGCTGGGTCTGCTCCGGCACTACCCCGTCGAACGGCACGTAGGCGGCACCGCGAAACAGCGCCCCGGCCGCGTGCAGCAGCGCGAGCTCTTTCGGGCGGCCGCCATCCATCCGGTGGAGGAAGGCGCCGTAGCTCTCCCCCTCCAGCCAGTCGATGCCAAGCGTGGCTGCCTGGCGACGGAACCGCTTCATCGCTCCGGCGTCCGGCGGTGGCAGCGTCCGCAGCACCCCGAACCCGGCCTTCAGCATCAACTCGGCAGCGGCGATGCCGGTCATCAGCGACAGCTGCGCATTCCAGTCCTCGATCGGCAGGCCGGCCCGCAGCCGCAGGGTGAACCCGTTCCTCGACCCGTCGGCACGCACTTCCTGCTCTGGTAGCGGCAGGCTGGCCCCGCCCCTGGCCTGCTCCAATGCCTGCCGGCGGGTCCCGATCTCCTGCAGCAGCCGGCCCAGCTCACCGAGCGGGCCGGGATCCTCGGCCGTCAGCGCGGACTGCACCTGGAGGTAGTCCAGCTGGCGGCGACTGCGGACGGTGGCCCGAACCAGGTCGACGGATTGCACCGCGCCCTGCTCGTCGAGATCGAACCGCCAGACGAAAGCCGGCCGGACGGCATCCGGAAGCAGGCTGGCCGCACCTTGGCTGAGCACCGGCGGGTGCAACGGGGTGTGCCGGTCCGGAGCGTAGAGCGTCTGGCCGCGGGCCATCGCCTCGGCCGCGATCGCGCCGCCGGGCGGCACGAACGCGGGGACATCGGCGATCGCGTAGTCGACGTGATACCCACTGCCGTCGGGCCTGCGGGTCAGGTGCATCGCTTGGTCGAGGTCCGTCGCCCCGGCCGGGTCGATGGTGACGAACGGCAGGTCGGTCAGGTCGGCGTCACTCGGCTCGGGAACCGCGCGCGCGGCCTCGGCCAGCACGTCGGGCGGGAAGTCAGCCGGGACGCCGGCCCGGGTTCGGATCGCATCGAACCGGGCGATCAGGTCGGCCTGTTCGAGCAGGGCGGGCGGTGCTGCCAACCGAGCTGTGCTTCTGGGCATGGCACGAAGTTTCTCATCCCGAGGCGTCCCATAGAGTCTCGGTGTGCTCGTGCTCCTACCACCGTCGGAATCCAAGGCGGTACCACCGCGCCGGGGCAACGGAATGGGCCTCGACCGGCTGTCCTTCCCGCAGCTGTCTGACGTCCGCAAAAAGGTGCTGACCGCCCTGGTGGAAACAAGTGCCCGGCCGGAGGCCCTGGATCTGCTTCACGTCGGTGCCTCGCTGGCCGACGAGGTGGCCCGAAACCTGACCGTGGAGACCGCGCCGACCCGGCCCGCGCACGCCGTCTACACCGGAGTCCTGTACGACGCCCTGGGCTGGTCGACGCTGCCCGTCTCGGCTCGCCGACGTGGCGCGAACCGCGTCGTGATCACCTCGGCGCTCTGGGGAGCGCTGCGGCCGAACGATCGAGTCCCCTCCTACCGGCTCTCGATGGACGCCGACCTGGCCGAGCTGGGCCCGTTGGCCCGGCTTTGGCGGACCGAACTGCCGGCGGTGCTGGCCTCGGCCGCCGGCCGACGTGGTCTGCTGGTTGACTGCCGCTCCGGCCCGTACGCCGCCGCCGCACCGCTGACCGGGCTGCTGGCCGCGCGAACCGTGGCCATCCGCGTCCTGCGTGAGCAGGACGGGCACCGGAGCGTGGTCAGTCACCTGGCCAAGCACACTCGTGGCGAGGTCACCCGCCACCTGCTGGAACGCGATGTCGACCCGGCCACTCCGGCAGCGCTCGCCGAGGCGGTCGGTGATCGCTGGCCGGTCGAGTTGATCGCTCCACCGAAGCCAGGGACATCCTGGATTCTCGACGTCATCCTGCATTCATGACACCCGAGGAGTTCCGCGCCGCCGGGCACATCCTGATCGACTGGATCGCCGACTATCGCCAGCGGATCGCGGACCTGCCGGTGCAGGCGCAGGTCAAGCCGGGCGCGGTGGTCGCCGCCCTGCCGGCTACCCCACCGGAGGGCACTGAGGACATCTCGGCGTTGATCGCGGACCTGGATCGGGTCATCGTGCCCGGGCTCACCCAGGTGCAGCACCCCCGCCATGCCGGCTGGTTTCCGTCGAATGCCGCGCTGGCGTCGGTGCTCGGCGATCTGGCCTCCTCCGGCCTCGGTGGGCTGGGTATCTCCTGGCAGTCAGGCCCGGCGCTGACCGAACTGGAGCAGGTGGTCTGCGACTGGATGCGCCAGCTCACCGGGCTGACCCCGAGCTGGCAGGGCTCCATCCACGACACCGCGTCCACCGCATGCCTGGTGGCGCTGCTGGCGGCGCGGGAGCGGGCCGGGAACTACTGCCATGAACACGGCGGGCTCCAGTCCCTGCCGCAACCGCTGGTCGTCTATGTCTCCGAGCAGGCACACTCCTCGGTGCCGAAAGCCGCTGTGCTGGCTGGTTACGGCCGGGACAATCTGCGGCTGATCCCGACCGATCCGACGACGCACGCGATGCTGCCGGACGCGTTGGCGGCAGCGATGGCGGCCGATGTGGAGGCGGGACGCCGGCCTGCGGCCGTGGTGGTGAGCATCGGGACGACGGCCACCACAGCCATCGACCCGCTGGCGCGCCTGCTTCCGATCGCCGGCCTGCACGGCGCCTGGGTACACGTGGACGCCGCGATGGCCGGGTCGGCACTGTTGTTGCCGGAGTACCGATGGTTGATCGACGGCATCGACGGCGATGATGACGCCGGGGCTCCGGCCGCCGACTCGCTGTGCTGGAACCCGCACAAGTGGATGGGCACCGTCCTGGACTGCTCGCTGCTGTACGTGCGAGACCCGGACCTGCTGATCCGGGTGATGTCGACGTCGCCCAGCTACCTGCGTTCCACCGCCGACACCGTGATCGAGTACCGCGACTGGGGTATCCCGCTGGGACGACGGTTCCGGGCCATGAAGCTCTGGTTCCACCTCCGACTGGACGGCGTGGAGGCGATCCAGGCCCGGTTGCGGCGCGATCTGGCCAACGCCCGGCGACTGGCCGAGGCGGTGACCGCCGAGCCCGGCTGGCGGGTGCTGGCGCCGGTCGCGCTGCAAACCGTCTGCCTGCGACACGAACCGCCCGGCCTGGTCGCCGCGGACGGCACCGTGCTGGACGGCGAGGCCCTGGACCGGCACACCCTGGCCTGGGCAGATGCGCTGAACACGAGCGGCATCGGGTTCGTCTCCCCCGCCGTCCTGAACGGACGCTGGATGGTGCGGATCTCGATCGGCGTGGAATCCACCGAATGGGACGACGTCGAGACGATCTGGACGGCGGCCCGCACCGAAGCAGCCAGGATCCGCTGACGCACCCGGTGGCAACCTCCCGGCTGCCGATCAAGGTCGGCGGTCTTATGCTTTAAGCAGGCTTCGGCAAGGATGCGCGAATGACTTGGGTGGCTCGACTGACACTCACCGTGATCAGCCTTTCGCTGATCCGGTCCCTGTGGGCTGGCCTGGGACCACCGTGGCGGTGGCCGATCCCCTTCGTCCGGGCCGTCGTCCGGGCCGTCGTCAGAGCCGTCGGCCGCGCCGGACATCGGGTCGCCGTCCGAGCGCGCAAGCGTCAGCCACCGCCGCCCAGCGGTCCAGATCCCTTCACGGTGCTGCAGGTTCAGCATCGCCTCGGCCTGATCGCCACCGAACTGCGGGTGCTGGAGGCGAATGACGCCGACCGCACGTACTACGCGCGGGCTCACCGGATCCATACCCGGCGTTCGGCCTATGACCAGCTACTGGCCGAGGCCTGCACGCTGGCTGGGGTGCCGGCCCAGCGGCCGGGGCCGGAGGGCCGGATCTGCCGGACCGCTGATGAGCGGTTCTCCGTCGAGATGGAACTGGCGGCCCGCGGCTGGCACTGGTGACGGCAGCCGGCCGTACCGGATCACCTCTCCAAGGAGCCGTTGACGACCCAGGCGTTCCGGGCGTCAACGAGATTGAACTGCATCGTGTCCTTGCCCCCGAGCGTCGCGTAGATCTGACTCCGCTTCGGACACTGCCCCTTCGGATCCTGAGTGATCTCCACGTCCAGGGTGAGGACCACCACCAGCACTGACGACACCGTGACCGTTCCCGAGCAGCCGAGATCGGGGAACTTCAGCCGGCCAGACTTTGCGCCGTCCGCAAGCGTCAGTTTGGCGGTGCCGGAGTCGCTGATGGTTGAGGACGCGATGACCGTGATCTCACCCTTCCAGGTGCCCGCGAACGCTGCCGGGATGCCGATCGCGTCCCCCACCACGACGGTGCTGCCCTTTCCGCCACCCTTCGTTCCACGATCGCTGGCACCGGCGCTGGGCACGACTGAGGGAGCATTTGCCTTAGGCCTGGCCGCGGCACTGGCGACAGCATCGGCCGCGGTGGTCGCGTCGTCTTCGTACGCTGCCAGGTCATCCTCAAGGGCGCGGTAGTCGGAACTCCCTAACCAGTCCAAGACGTTGACAAAAAGCACCGCCCCACCGAAGACCAACGCCAGGAGGACGGCCACCCCGACGAGCAGTCGCCGAAAACGCCGGCCAGGCGGATTCACTACCCCGGTGGTGCCGGTACCCCAGGCGGACTGACCTCGGTAGGGCTCCGAGACGGGCACAGTGCGGCCGTTGTCCCAGGCGGGCTGACCTTGGTTGAGCTCCGAGACCGGCAGCGCGGGGTCGGTGCCCCAGACCGGCTGGCCCGGAACGTCGCTGTCGCCGGTCTGACCGGTCCCGACGCCGGGGTCCCAGCTTTGACCTGAATGAGTGCCCGAGCCCGGCGGGTTGAGGTGGAACCCGGCCGGCTCCCCCGGCAGCGAACCCCAGATCGGCTGCTCCGAGGACTGATCGAACGATGCCTGATCGAACGACGGCGGTCCGGGCTGCCCGAGCGGCTGCCCCGGTGACTGGTCGAACGACGGCGGCCCGAACGACGACTGCCCGAATGGCGTTGGCGCGACTGGCGACTTGAGCACGCTCGGCCCGCTGTCGCTGAGCCGGACCAGGCCGGTGGCCTCGGCCAGCACCATGCTCGGATCGGTCTGGTCGCGCTCCGATGCGGGCCGGCCAAGCAGCTGAGCCAGCGCCTGCTGGGCGGTCGGACGCCGGGCCGGATCCTTCTCCAGGCAGTGCCGCAGCACCTCGATGAGGTCGGTCGGCACTCCGGTCAAGTCGGGCTCGCCGGCACTGATCCGGTACATCACCGCCATGATGTGCGGTGCGTCGAACGGCGCCCGCCCGGTCGCGGCATAGACGATCACCGAGGCCCAGGCGAACATGTCGGAGGCCGGGCCAACCACCTCGGCCCGCAACTGCTCCGGCGACATGTAGGCGGGCGTACCGAAAATCCGGCTGGTGACGGTGGTTTCGGTGGACAGGTCGCGGGCGATCCCGAAGTCGATCACCCGGGGTCCTTCGGG
>JANNPJ010000014.1:0-14189 GCA_031400005.1 Kineosporiaceae bacterium | reverse complement strand
ACTGATCGGCCGGGTCCGGATCGCGCCGTTCATCGTCACCCTGGCCACGCTGCTGTTCGCGCGGGGCCTGGCGTTCTCGGCCTCGCAGGAGGGCAACAAGGTCTACCTCATCCCCGGGGACCTCGCCCTGACCCAGGTCGGTCAGGCCCGGCTGCTCGGTCTGAGCGCTCCGGTGTTCGTGGCCGCCGTGGCGTTCGCCGTTGGCCTTGTCGTGCTGACCCGTACGCGGTTCGGTCAGGCCGTGTACGCCGTCGGCGGGTCGCCCGAGAGCGCGGAACTGATGGGCTTGCCGGTAGCCAGGATCCGGGTGACCGTGTACGTCCTCAGCGCCCTGCTGGCCGCCGTCGCCGGAATCCTGGTCGCCGCCCAGACGTCGTCCGGGCTGCCCACTATCGGCGAAGGCCGTGATCTGGAGGCCATCGCCGCCGTGGTGATCGGTGGAACGCTGCTCAGTGGCGGCATCGGCTCGCTCAGCGGCACCCTGGCCGGAGCGCTGCTGCTGAAGGTGATCCAGAACCTGATCAATCAGGTCGGAACCCTCAGCTCCTACTACCAGCAGGTCGTCAGCGGCGTCTTCTTGTTGCTGGTCGTCCTGATCCAGACAAGTCTCAGCCGCCGCGGGTCCGGTACCGACTCGCCGTCGCGAATCGAGGGATCATGAGAGAGAAGCGGCGCGACGGCGCCTGGACGGAGGCCGCACGCAACGACGTAGTCGCTTGTGGGCGGCCGGAGGAAGTTCCCCGCCCTGACGGGCGGGCGGTGCCCCCGTTCGTCACAAGCGCCGCGCCCGAGCGAATCGAGGGATCATGAGCGGGCAGCCAGTGCGAGTGGCCGTCGTCGGAACTGGCGCCTGGTGGGGGCGCCAGCATGCGATCGCGTTCTCGACCCGAACCGACGCGCACCTGTGCGCCGTCGCCGGCCGGAGTCCAGGGCGAACCGAGGAGCGGGCCGCCGAGTTCGGCGTGCCCGGTTACCTGGACGTCGAGGAGATGCTCGACCGGGAGCAGCCGGACCTGGTGGCCGTCTGCCTGCCCAACGAGGGCCACTTCGAGCCCACGTTGCGGATCATCAAGGCCGGCTTTCCCCTGCTGGTCGAGAAGCCACTGGTCTTCGACCTGGACGAGGCAGACCAGCTCCTGGCCGAGGCTGCCAAGCGTCAGCTGTTCTTCGCCATCAACTTCAACCACCGCTATGCCAAGCCGGTCCAGCTTGCGCACGAGGCGGTGCGGAGCGGCACCCTGGGTCGCCTGACCTTCGCCACCTGGCGATTCGGCGGTGAGGCCGGCACCAGCAGCCACCCGCACGCCAACCTCATCGAGACCCAGTGCCACGGCCTGGACATGCTCGAGCACCTCTGCGGGCCGATCAGCTCCGTGATGGCGCAGATGACCGAAGCCACCGGCCGCGGCTACTCCACCCTCAGCGTGGCAGTGGAGTTCGACAACGGCGCGGTGGGGTCGCTGCTCGGCTCGTACGATTCCTCGTACAGCTACCCCGACACGCATCGGCTCGAGCTGAACGGTCTCGCCGGCCGGGTCGTGGTGGAGGACACCGTGCGCCGCTACACATTCACGCCCGCCGGGCAGGAGATGAGCAGTGTGTGGCAGGCCGGGTACTTCAACGATCGGGAGCGCCAGTTCCACACCACCTTCGACCGGCACCTCGACGCGATGCTGCCCGCCTTTGTCTCGGGAACCGAACCACCCGTGCCCGCCGCCGCCGGCCGGCGCGCGCTGCACCTGGGTCGCTGCATCATCGAGTCGTTTGAGACCGGCACCCGCATCGGTACGCACTGACAACCAGGCCGGGCCTACCTGCTGTCTGCCTGCTAGAACTGCGGCAAGCAGGTCACGGGGCTGGTCGCTCGGGGGGCCGAACCAGGTGGTGCTGGTAGGCGATCGCGACCAGTTGGGCGCGGTCCCGGGCGCCAAGTTTCGTCATCGCCCGGCTGATATGGCTTTTCGTGGTGGCCCGGCTGATGTGGAGGGTTGCGGCGATCTCGTCGTTGCTCAGCCCGAGCGCCGCGTGCGCGGTGACCTCCCGTTCCCGATCGGTGAGCCGGGTGAGCGCCTCGGGGTTCACCCGGCCGATTCCTGACCGCTCGGCGAGCTGGGCGACAAGCCGACGAATGAGCCCGGGGGACAGCAGTGCCTCGCCGCCGGCCACGACGCGGATTCCGTCCAGGAGTTGCCGGGGGTTGGTGTTCTTGATCAGGAAGCCGCCGGCTCCGGCATCCAGGGCGTCGATGACGTACTCGTCATGGTCGAACGTCGTCAGCACGAGGACGTGCACACCGGCCAGGTCCGGGTCGGCCGTGATCTCGCGCAGCGCCTGCAGGCCGTCGACGCCGGGCATCCGGATGTCGAGAAGTACCACGTCGGGGCGGGTCTGCCGGGTCAGCTGCACGGCGCTGGCGCCGTCCGCCGCCTCACCGACCACCGTCATGCTGTCCTCGGACTCCACGAGCACCCGGAACCCGCCGCGGACGAGCGCCTCGTCGTCGACGATCAGGACCCGGAGGGGGTCGCCCGTCATGACGGGTCCGATCGGCCCGGCAACCTCGACGGTTCGGCTCGGGTGCCGGCCTCGGGCGTGGGCAGCACGCAACTCACCTCGAAGCCGCTGGGCCCGGCGCCCGCGGTGAACCGGCCGGACAGCGCGAGAGCCCGATCCCGCATGCCGCGGATGCCGTGCCCGCCATCCGTCTCCGCAACCGTCTCTGCAACCGTCTCGCCGCCCACAGAGGCGCCGTCGGGAGCGAACGTGGATCCGTCGTCACGAACCCCGAATGCCCAGGCAGGCGGGCTGGTAATCGAGGTCGAGTCGGACGCTGCGGGCATCGGAATGGCGGATCACGTTGGTGAGGCTCTCCTGGATGATCCGGTAGGCGGCCAGGTCCACCGCCACCGGTAGCGGTCGGCGGGTGCCGTGGACGGTCAGGCTAACCGGCGGCCCGGCGACCCGGCTTGCCTCGATCAGGGAGGCCAGGTGGTCCAGTCCGGCGATCGGTTCCCGGGGCCGGTGGTCGTCGTCGTCCTGCAGGGTGGCAACCATCGACCTGATGCCGGCGAGTCCTTCGTCCGCGATCTTCTTGATCGCCGTGAGCGCGGCGAGGACTTGTTCCGGCTGCTTCTCGAAGACGTGGACGGCGACTCCCGCTTGCACGCTGATTGTCGCCATGGTGTGGCCGACGACGTCGTGCACCTCGCGCGCGAGGCGCAGTCGTTCCTCCGCTGCTACCCGCCGCACCTGCTCCTCCCGAGCCTGCTGCTCCTGGGCCAGGCGATCCGCCACCGCCACCAGGCGCTGCTGGCGGTGGTGGACGGCGACGCCCGCCGCGTACGCGAGGAGGACTCCCTCGCCGTTGGGGTCGGGCACCTCGCTGACGGTGAGCCCCAGCACCGCCATGCACGCGCCGGTGGCCACGGCACCGGCGAACCCCCACCGCCATCCTCGTCGGGCGGTCAGGGTGGAGACCGCGATGAACGCTGGGACGAAGGCCAGCAGCCCGGGAAGGCCGACGGCGAACCAGGCGAGGGTGGCTATGTCTGCCGCCACCAGCGTGAATACCGGCGAACGACGGCGCACCGTAAGGGCAAGCGCAAAGAGGACGGCGAGGCCTCGGGCGAGAACATCGACGCCTGGACCTTCAACGGCATCTCGCCGGGGCCCGAACTGCGTGCTCGGCAGGGCGACCTGCTGGAGGTCACGCTGGTCAATGCCGACCTCTCGGCGGGAGTGACGATCCACTGGCACGGTGTCGACCTGCCCAACGCCGAGGACGGCGTCGCCGGCCTCACCCAGGACGCGGTGCGGCCCGGGGGACGGCATGTCTACCGGTTCGTCGCCGACCAGGTCGGCACGTTCTGGTACCACTCCCACCAGCAGTCCGACAAGCAAGTGCGGCAAGGGCTTTTCGGTGCTTTCGTGATCGAGCCTGCGACTACGGTCGCTGCCGCGGACCTGGTCGTGACGGCCCACGCCTGGCCCACCAACGAGGGGCGGGTGACGGCTCTCGCCGTCACGGGTCACACCCCCTCCAGCGGACTGACCCGCAGGGCGGTGCCACCGGGCACGCGAGTCCGGCTCCGCCTGCTCAACGCGGACAACGAGCCGCGCGCCTTCGCCGTCACGGGAACCGCGTTCGAGGTGGCGGCCATCGACGGCACGGACCTGTCTGGACCGACGCCGGTCATCGGCCGGCAACTGCTCATCGGCGGCGGCGGTCGCTATGACGTCAAGTTCGCCATGCCCTCTGGTCCTGTCGGGCTCGCCGTCACCAGGGACGACAACGACGATGCTGGAACCTCCCCTGCGCTGGTCCTGTCACCCGATGGCACCGGGGACCCCCCACCGCCGGCCGGGACCGCCGTTCTGGACCCTGCCCGCTACGGAGTCGCCGGCGATGACGCGCTCCGGCGTCGGCTGCAAAGTGGCACGTACGACCGCTCGTTCACCCTGCTGCTCGGCGAGAGCTTCACGTTCTTCGACGGCGCGCTCGGGCAGCACCCCACGATCAACGGGCGCCTCCACCCGAACTCGGCGGCCTTGTCCGTCCGGCGCGGTGACCTGGTGAAAGTCACGTTCCTCAGCCGCAGTTTTGAGGACCACCCGATGCACCTGCACGGCCATCACATGCTCGTCCTGAGCCGCGACGGAAAGCCGGCCACCGGAACGCCCTGGTGGACCGACACGCTCAACGTGGCGCCTGGCGAGTGTTACGAGGTCGCCTTCCGTGCCGACAACCCGGGACTGTGGATGGACCATTGCCACAACCTCGACCACGCCGCCGAGGGGATGACCCTCCACCTGATGTACCAGGGTTACCGGACGCCGTACCGGATCGGCTCGGCGACCGGCAACGCACCGGAGTGAGGCCCGAACGTGGTGGTAGTTCGGCGGAGCCCTGATACCACCAGGTATCAGTGCATGACTGCGGGCGGAGTCTCGTCCTGCTGCTCGTCGAGCAGCTGCGACACCTCTTTCTTGCGCGGCAGGAACAGCGCCGAGACCACCGTGACCAGGGTCAGCGCAAGCGCCACCCAGTAGGTGCGGGCAAACGCGTCCGCCGCCTCCTGCAGGCCCTTCGCCACGATGGCCGGGCCGCCGATCTTTTCGATCAGGCTCGGGTCGTGCGCTGCGGCGATCGCCGGCCTGGCCAGCGGCGAATCCTTGAGGCCATTGGTGAGGATCACCGACATCACCGCGACGCCGACCGAACTGGCGATCTGTTGGGTGATGTTCAGCAGCGTGGACCCGCGGGCCACCTCGGCATTGGTGAGGGTCTTGAGCGCCGAGGTCATGATCGGCATCATCGTGCCGCCCATGCCCAGTCCCATGATGAACAGCAAGGCGATCAGCACGCCATAGGAGGTGTCGGCCTGGATCTGGGTAAGACCGGCCATCCCGATCACGATCAGGATCAGGCCGATCGGCACGATCCGGCCCACCGGAAGGCGATCGGACAGCGCGCCGGCGATCGGCATGGTCAGCATCGCTCCGATGCCCTGCGGGGCGACCAGCAGACCCGCATTCAGTACGGACTCGCCGCGGACCTGCTGAAAGTAGGTCGGTACCAGCAGCAGACCGCCGAAGAACGCGACCGCGAACAGGAACATCGTAATCAGGCTGATCCGGAGGTTGCTGTTCTTGAACAGCCTCAGGTCGAGCAGCGGGTGTTTCGGCTTGAACGAGTAGAAAACGAAGGTAATGACGAGCGCCGCACCGATCAATGCCGGGATCCAGACCTTGGATGCGGTGACAGTGCCCTTCTCCGGGATCGAAGAGACGCCGAAGAGGAAGAGCGCCAGGCCTGGCGACATCATCAGCATGCCGAGGAAGTCGAACGACTCGGACGGTTTGGGGCTGTCGACGGGAAGGACCCGCCATGCGTAGACGAGCGCGATCAGGCCGATCGGAACGTTGATCAGGAAGATCCAGTGCCAGCTGGCGGTATCGATCAGCCAGCCGCCCACGATCGGACCCAAGATCGGGCCGAGCAGCATGGGGACGCCGAGGATGGCCATCAGTCGGCCCATCCGCTTCGGCCCGGCGGCCCTGGTCATGATCGTCATGCCCAGCGGCATCAGCATGCCGCCGCCCAAGCCCTGCAGCACCCGGAACCCGATCAGCGCGTTGATGCTCCACGCCGTTGCGCAGAGGGCCGAACCGATGGTGAACAGCGCAATCGCCGTCATGTAAAGGCGCTTGGTGCCGAATCGGTCGGCAGCCCAGCCGGTGAGGGGGATGACCGTAGCCAACGCAAGGGTGTAACCGGTGACCGTCCAAGCGACAGTGGAATAGGCCAGTGGGTCGCCTTCCGAACTGAACGCCGTCTCGAACGTCGGTAGAGCGACGTTCACGACCGTGATGTCGAGGATTGACATGATGGCGCCGAGGACCACGACCCCGGCGATCTTGAGTAGGTCGCCAGTTATCTTGTCGTTGTTGGCGGTGTCAACATTTGACATACTCGTGTCCTTCGTTCTGACCTACGCACACAGTGCCGTCAAAATCAGTGCCGTCGTGAACAATGCCGTCGTGACCGGTCCAGATTCCCCACATTCCCCCATCCCCGACACACCCTTCCCGATTCCCGGTCGCGAAAACAGCCCTTGACGAAACAAGAGTGGTCCTGTTGTCACCTCGATCGACGAAGGAACCCGGTGGGTGTTCCGCGGATCCGCGGGTCGGGATGTCAAGGACGGTGGGACCGGCGCTCAGGCCATCCCACCGTCCTTGACATCTCTTGGAGGGAAGGGGGATCAGAAGGGGAAGCCGTGCGCCTGTTCGCGTGCGGTGATCCACTGCCACTGGGTGAACTCGTCCCAGCTACTCTGCGAGCCGTACCGGCTGCCATTGCCGGACGCGCCGGTCCCGCCGAACGGGGCGTAGGCATCGTTGTTCAAGGTCTGGTCGTTGATGTGCACGATTCCGGTCTTGAGCCGGCGGGCGACCTCATGCCCCCGGCCGAGGGATCCGGTCTGCACGGCGGCGACCAGTCCGTACTCGGTGTCGTTGGCGACGGAGATAGCCTCGTCCTGATCCCTGACGATGATGACCGGTGCCACCGGGCCGAAGATCTCCTCACGGAAGGCGGGCATGGACGTCGTGACGCCGGCCAGGACGGTCGGTCGGTAGAAGAGCCGGTCGTGGGTGCCACCGGTCCGAATTTCGGCGCCGGCGGAGACGGTTTCGGACACGATTCGATCGACGTTGGCCAGCTGCTTGGCATTGATCAGTGGCCCGAGCGCAACCTGCTCGGTGAACGGGTCGCCGACCGGGAGCTGCTCGGCCCGCTTGGTCAGCCGCTCGAGGTACTCATCGGCCACGGACTCCAGCACGATGTGCCGGCCGGCGGTCATGCAGACCTGACCTTGGTGGAGGAACGCGCCCCACGCTCCGGCCGAGCTGGCGATCTCCAGGTCGGCATCGTCCAGGATGATCAGGGCGTTGTTTCCGCCCAGCTCGAGCGACACCCGCTTGAGCGAGCGGCTCGCCGCCGCCCCGACCTCGCGGCCCACCGCGGTCGAGCCGGTGAAAGCGATCATGGCCACGTTGGGGTCGGTGCTGAGTGCCACCCCCGGCTCGGCGTCACCGGGCAAGACGTGCAGCAGGCCCGCCGGAAGACCGGCTGCCTCGAAGAGTGCGGCGATCAGCGCTCCGCCCGAAACCGACGTCTGCAGATCAGGTTTGAGGAGCACCGCGTTGCCCAGCGCGAGCGCGGGGGCCACCGCGCGGACGGACAGGATCTGCGGGAAGTTCCACGGGCTGATCACGCCGACGACGCCGAGCGGCACGCGCCGGGCGATGCTCTCCCGGCCGGGCTCGCTGGTGGGCAGCAGATGACCCCAGGGCTGAGTGGGCAGCGCTGCGGCTTCCCAGAGTTCACCGAGCACGAGGTCTACCTCGAAGGCGGCCTTCCCCGGGACCGCGCCGCCCTCGCGGACCAGCCAGCGCTCGAACTCGGCTCGGTTGCTTTCCAGAATGCTTGCGGCCTTGCGGATCAGCGCGGCCCGCACCGGTCCGGGAGTCGCCGCCCACTCCGGCTGCGCGGCGGCCGCGGCGATCGCGGCCGCCGCGACGTCGTCCGCGTTAGCCAGGCCGACCGTGCCCAATGACGCACCGGTCGCCGGCTCGGTGCTCTCGACCGTGCCACCATGGCCTTCGACCCAGCTTCCGTTCCAAATCCGGCCTTCCCAAGCGCCGCTTTCCAAGAGCTCGGTCATCGTGAATACCCCTTATTGAGTAAAGAATTCATGAACGAGGGAGGAGATCAGTGCGAGGTCGCAGCGCTCCGGACGAGGTCCGCGCCCTTCTCAGCAATCATGATCGTGGCGGCGTTCGTATTGACGCAGACCAGTCGAGGCATCACCGAGGCGTCGATCACCCGGAGCCCGTCCAGGCCATGTACTCGCAGTTCGGGGTCCACCACGCTGTCCTGCGCCGTGCCCATTGCGCAGCTGCCGACCGGGTGGTAATAGGTGCCCGTGCCGCGGGCCACGAACTCGCGCAGTCCCGACTCGTCGGTGACCGACGGGCCCGGCAGCACCTCACGCTCGCGCCAGCCGTCGAACGCCGGGGTGGCTGCGATGTCCCGGGCGACCTGAATGCCGTGCAGCATCCGCCGCACGTCCGACTCCGCACCGAGGTAGTTGGGGTCGATCAATGGCGAGACATCCGGGTCGGCGCTGGCCAGTCGCACCGAACCGCGGGCGTCCGGGACGGTCGCCACGCCGAGGGTGAAACTGTTCGCCGGAGCCTGCAGCGCCGGCGGGTGAAACGGTAAGTGGATGAACATGATCTGCATGTCCGGACCAGCCAGCGACGCATCACTGCGCCACAGCATCGAGGTTTCGGCATGGTTGGTGTGACCGGGCGGGATCTCCTGCGAGGCCTCGTAGACCACCCCGCACAGCGGATGGTCGTGAAGGTTGCGGCCGACACCGGGCAGGTCGTGCCGGACGCTGATCCCGACAGCGGTCAAGTCGTCCGCGGCGCCGATGCCGGAAAGCATCAGCAACCGGGGCGAATCAACGGCGCCCGCGCTGAGGATGACCTCCCGGTCGGCGTGGACGATGTTCAGGTCGCCGTCCCGCTCGAACTCGACACCGGTGCACCGGGAGCCGTCGAGGATCAGCCGCCGCGCCTTGGACGACGTCGAGATGGTCAGATTCGCCCGTTCAGCACGGATCGCCGCCAAGTAGGCGGTTGCGGTGCTTTGCCGCGCCCCGCCGGTGATTGAAAGGTCATGCCATCCGGCTCCTTCGGGCTCCCGGCCGTTGAAGTCGCCAGTGACCGGATAGCCCGCCGCCGCGGCGGCGTCGACGAAGACCTGGGAGACCGGGTTCGGGCTGGCCGATGGGGCGGGGCGCATCGGGCCCGAATTGCCGCGGAAGTCCGGATCGCCGTTCGGAACCGTCTCCATCCGCTGGAAGTACGGCAGCACGGAGTCGTAGTCCCAGCCCGCCCCAGCAGCCTTGGCCCAGTGCTCGAAGTCGCCCGGGTGGCCACGCAGGTAGACCATCGCGTTGATGCTGCACGAGCCGCCGAGTACCCGACCGCGGGGCCAGTTGTGCGCAATCCCGCCGGCGTGCTCCTGGACCACGGTGTCGTAGGCGTGGTCCACCGGGGTGCCCCACAGCGCCGGCCAGGCGGGTGGCACCCCGATCTCCGGCATCGTGTCCTCGGGGCCGTACTCCAGCAGTAGAACCTGCACCGCCGGGTCTTCCGAGAGCCTGGCCGCCAACACGCAGCCGGCTGAGCCTCCACCCACGATCACATAGTCGTAGCGGCTAGACGTCATGCCTGCCCACCTCCTGTCCGGCCCGCCGGCGGGCACCGTTGCCCGCCTGAAGTCGCGTGCTACAGACTCTTGTCAGCTGGGCATTGCTGATGTTGACTTTCGAGGCCAGGGTTCTTGTCTGTTGGGGACACGTTCTGTCGAGGGAGACGTCGCCCGCCGGTCGGAAGCAGGTGTCAGCGATGACGGCGATCGCACCGATGCGAGAAGCCGACTCTAGGCCTGCCGAACGATGGCGGGAGGAACTCGGGTCCACCTTTAATCGGTTGGCCCCGGAGTCGCTGGACGACGCCAGTCCGCGCGGCCGGATGGCCGGAGCGGGGCTCGGGTCGCTGGTTGCGTTCGAGGTCAGCGGTTCACCCCAGATTGTCCGGCGGACGACCGGGGCGGTCCGGAAGGCACCGACCGACCTGCTGAAGATCTGCATTCAGATCAGCGGCCGCGCCACGGTGCATCAGGTCGGTGCCGAGGTGGTGGTCGAACCGGGCCAGATGGTGCTTTACGACACCGCCCGGCCCTACGACCTGCGGCTCGAAGGCTCCTGGGCCTGCGCGGTGCTGGCCTTTCCCTACCCAGCGCTGGGCCTGCCACGGCACGCAGTGGACGGCGTCCTGATGCGGGCACTGTCCCTGACCACTGGACCGGGGGCGATCCTGGCCGGCTTCGTCACTTCGGCCGTGCTCCAGCGCAATGCCATTCCCGGCGGCGTTGCCGAGCGGCTCGGGGAGGCCGGGCTGCATCTGGTCGCCGGCGCGCTGAGTAGCTCGTCACGGCCGGTTGGGGAGGCGAGCGACGCCGCCGCCGACGCCGCCCGACTGCGGGTGCTCGCCTACATCCGCACCCACCTGGACGACCCCGATCTGTCCCATCCCCAGGTCGCGGCGGCCCACCACATGGCGCCCCGGACGTTGAGCCGGCTGTTCGAGAACGAGCCGGTTTCGGTCGCGACCTACATTCGCCGCAATCGACTGCACGCCGTCCAGCGGGATCTGGGCGACCCGATGTTGGCGCGCAGGAGCATCGCGGCGATCGCGGCGCGCTGGTGCTTCCCGGAGCAGGCGCACTTCACCCGGGTGTACCGGGCCGAGTTCGGAGTCACCCCGTCGCAATCGCGGCGAACGCTGCTGGCGGCCGCGCCGTCGTCCCTAGGCGGCGCTACGGCCCTTGAAAGTGCTACATAGAGTCTTACGCTTGTCCACATTGATGTGGCATATTGACTCGCGTGGAGCCAAGCCAATGACGTCCGACAGCGACAAAGAGCACCGTCGGGCTCGCGAACAATCCACCCCGTTGCCGGCACGGTGCGCGGTGGTGGGCGGTGGGCGGATGGGTGCCGGTATCGCGCACGCCCTGTTGCTGGCCGGAGCCGAGGTGACCGTGCTCGAGCGGGACGCCGCCGAGGCGTCGGCCGCGCGCGAGCGGGTCGTCCGCGCAGTGAAGCAGAGCGCCGAGCGCGGCCAGATCCGAGACCTGGACGCGGTCTGGCCGCGCCTCACGACCACGTCCGACGCCGCGGATCTGGCCGGCAGTGGCCTCGTCGTGGAGGCAGTCCCGGAGGACTGGGACCTGAAACTGACGACGTTGCGCCGGATCGAAGACCTGGTTGCGGCCGATACGGTGATCGCCTCGAACACCAGCAGCATCTCGCTGGCCGACCTCGGCCAGGCACTGGGCCGGCCGGAACGCCTTCTGGGACTGCACTTCTTCAACCCCGTCCCGGCCAGCACGCTGGTCGAGGTGGTGATCGCCCCGGCGACCGATCCAGCGCTGCGCGAGCGGGCGACCGGGTGGGTGCACCTGCTCGGCAAGGTGGCAGTCGTCGTCCGGGATACCCCCGGGTTCGCCAGTAGCCGTCTCGGCCTCGCCCTCGGGCTGGAAGCGATCCGGATGGTCGAGGCCGGGGTGGCCGGCGCGGAGGACATCGATGCCGCCATGACGCTCGGCTACGGCCATCCCACCGGTCCGCTGCGGCTGACCGATCTGGTCGGTCTCGATGTCCGGCTGGGTATCGCTCGCTATCTGGAACGCGAACTCGGTGAACGGTTCGCCCCGCCGGCTCTGCTCGTGAATCTCGTCGAGCAGGGCCATCTCGGTCGCAAGAGCGGCCGCGGCTTCTACGACTGGAGCGTTGAGCGATGACTGCGGATGTGCTTCCTAGCTATCTGGCCGGTGCCTGGACCCGGGGTTCCGGCGCGGGCGCCGAGGTGCGAGATGCGGTCACCGGCGAACGGGTCTGCTCGGTCTCAGCCGAAGGGCTGAACCTGGAGGCCGCCATCGCCTATGCCCGGTCCGTCGGGTGGTCCGAGCTGCAGAAGCTGACCTTTCCGGCCCGCGCCGCCGTGGTGAAAGCCGCCGCCGCAGCGCTGCAGGAACGCAAGGCCGAGCTGTACGAGTTGTCTGCCCGCGCGGGCGCCACCCGTCGTGATGCCGCGGTCGACGTCGACGGTGGGATTGGCACTGCGATGGTGTTTGCCAGTCTGGCCCGCAAAGGTCTGCCCGACGCGGTGGTGATCGCGGAGGACGAACCGATCGCGCTGGGGCGACAGGGGACCTTCGCCGGTCGCCACCTGCTCACCACACCGCGCGGAATTGCCCTGCAGATCAATGCTTTCAACTTTCCGGTCTGGGGGATGCTGGAGAAGCTGGCCCCCGCCTTGATCGCCGGCGTCCCGTCCATCGTCAAGCCCGCCACCCCCACCGCCTACCTTGCCGAGCACGCGGTACGGATCATCGCCGAGTCCGGTGTGCTTCCCGCTGGCGCGCTCCAACTGGTCAGCGGGAGCATTCCCGGCCTCTTCGACCTGCTTGGCGGCCAGGACCAGATCGGCTTCACCGGTTCGGCCGAAACGGCGGCCCGACTGCGGGCGGACGTCGCCGTCACCCGGCGCTCCGCTCGGTTCAACGCCGAGGCTGACTCGCTGAATTGCTCGATCCTGGGCCCGGATGCAACTCCTGACAGCCTCGAGTTCGGACTGTTCGTCGACGCGCTGGTGACCGAGATGACGGTCAAGGCGGGTCAGAAGTGCACGGCGATCCGCCGGGCCTTCGTCCCGGCCGACCGGCTGGGCGACGTCGCCGACGCCGTCTGCGCAAAGCTGGCCCGGGTCGTGGTCGGAGCTCCCAGCGCGGACGAGGTCACCATGGGCGCGCTGGTCGGGCGGTCCCAGCGGGACGACGTCCGGGCTGCCTACGCCCGCCTGGCCGCCGCCGGATCAGCCGTGTTCGGTGACCCGGAGAAGGTCGACGTGCGTGGCGCGGATGCCGAGGTCGGTGCGTTCCTCTCGCCGCTGCTGGTTCAGGTGGACGACGTGGATCGGGCTGAGCCGCACGAGGTCGAGGCCTTCGGCCCGGTCTGCACGCTTCTGCCGTACTCCGGCACCGAGCAGGTGATCGCGCTCGCGGCCCGTGGGGAGGGTTCATTAGCCGGGTCCGTCGTCACGCATGACCCGGACTTCGCCCGGGACGTCGTGCTGGGGATGGCCGCTCATCACGGCCGCATCCTCGTGCTCGACCGGGACAGCGCAGGCGAGTCCACCGGTCACGGCACGTCCCTGCCACAACTCGTGCACGGCGGACCGGGGCGCGCTGGTGGCGGCGAAGAGGAAGGCGGTCTGCGCGCCGTCCATGCCCATTTGCAGCGTACGGCCATTCAGGGCAGTCCCAGCGTGCTGGCGGCTGTGTTGGGCCTTCCGCGACCGGAGAGCCTGGCTTAGACATGCCACGCTTGCTTTGTTTCATAGACAAATCAATGTAGAACGTTTATCAGCACACCGATGAAGGAGAACAGTGATGAGCACTGACGCTCGTACCGGTCCTGCCCCCACCCCCACCGGGCCCCTCAGTCAGATTGACTACAGCGAGCGGATCCCGAACAACGTCGACCTCAACCAGAACCGCCGGCTTCAGCGCGCCCTGGAGGGGTGGCAGCCGAAGTTCCTGGACTGGTGGAAACAACTCGGGCCGGCCCTGCCGACCAAAGACGTGTACTTGCGCACCGCCATCGCCGTCGGCCGAGACGGCTGGGCGCACTTCGCGCATGTGCCGATGGCGGAGTATCGCTGGGGCATCTTCCTGGCCGACCGCAACCCCGACCGGGTGGTGAGCTTCGGCAAGCACAAGGGTGAGCCCGTGTGGCAGGAGGTGCCCGGAGAGCACCGCGCCGACCTGATGCGGCTGATCGTCGTCCAAGGCGACACCGAGCCGGCCTCGGTCGAGCAGCAGCGCGTCCTCGGCGAGACCGCGCCGAGCATCTACGATCTGCGCAACCTGTTCCAGGTGAACGTCGAAGAAGGTCGGCACCTCTGGGCCATGGTCTACCTGCTGCACGCCTACTTCGGCCGCGAGGGCCGCGAGGAGGCCGAGCAGCTGCTCAAGCGCAACTCCGGCG
>JANNPJ010000788.1:0-9962 GCA_031400005.1 Kineosporiaceae bacterium | reverse complement strand
GTTCTGCTGCGGGCCCTGAAGTGATCCCGCGTAGTAGGGAGCGGATTCGTTGAAGTAAGCCTCGTAGGCGAGCTGCGGGCCGAGGCTGCGGAAGAACTCCTGCATCTTGGCAATGTAAAAGGGGTTGTCGCCGCCGTTCTGGCCGACCTGGGCGGTTCCCGGGTAGACCCCCCATTCGGGGACGGTGAGTTGCTTGCCGCGCGAGGCGGCGAAATTGGCCCAGTGCTTGAGTCCGAAGGGGCCGGCATAGTGCTGCTGCCAAGCCGCTTCGGTGGTGGCGGCGGGCCAGATGTCGTAGGAGTCGATACCGATGTAGTCAACGTAGGCGTCGCCCGGGTAGGCGGCAGCCGGGTCGGACAGCGACTGACTCGGCCCCCGGTTGACGGTCCAGTCCCAGCGCAGGGCCGGGGCGATGGCGTCGGCGGTGGTGTAGATCTGACGCCAGCAGGCGGCGAAGGCGGCGGGATTGGTTGCCTTCCAGGCGTACCAGTCGCCGTTGAATTCCCAGCCGAGACGGATGATGCTCTGCTTGTCCAGGCCTGCGGCCTTGATGGAGTTGGCGAATCGGACCCAGTGGTAGTTGTAGTCACCGTTGGCGCACGCATTGAGGTTGGCGCCGTCGTTCTCGGGAATCGGGGCGACGCCGAAGACGGTGGTGTGCGGCGTTCCTGCCCAGCTGCGGTACGTATGGGCGGGAGAGGTGACTTCGGCCCAGGTCTGGCGGCCGGACCAGGTGATGATCAGGTCCATCGGTCGTCCCCGCCAGGCGCCGAAAGCCTCTACTGCGGCGGGATTGTCACCCGGGATGAAAACGCCGCTCGCCCACGGCAATCCGGAGCGATGAGTGCTCGGTGCCCCGGATTGGCCCGGGGGAGGCGCGGTGACTCCGGTGGGGGCGGGGGCCGCAGTGATGGGGGCCTTGCCGGGGTCGGTCGTGGTGGGGGCCTTGCCGGGGTCGGTCGTGGTGGGGGCCGCGGGCGACGGATCCGGGGTCGTCGAAGAGTCCGTCGGCGCGGTCGACCGCTCGGGTGAGGGCGTTGCGGTCTCGGAGGTTTCCGGCGCCGACGAGGTGGATGGAGCGCTGAAGGGCACGTCGGTTGGGCTGGCAGTGGCTGGGAGTGGCCATGGCGCAATCCCCGTCGGCGCGGGTGTGGGCACGAGTGTGGGCACGGTTGTGGTCGCGGGTGTTCTGGCGGGGTCTCGCTTCGGCGGCCACACCCCGGCGGCTACTGGATTTGGCCTGATCGATGGTGGCGTCGGGACCGGCTTCTTTTGACGCACAATCTTTTTCACGCGCTTGGGGGGGTCAACGTTTTGGCGCGGGGCAGGGAGGGCCGGTGGCGGTCCGGGGGTGGTTGCCGGGGGTGCGTCGGTGACGGGTGCGGTGCCACCGGCAGGCGGGGTGGGGAAGTCGGCGTTGCTGCCGGTGGCGTAGGTCGATGCCAGGGAAAGGACGAGGGAGACGTAACTCTCGGAGTGGTTATACCGGTAGACGGCGGCCCATCTGCCCTTCTTCGTGGTGAGCGGGGTGTCGCCGTCGCAGAGGTAGCGACCGGTAGCCAGGGCGGCGGTGTTGATGTTCTGCGGGTCTCCGCCCGAGCCGTAGGTTTCCCAGGTCGCGGGCAGGAATTGCATCGGGCCCACGGCCCGGTCGTATTGGGTGTCACCGTCGTAACGGCCACCGTCGGCGTCAGTGATTGTCGCTGTGCCTGGCGTGGAACCGTCCAGGCGCACGCCCAGGATGGGCGGAGCGACGATCCCGTCGGGGCCGATCTGGGATCCGTTGAAGCGGCCGTGGTCGCTCTCCACCCGGGCGATGCCGGCGATCAGGGACCAGTTCAGCTGGCAGGTCGGGTCCGTGGTCGCCAACGTCGTCGCGGCGGCGACGTAGGCGTTGTAGGCGAGGGTGGGGATCCCGGAGGCGGTCAGCTGCCCCGCGCTGTCCATCCCGTAAGGACCACTGGTGCCGACCGGCGTTACCTGGCCGCTAGCGAGGCCAGGATCGGAGGCAGGCACCGGCGCGGGGAACTCGGCCGCGGGTGCGCCCGGGAACGCGGTCGCGGGTAAGGACGAAGACGAGGACGGGGTCGAGGCGAGGTTCGTGTCGGCGTGTGCGTTGGGAAGCGGCATGGTCATGCTGGGGGCGCCGACGGTGGCGCCGACCGCAGCGGTCACAGCGACGACCCGGCGGAGGATGAACCCCGAGGGGAGCGGCCAGGCTTCGAGGAAGGATTTAACGCTCACCGGGCGCACTCTAAACAGAACCACCCGCAGATAGTAGTCCCAGCAACATATTGACGGATCGGCGGTGTTCTGGCATACGGGCGCGGTAAGAGCTGGAGCTACCGCAGCAACGCTCAAAACAATGGCTCTCTGTATCGCTTCCATCGCTTAAAGTAGTTGCTGTGAATCGCTTGTCGGCTTAAGCGGGCCGTGGTCATATCAACCGTCACCGACGGCCCATTCCGGCGTCGGCAATCGGACGTACGGGCGTCAGGGTGTCGGCGTTTCGTCCTGTTATGATCTGCGTGGTTCGCTGTAGGGTGCGTGGCCTCGGTGGCTGGTTAGGGTTGGCGTCGCACTGAGGTTGTCGTGCTGATTGCTGTTGTGGTGGTCGGGTGTTGTGGTGGTCGACGAACGATAAATGGGCTAGATGTTTCGGTCGGTTCTCAGCTTGAGGTTAAGGCTAAGGATATCTAGTGCCGGGATATCTAATGCTAGGGTTAAACCTAGTGCTGGGATATCTAGTGCTGAGGATAAACGGCATCCGGTTAGCTCGCATCGATTCCCTGATTAGCGAATAGCGGACGACGTCGTGCTCGGATCCTCCATCGCTCAGGCAGGCTTCGGTCCGGCCAGTCTCAGTGCGCCGCCGGCGGGCAGGTGCCTGCGACCGGCGTTGCGCCGTCACTGGGAGGCCTCCAGAGGCTCGCTGGCGGTCTCGGAGTGCCGCCGCCCGCTAGCACCGCCACCAGGCCCTCCACCAAGGCCTGACGGCCTCGTGGTGAGTGGGCCGTACTCTCGTCGAATGGGACTTACTCTGAGCGACACGACGCGCGATTTGCTCGACGGCCGGAACTACGCCGTGCTGGCCACGGTTCAGCCTGATGGCAGCCCGCATACGTCGGTCATGTGGGTCGGACGAGACGGTGATGATCTGCTCCTCTCGACGGTGGAGGGGCGTCGCAAGCACCTCAACATGATGCGCGATCCGCGAGTCAGTGTGACGGTCATCGACTCAGCCGACCCGGAGAATTACGTGGAACTGCGGGGGCGGGTGACCATGACGCACGATATTGATCGTCAGGTCGATAATGCTCTGTCACACAAATACGACGGCAAGGATGCCGGCGAGGACGCGCCCGGGACTGTGCGTCTGGTCATTCGGGTGGCCGTCGACAAGGTCGCGGGCTACGCCGCCTGATCGCGGTACAATTCGGATGAAGGTAGACAGGCCTCTGACGGTACAGTTCGATCATGGTGGCGTTGGGACGGTTGGCACACTTGCAGTCCGCCTGTGACTGAGGGCCCGAGCACAGGTGCCGGTCGGGGCAGTCGCCAGCTGCTCGGGTACCAGGTTGAGCGTGCCTTCGACGGCGAGCGGATGCTCGACGGCGGGGCTCTCGTGCTGGTGCGTGATTCCCGGATCGTCGGGGTCGAAGCCGGAGCAGCGGCAGTCCCGGTCGGCTGTGAAGTGATCCGCTATCCGGGTGCCACGCTGCTGCCGGGGTTGATCGACACCCATGTGCATCTGTGTGCGGACGGGCAGGCGGATGCGATGGCTCGGGATCCGCACCGCACGGCCGCCGAGCGCGCGGCGGTGGTGCGGGAGTCCTTGCGGCAGCAGCTGGTCTCGGGGGTCACCGCGGTTCGTGATCTCGGGGATCACCAGTGGGCCGTGGTTGATCGGGTCTGTCAGGACGACGAGCCGACGATCGTGGTCTCGGGCCCGCCGATCACGATTCCGGGTGGTCACTGCTGGTCGATGGGCGGCGAGGCACGGGGTCGTGAGGCGTTGCGCAGGGCCGTCGAGGAGCGGGCGGAGCGGCGGGTAGGGATCATCAAGATTGTGGTCAGTGGTGGCGCGATGACGGCCGGGTCGGACCTGTTGTCGATGCAGTATTCGCCGGCCGAGGTCGAGTTCGTCGTGGCGCAGGCGCATCGGGTGGGGTTGCCGGTGACTGCCCACGCGCATTCCCTGGCGGCGGTGCAGGCCTGCGTCGCCGCCGGAGCCGATGGGATCGAGCATTGCACCTGTCTTACCGGGAAAGGGATTTCGACGCCGCCGTCGCTGGTCGAGGCGCTTGCCGCAGCCGGCACCCGGGTCTGCCCGACGTTCGGCCGGGTGCCGGGCAGCGTCCCGTCGCCGCAGGCGATCGAGGTCAGTAAGAGAACCGGATTGACGGTCGCCGCCCGGTTCGTTCAGGTGGCCGGCCTGGTTCGGGAAGGTGTTTCGATCGTCAGTGGATCTGATGCCGGAATTCACCCCGGCAAACCGCACGGCGTCCTGCGGCACTCCATCGCTGAGCACGTCGAAGCGGGAATGACGACTGTTCAAGCGTTGGCCTCGGCGACCTCCGTGGCGGCCGACACCTGCGGTTTGCGGGAACGAACCGGTCGGCTGAAGCCCGGCCTGGCCGCGGATCTGCTGATCGTGGACGGCGACCCATCCCGAAACATCAGTGATCTCAACCGGGTACGCGCGGTCGTCTGCCGCGGCCGATCAGTTGCACTTACCGACGAACCGCGACCACCACGGAATTGACGACGGCATTCAGCGGATGAACCACCGACAGCGGTTGCCAATCCTGTAGATCGGATAACTCCAACGGCGGGTAGAGCAACGTCCGTAGTCCGTGTGAGCTGCGAGCCACGAGCATGCTGCCGCTGGGCATCTGATCCGACAGTGCCTGCAGAACTCGCCGTTTGGTCTGGCGGTTCAGTCCAACCAGAGCCGCCAGGATGACGACATCGCTGTCGGCGGCACCGCCGAAATCGGCCGCATCGGCGTGATGGAAGTGCACGCGGTCGGACAGCGACACCCGCTCGGCCACCCGGGCACCGAGGGCCGTCGCCTCATCACTGACATCGACGACATCGACCGGGATGGACAGGGCACGACTCAGCAGCAGGGCACTGAGCGGTAAGGGACCCCCACCCAGAAAACACATGCGTCGAACGCGGTCGAGATTCAGCCCCACTCCGGCCAGGGCATGGATCTCCAGCGTGGTGAGTTCCGCGTAGTTCGACAGGTAAGGAAAGGACGCCAGCTCGGTGTCGGGATCCTTGGCGTCGATGACGCGGTGCGCCCACGAACGCTCCAGCAGGAACTCCCCGGCCGCGCACAGCTGGCGCAGTCGGGTCGTCACGGCCTTGATGCGGGGGTCAGCCAGCACCCGATTGGCCTCCTCGTCACTGCGGTACTCGCAGATCCGCACGAGGGTCGCGAACATCTCGTTCGCGACCGGCCCCGGCTCCAGACTCGGCAGCTGGGCCAAGATGCTGTGGATGGCGACAATCTGCTCGCAGAGCTCCGGCGTGGGCAGCTGCACGGTCGGCTGGTCGACCCCCAGGATGGTCACGTAGCCGGGACCTGCGTGCACAGCTTGTCGACGTCAATTTCGAAGTGCACGCAATTGAAGGGGTCGGGGCGAGCGTCGTACACCTCAACTGTCGGTAGTGCCCGCCAGAAGGGTTCTGCGCCAGGTGCACTCGTATTGGTGTGCAAGTACACCGTCTGGTATCCGGCCTCCGCGGTGGCCCACCGTGCCGCTTGCCGGACCAGGCTGCGTCCCACGCCTTGGCGCCGACCGGCGGCACCGATCCAGACCCGGACGAGTTCACAGACCGACGGATCGTTGTAGCGTTCAGCCAGCCATTGCGGATTGGGCGGGGTGCGCAGGGAGCACGGTCTGACCGCTGCGGTGCCCACGAGCTTGCCATCGACCCGGGCGACGAAGAGTGAGCGGTTCGGATCACCGAAGTACGCGGTAGCCAGATCGTCCAGGTCGGCGTGCCACGTGGGTACGTACCCGCCGAGATCGCTCTCCAAGACCTCACGCATCAGCGCTTCGGCCTCCGGTAGGTCTCGGGCTGACGCTTTATCGACCATGAGGTGCATCGGATATAGGTCCCTTCCGTAAAGCGGCTCGTGCGGAAAGACACTGGACGCTAGTAATGAGAATGAATATCATACGGATGGATCTAAACCCAAGTGGTGCGCGTGTCGCAGGTATCTGACGAGCGGGGCGCACCTGCGATCGGCCCGACGTTGATCTGGTGGCGCATGAGGTCAAGCCGCCGTGCTTGTCTGCCGACCATCCTCCAGACACCGAACGCCTCGGGCGGCGCTGGAGGAAGCATGTACGGGCTCGTGAACAAGGCGATCGAGGACTTGGCAACCAGCCTGGCGGGAGAGCAGACCTGGCTGGAGATCGTGCGTCGAGCCGGGATTGAAACCGTGACTTTCGTCAGTCTCGACAACTACCCCGATGACAGCACCTACCACCTGGTCAAAGCCGCTAGCGAGGTGCTCGGCCTGACGCCTGAAGAGGTCCTGGAGAGCTTCGGTGAACACTGGGTGCGCTACACCGGTCGCGAAGGCTACGGCCACCTGATGAGCGCCTACGGCACGGACATCGCAGCTTTCCTGCACAATCTGGATGCCATGCATGCTCGGGTCGCGCTCATCATGCCTGACCTGCAGCCGCCGTCCTTCGAAATCGTCGAGGACGGCACCGAACGCTTTCTGGTGCATTACCACTCCACTCGGGCCGGACTTGCGCCGATGGTCACCGGTTTGCTGCGAGGGGTCGGGTCGCTGTTCGGGCAGACGGTGCACGTGGAGCGGTTGGACCGTACCGAGGACGGCGCCCCGCACGACGTCTTCGCGGTGACCGTCGCGGCCACTGTCCCCATCGACGGCTGAGTCGACGGTCGACGATGGCGGACACTGAGCGGGAAGGAGGGCATCCGTCGGCCGAGAGCATTCAGGACTTCCTGGACGCAGCCTTTCCTTTCTATCTTCGGGTGGACGAATCGCTCGCGGTGATCGGGTTCGGCCGGTCGATGCCGCTGCTGTGTCCGGGGATTGTTCTCGGGGCCCCACTCGGCGGGCACATCCAGACCTTTCCGGGACGTATCCCGGTGACCCACGCAAATCTGCGAGTCCAGGCCGGGAGCGCCGTGGTCCTGCAGACCCGAATTCTTAAGGTGCGGCTGCGCTGCCAGATGTTTGCAGGTGTCGCCACACAGACCCTGCTGCTGGCCACTCCCTGGCTCGATGGCCTGGAGGACCTCGACCGGACCGGGCTGAGCCTGGGTGACTTCGCGGCCCACGACTCGACACCTGACTTCATGTTCGTCTCCCAGGGGCAGCTCACCGCCCTGAACGATGCCCGGCGGCTGGCTGAACGCCTGCGTCAGCTGGAGTCTGAGCGTCGGGCACAGGCCCTGTGTGATCCGCTCACCGGGGTGGGCAATCGCCGTCGTTTCACCGAGAGCCTTGCCGAGAACAACCCTGGCACGTGTCTGGTCATCGTCGACATTGACCACTTCAAGGAGGTTAACGACACCTTCGGGCACCCGATGGGTGATGCGGTGCTCTGTTCGGTCGCCGATCGGCTGCGGTCACTGGCCGCGGCGCAGGACACGATCGTCCGGTTGGGTGGTGACGAGTTCGCCGTCCTCCTGCACGGTGACGAGTCCGCCGCGCGCAGCGTCACACTCGCGCACGCCATTGTCGCGTCGATGCATCAGCCGGTGCTTCTGGACGGAGCAAAGATTAGCATCAGTGTCAGCGTCGGTGCTGTACCACACGGTGACCCGCACACTTTGGCCCGCAATGCAGATGTGGCGCTCTACACGGCCTAGCGCAGCGGGCGCGGACGGGCGGTGATGTTTGACGCCACCCTGCACGAAGCCCTGTTGCACCGGTTCGAACTGCGTGACCGGCTCGGTCACGCCGTCACCGAGGGGGCCATCACCGTGGTCTACCAGCCGATTGTCGAGCTCTCGACCGGCCGCGTGTACGGCTTCGAGGCGCTGGCCCGATGGACTGACCCGGTCTTCGGATCGATTCCCCCCGATGTCTTCGTCGTTTTGGCCGAAGAGGCCGGACTGATCGGCGAATTGGGCATGTACATTCTGCAGCAGAGTGCTCGCCAGCACGGGCAATGGCGGCGCGAGTACCCGCACGCCGACCTCGTGATGTCGGTCAATCTCTCACCTCGCCAACTCGACGACCCGAACCTGGTCGACCAGGTCGACGCGGTCCTGACAGCTCATAGCCTCCCTCCGCACAGTCTCCAGCTGGAGCTGACCGAGTCGGCGTTCACTTCGCACGGTGGCAGCACGGAGCAGCTACGCAAGATACGGGCGCTCGGAATGCCCCTGGCCATCGATGATTTTGGATCATCGGAATCCACTCTTGCCCGATTGCATACCATTCCGGCAACGACGCTGAAGATCGACCGGGCGTTCCTGAGCGAACTCTCCGATGCACCCGAGCGCTCGGCTCGGCTGCTGGAAGCCGTGGTGGCGATCGCCGATGCGCTCGAATTGAGCACTGTTGCGGAGGGAATTGAGACCGAGCGCGACCTTGCCGTCGTCATCTCGGCCGGCTGCACTTTCGGCCAGGGATACCTGTATTCACGTCCGATGGACACGGTAAGTGCGGCGGCCTACCTGGCTGCGAAACTCGGCTCGACCGAGATCCCGCGACCCCGGAGCGGTCCGGCCGAGCGCGTCACCCGGTAGTCGCCATTGGGCACTATGGGTGATCATCTGATCGCTGTATGGAGTTTGTCGGAGCGATCGCGCACCCTAGGACAAGAACGCCGTCAGGCGCCCAGCAGCGTGCCCCGGCTGATGCGGCCAGGGGCAGGCCACGAGCGCGGGACGGGAGTCACGGCGATGTCAGGGACTACGCAGTCGATCAGAACAGGTCGCTGGTTCGGCATCGCCAACCTGGCCTGGTATTTGCGCATCTCGTATGGATTTCTGGGTGTGCTGTCTCTGGCCGTAGTGTTTTACGTGCTGGTGCCGCTGCCCGCCGACCTTCACAGCGGGCTTTACCAGGTGATCGCTACTGCCGCTGTGATCATCGGCTTTCTCGGGCTGAGATGGCATCAACCGGCGCGACGGCGTGGTTGGTTCCTCGTGCTGACAGGCTATGCGGTCTGGGCTGCCGGAGACCTGGTGTGGGCAATCGAGAGTCACCTGAAACTGGACGCCTATCCAGTGCCCTCGGACGGCTTCTATCTCAGCGCCTATCTCGCTCTCGGTGCGGGCGTTTTGATCCTCGTGCGCACCCGCCGCGAAGGACGCGATCCAGCAGCTTTGCTCGATGCCGCGATCATCACCTCCGGCGCCGGGGTGTTGGTTGTGGTGTTCCTGATCGCCCCGCTGATGCAGGATTCCGGCCTCACCCTGGCGGGGAAGATCGCCAGTTCGGCGTATCCGCTGGGAGACCTGTTCTTGCTGGGCGTGCTTGCGCGGATTTACGCGGCACCTGGGGCCCGGACGACGGCCTACCGCTTACTCACCGCCTCACTGGTGTTCACCCTGCTGGCGGACGCGGCCTGGAACGTGGCAGTCGGAGTCACCGGGGAGGCCATCTCCTCCGATTGGATCGACGTGGGCTGGCTGGCCGGATACCTCTTGATCGGGGCTGCCGCCTGTGCGCCGTCCATGACGACGCTCGCCGAGCCGGCCCCGAGCCGAACCGAGGCCGCGCCTTCCGGACGACGGCTGGCCGCTCTGGGTTTCGGTCTGGCCCTGCCCGGATTTGCCCTGCTTCTGGACGGCGCGACCGGCGGCGGCGTGCTGTGGCCGGTGATCGGCATCGGATCGCTCCTGCTTAGCGTCCTGGTGCTGATGCGCATGATCGGGCTCCTGCACGTCGTCCAGGTGCAAGCGGTCCGGTTGGCGGCTCTGGCCCGCTCGGACGCACTGACCGGTGC
>JANNPJ010000754.1:0-11685 GCA_031400005.1 Kineosporiaceae bacterium | reverse complement strand
TCCACGGTCGGCAGCGCCCGGCGCGGCCCATGCGGGGGCCGTGAGGGTCGGGGCATGCGGTCACTGTAACTACCCTGGCCCACCCATATGGCACGCTGGCGCCCGTGCCACAACCAGCCCACGACGAGGTAGCCGAAGCCCGACACAGGGCCGCAGCGGCGATGATCCCGCTGCGCCCACTGCTCGAAGACTTGGGATCACGATTCGCCCGAGCCGGACATCGGCTGGCTCTTGTCGGCGGTCCGGTCCGAGATGCGTTGCTGGGCAGGGACAGCCTGGATCTGGACTTCACCACTGATGCCCGGCCGGAGCAGACCGTGCCGTTGCTGCGGTCGTGGGGGGACTCTTACTGGGAGATCGGTCGCGAGTTCGGCACCATCGGTGCTCGCAAGGGCAACTACGTGGTCGAGGTCACGACGTTCCGGTCGGACAGTTACGACGCGGCCTCCCGCAAGCCGGAGGTGCAGTTCGGTGACACCCTCGAGGGTGACCTGTTGCGCCGGGACTTCACCGTCAACGCGATGGCCCTGGAACTACCCGCGCTGACCTTCGTCGATCCGCACGGTGGTCTGATCGATCTGGTCGCCGGCCGGCTGCGCACCCCTGGCGCGCCGGAGCTGTCCTTCGGTGACGATCCGCTGCGAATGATGCGGGCGGCCCGGTTCGCCGCCCAGCTCGGCTTCCAGGTGGTCCCCGAGGCACTCGCGGCGATGACGGCGATGGCCGAGCGGATCACCATCGTCTCCGCCGAGCGCGTCCGCGCCGAGCTGGAGAAGTTGCTGCTCGCACCCGACCCGCGGGCCGGTCTGGAGTTACTCGTCAACACCGGGTTGGCCGCTCATGTGCTGCCGGAGGTGCCGGCCCTGAAGCTGGAGATCGACGAGCACCATCGGCACAAGGACGTCTACCAGCACTCGTTGATCGTGCTGGAACAGGCGATCGCCCTGGAGGACGGCCCCGACGGTCCGGTGCCCGGCCCGGACCTGATCCTGAGGCTGGCGGCGATCCTGCATGACATCGGTAAGCCGGCCACCCGCCGGTTCGAGGGCGGCGGTGGGGTCAGCTTCCATCACCATGAGGTGGTCGGGGCCAAACTGACCGCCAAGCGGTTGAAGGCGCTGCGCTTCGACAAGGACACCATCGCGCAGGTCGCCAAGCTGGTCGAGCTGCACTTGCGGTTCCACGGCTACGGGGACGGCGCCTGGACCGATTCCGCGGTCCGTCGGTACGTCGCTGACGCCGGGCCGCTGCTGGATCGGTTGCACAAACTCACCCGTTCTGACTGCACAACCCGGAACAAGCGCAAAGCCGCCCGGCTGGCCGGCGCCTACGACGATCTGGAGAGCCGGATCGAGCGGCTGCGGGGTGAGGAAGAGCTGGACGCCGTCCGGCCCGATCTGGACGGCAACCAGATCATGGAGATTCTTGGCATCCCGGCGGGCCGGGAGGTCGGCCAGGCCTGGAAATTTCTCAAGGAGCTGCGGCTCGATCGCGGTCCGATCGGATACGACGCCGCTCGCGAGGAGCTACTGCGCTGGTGGGCTGCCCAGCAGGGGTGAGTGACCGCCGCCGAGCAGGACGTCGCCCACGGCCTGGAGGTCGATCAGCAGGTGGACGAAGCCGGGAGAAAACGCCTGTCTCTCGGTGCGCCGCGGGCTCGTCTTTGGCGCTGATGAGATAGGGCTGTAGCTTTTTCCTGTCCCTGCCGTTGGCCTGGAGGGGTGCTGGACCCTAGAGTTGCCAAGCCTCGGCCCATCCGAGGGTAGATCCGGCGCGCCAGGCTCACGATGGCAACAGGCCATCAGCGGGCACCTGGCGCCACATATCTCGGGGAGGTGTTGATGGTGCAAAGCGGAATCGCCTACGCCGCCGGGCAACTCCTTGCAGTCGTAGCACCTCGGACTGTGCTCGTCGTCGATGCGCCCACCGACTGGTCACTGGCCGGTCCACTGTGGGAGCTCGCACTCGACGACGCACCGGTCGACGAGATTCTCGACGTCTTGATCCGTCGCGGGATCCGGACGGCGCCAAGCTTCGCCATCGTCCGGGTTGAGGCGGATGCCGTCCGAGCCCTGGTGCGCGGAAGCGTCCCGGTCTGCTTCGAGCGCGTCGGAGAACCGGTCCGGCTGGACGCCACTGGCGCCACCACCTGGCTCGAAGGCCTGATCTCCGGTGCTCGCCGGGTGCTTGTCGGCTCGGTCGAGACCAATGCCAAACTGCCTTATCTGGTGTCGACCGGCGTCGTTCTGGTGTCCGGGTTGGCGCTGCCGTGCGGTCCGGCTGAACCGGAGAACCGCCGAAGCAGCAGCCCTGAAGTCACCGAATCCGGCTCCCCACAGGAGCTGGGCGGCTCGTCGGGCGATAAGGATTCGATCTTCAACGCGCCGATACCCGTCTCCTCCAACACGAGCGGTTCGTCCCACACGGCTCGCTTCGCACCGATCGCTGGTCGCGAGCCGCGGGTTGTGGATCTCACCCGGAGCGAGTCCCGTCCTGGTGCTGCGCAGTCACGGCCGCCGTTCTCACCAGCCCCGCAGCCGCGGGACTCGTGGGCGATGGCCTCGAATCGCAGCGGTCCGGACAAGTCCGCCGAATCTTCCCGTTCCGAAATGAACGGACATGTCCCGGCGGTGCTGGACCCCCAGCCCACGATGGAGCCCGAGTCCAGCGCCGAACGGGAATCCGGCACGAACTTCGGCAGTTCTTCGCCGTTCGAGACTCCCTCCAGCTACCGGGCGCCGGCCGCTTTCCAGGCACCCGCACCCTCCGCTTTCCAGACTCCGTCGCCCTTCGCACCGGCCGGTCCGGCGGACCGCCTGGGTGACGATCCCGGCGAACTGCACGACATGGACGACGAGTCGATGCTGGAGTCCTCAGCACCATCGAAGTCCTCAACACCATCGACGTCCGAAGAGGCTCGCGCGAAGGAATCCCGGTTCACCGAGGACCCGGTCGTTCCCCAGCTCAAGCCGGTCAAGCAGGCCCAGGCCAAGGTCTTCAGCTTCCCCGAGACCGACCAGGACGCCAAGACCGCTTCCCGGGACGACGAGCCCGACGTTGGCGAGCACACCATCGTCGATTGGGATTCAGCCAACCGAAACGCACCAAAGCGGGACGCGTTCGCTCGGAGCGAAACACCGCAGGATGCGCCCGACTGGGACGCGATCAAGTGGGATCCCGAGGCCGATCGTGATTCCGGTCGCGAGTCCGAGGCGCGGGCCGGCACGCGAACCGAGGACCCGCTCGACGATCTCCTGATCGAGCCGAACGACAACGAGGACCCGCCGCGTCCAGCCCCGACCGACCTGCCCACGTTCGAACCGCCCGCAGTCGCGCTGCCACTGCCCTCTGCGCTGAACGGCTCGGGGTCGAATGCCCCGGCCCGACCGCGCGGCTTCGGTGGCGCTCCGGAGGCCTGGCCACCGCCGCCGCCGTCACAATCGTCCGCCGGCACGCCCGAGGTGGACGCCCCGGCCGCGCCGAGAGACCTCTTCGCGCCGCCGCCCTTCCGCACCGGATCCGACTCCGAAGCAGACGCCAAGAGCCCGTATGCCGCGCCCACCCCCGAACCGGAACAGCCGCCGCTCGGTGAGCTGCCGCTCCGGGTGCGCGGTCGCTCACTGCGCCCCGAGCACGCGCCTGGCAGCGAGGGACGTTCGCTCGGGGATGGCCCCTCCAGCCCGCCGCCACCCTCGATTCAGCCTCCCGCCCGGGCGTTGCCGCCGGTGGCCGCGCCTCCGTCACGGCCAATGGCTCCGCTGTCCTCGATTCCTCCGCTGCGCAGTCTTGACGACAGCCGCTACCGGAACGGTTCAGACGATCAGCAGAACCTGTCCGGCCCGGCTGACGATCAGGACAACGCTCCGGAGAAGGACGAGCAGTCCTCCAGCCCAGGCTCAGGCGGTCTGCTCCTGCCGTCCTTCTTCCGGGGAGCTCGAACTGCCCGGAAGGGGTCGGCGGATTCAGAGCCGACCACCGACCGGGACGGCAACGACGAGCCGCAGCAGCAGTCGCCGCCGTCCGGCCCGATCCCGTGGGCGCAGAACCGCTCGAACGCGGCTGCCCCGGCCGCCTGGGTGCCTCCGGTTCGCCGAGGCGTACCGGAGCGGCCCGAGCCCGACGATTTCGCGCCGCCGATGCCGGGCGTTCTCCGGCCGGCGAACTTCGGTCAGGGTGGCTTCAACGACCAGGGCGGCTTCAACGACGCGATGGACGACGAGCATGACGACCGGCCGACCGAGCGCACGGATCCGCCCGGCGACGATCCCTCCGACGAGATCGAGGTGGAGAGCTACGAGCCGCCGCGCGAACCTCCGCGACTGCTCGGAGTCTGGTGCGATGCCGGCCACGTCACGTCGCCGGAGAACAGCGAATGTCGGGTCTGTGGCCTGCCTGTTCCGCGACAGGCCCCGATTCTGGTGGCTCGCCCGCCGCTCGGCGTCCTGATCTTCGACAACGGGGATCGGGTCGAGGTCGATCGTCCGGTCGTCCTGGGCCGTGATCCCAAGCCGGTGTCGTCGCCGGACCCGGAGACCCCCGTCCTGCACGCGGTATCCAGTGCGACTGGTCAGGTCTCCCGGACCCATGCGGAAATTCGGGCCGATGGTTGGGACGTCGTCCTCACCGATCTGGATGCGATGAACGGCACCGCGCTCACGCTGCCGGGGACCTCACCGATGGCGATCGAGCCCGGAGTGCCCACGGTGATCACCCCCGGCGCTCGGGTCGATCTCGGTGGCGAGTCCGGTTTCGTCTTCGAGGTTGAGGGCTGATTTCTCGGTAGTTGTCTCGGCCGCCGCCAGCTCCTGTCGCCGCTCAGCGATCAGGTAGCTGGCGGCGGCTGCTGCGAACAGCACTGTCACGCCGACGAAAACCGGGCGGGAGTAGCCGTTTGTCGGCAGCAGCAGGACCGACAGCCCGGCTGCGGCGACGAAGGCGGCGTTGAACACCACGTCGTAGAACGAGAAGACCCGGCCGCGGAAGTTGTCATCCACACTTTCCTGGACCACCGCGTCGACACAGATCTTTGCGCCCTGCCCGGTCAGGCCCATCGCGAAGGCACCGAAAAACAGTGTGATTAGACCGATTTGGGCGACAAAGATGACCTCGATCAGCGCAGCGGCGGCGATGCAGGTTCCGATCCATCGCCAGGGCCCGATCCGATTGGCTGCCAGCGGCGTGATCAGGGCCGCAGCCGCGATCCCGAGCCCGGTCGCCGAAACCGCCTTGGCCAGCAGCGCCAGGCCCTCGTCCACCTTCGCCGGATCAGTGAAGTAGTTGCGGCACAACAGCATCAGCGCGATCGTCATGACGCCGTAGCCGATCCGATGGACGCCGATCAAAGCGAGCGCTCGGCCGGCCCGCGGCCGGTTCCGGACGTGCCGCGCGCCGTCCCGTAGATCGCAGAGCACGTCCCGGCTGGCCGTCGAGACGGTGCTCCAATTCAGTGGCGCGCGCTCGTCCGGGCCGAGGAGGTCGCGGTGCATCCGGGTAGCAAGCGCCGCAGAGGCGCCGTATCCGACGGCCGAGACCATCAGGATGATCGCGTCGGTGCGGTCACCGGTCCCGAGGAACACCCGTAATCCGAAGGCTGCGCCGGCGCCCAGCAAAGCCGCGATGGTGCCACAGGTGGGTGAGACAGCGTTCGCCATCACCAGCTCGTGCCTCGGGACGACGTGCGGCAGCGAGGCGCCCAACCCGGCCAGGAAGAACCGGTTGACCGAGAGGCAGGCCAAAGCTGCCAGGTACAGCGGGATCCCCACGCCGCCGATCAGGATCAGGGCGGCGACCCCGACCACCATCAGGGCCCGCAGCGCGTTGGCCAACATCAGTACCTGACGACGCGGCCAGGCATCCAGAAGGACCCCGGCGAACGGGCCGATCAGGGTGTACGGCAGCACGGTGACCACGGCGGCGGTGGCTACCGCCGCTGGCGTGGTCGCCCGATCCGGGGAGAAGAACACCAGGCTGGCGAGGCCGACCTGGAAGGCTCCGTCACTGGCCTGGGAGGCGAGCCGGACGGCGAACAGTCGCCGGAAGTCACGGCCGCGCAGCACCACCAGCAGGTCTGAGACGAACGAGCGCTCTGTCGACACCGCCCCAAGGGTAGGCCGCCGGGCTGGGAGTCGTTCCCGCGCTACCCAAACTTGGCCCCGTCGGCCCTGACGGAGGTGCACCAGCTCGTCCGGTCACATTCACGACAGATGGTGCGGGGGTGGTCGGGACGCCGATCCTTCGCATCAGGATCGGCACCAGATAGCGGCTGAACCGCACCGTGTAATGGACGCCGTCGGTACGCATCAGCATGCCGTCCCGGACCGGAAGGCAACGACCACCTGGACAGAGCAGATCGGTCACCGTGACCGTGCTGGCCGTGCGCGGGCGGGCGGTGGCCACCGATCGCAGGACCGCGTTGAAGGCGGCCATGGTGGGGCCACCACCGCTGGCGAGAGGTCTGGCGGTCGCGGCCGGGCGGCCGGCAGCGACCATCTCACCGAACCGTTCACCTGGTGGCGGTAGTTCCACGAACACGACGCGGCCGCCATAGGCCGCGACGTCGTCTACCACCGAGAGGTAGGCGGCCTTGAGCGCCGTGCCGTGTTCCGGGGTGCCGACCGGTAGCTCCTTTTCGTCCACCAGGAGCGGTAGCCGGTGGACCGAGAACTCGGCGATCAGGACGACCGGAGGCCGGTATCTCGAGAGGGCCTCACCGATCAGCCCTGGCACCTGATCGGTGCAGGTCTGAGCCGCCGCATCGGGTGCCTGCCCGGGCCCGGGCAGTCCCATCACTCCGGTGGAGGAGCAGCCCTTCCAGGCCGCTTGCAGCCAGCTGCTGTGGGTGCTGTCGGCCCAGTCCTTGAGGCCGGGGCCGAGACCTCTGGCGGTCGAGTCACCGAGAACCGCCAATCTGACCGGACGTTGAGCAAGGTCGGCGCCGAGCGGCCAGGTGCAGGACCGCAACTGGTCGTTCCGCTCGCCCGGGCAAGCCGTGTCGCTGCTCAGCTGGATCTGCTGGGCCAGCGTGCCCGGCAGCGCGGTCGCTGGGATCGCGACCGCCACGACAAGCGCGGCCCCCGCGACGGCGGCGATGATCACTCGTCTGGGCCGGTGCCGCAGGCGGCGACTGCTCAGGATGGGCTTTTCCACCACGACATACGAGCCGATCGCCGCCGCCAGCGTGAGGCCCACGCGCAAGGATTGCCGCACGATCTGCTGATGCGTGGTCATCTCGTCGGTGATGTCGATGGCGACCACCAGCGGCCAGTGCCATAGGTAGACGCCGTACGAGATTCTGCCCAGTGCCACCGCGGGGCGCCAGGAGAAGATTCTGGCCGGCCAACCGGCCGGTTGTCGGTCCACGCCGGCGATCAGCACCGCTACCACCAGACAGACGCCGAGCGCACCTCCCTGGTAGTAACCGGCGCTGTCGTCCGGCAGCAGGCAGAACGCGATCAGGAGGGCCAGCGCGGCGAGCCCTGCCGATCCACCGATCCAGCGACTTGTGTGGCTTTGGAGCCGGGGAAGGACGACCGCGAGTGCGCAGCCGATGAACAGTTCCTGGAGTCGGCCCTGGGTACCGTAATAGGCGTGCGACGGCGCGCCCGGTACATAGGTGGTGGCCATCCAGAATGCCGAAAAGCCAATGCCGATAACGGTAAAGGCCAGGATCAGAAGTTTGGGACGTCGCGCCAGGCGGACTAGAAGCCGGGCCGGGCGTCCGACATTGATCGTGTTTAGCCCATGCTGGGCGACCCAAAAAAGACCGACCACGATTGTCGGCCAGAACAGGTAGAACTGCTCTTCGATCGCCAGCGACCAGGCGTGACGTAACGGGGAAGCCGTGGTGTAGGCCGCGAAATAGGTGTCAGAGGTGGCGATGAGGTGCCAGTTCGCCAGGTTCGCGAGCGCCCAGACGATGTCGGCTCTGCGTTGCGGATAGAAATCTGGTGGTGTTGCCCACCAGATCCAGGCGGTGACGGCGAGCAGGACCAGCACAAGTGCGGGCAGCAGGCGGCGTAGTCGGCGGACCCAGAATTCCAGCAGGTTGATTCGGCCGCTGCGGTCGTACTCGTCGACCAGCAGACCGGTGATCAAGTATCCGGAGAGCACGAAGAACACGTCAACGCCCAGGAAGCCGCCGGGAAGCCAGGAGAGTGCTCCACCGCCGAAGTGATAGATCACCACCACAGCCACGGCCAGCCCTCGGATCCCGTCCAGTGCCGTTCGACGAGCCGTTGACCGGTGCACTTCCCGTTGGCCTACCGGAAGGGTTGCTGGAACGGTGCGAGTGGCTGAGGACATGTCCACCTAGATCTCGTCGAAGATCGTCACCGTATCCGTACCTGGCACGATGCGCTTTTCGCTCGGGACCGGGCGACTGGAGCCGGCCGAGCATCGTGCCGAGTGAGACCGGAATTGGGCTGTAGGCGGTCTTTCGGGTGGAATGCGGGGTTCACGGTGGGCAAAGTGATGGCCGCGGTCTCGTAGACCGCGGCCATCACTGCCGTGAGGGACTGTGTTCGGCGGAGCCGAACCTCAGCGTTAGAGCTCGCCGGCGATGAACTTCTCCACGTTGATCTTGGCGATGTCGTCGGCGACCTGCACCGGCGGGGACTTCATGAAGTACGCCGAGGCGGAGACGATCGGGCCGCCGATGCCGCGATCCTTGGCGATCTTCGCCGCCCGGAGCGCGTCGATGATCACACCGGCCGAGTTCGGTGAGTCCCAGACCTCGAGCTTGTACTCCAGGTTCAAGGGAACGTCGCCGAAGGCGCGGCCCTCGAGCCGGACGTAGGCCCACTTGCGGTCGTCGAGCCACTGGACGTAGTCGCTGGGCCCGATGTGGACGTTCCGGGCGCCGAGGTCATGCTCCAGGTTGCTTGTCACGGCCTGGGTCTTGGAGATCTTCTTGGACTCCAGGCGATCACGCTCGAGCATGTTCTTGAAGTCCATGTTGCCGCCGACGTTGAGCTGGTACGTGCGCTCCAGCACCACGCCGCGGTCTTCGAACAGCTTGGCCATCACCCGGTGCGTGATGGTCGCGCCGACCTGGCTCTTGATGTCATCCCCGATGATCGGCACACCGGCGTCGATGAACTTCTGCGCCCATTCCGGGTCCGAGGCGATGAACACCGGCAGCGCGTTGACGAACGCGACCTTGGCGTCGATCGCGCACTGCGCGTAGAACTTGTCGGCCTGCTCGGAACCCACCGGCAAGTACGAGATCAGCACGTCGACCTTGCGGTCGAGCAGGGTCTGGACGACGTCGTCCGGCGTCTGCTCGGACTCCTCGATCGTCTCCCGGTAGTACTTGCCGAGGCCGTCCAGGGTCGGGCCACGCTGGACCGTCACCCCGGTGGGAGCGACGTCCGCAATCTTGATGGTGTTGTTCTCGCTCGAGCCGATCGCGTCCGCGAGGTCGAAGCCGACCTTCTTGGCGTCCACGTCGAAGGCGGCGACGAACTCAATGTCACGAACGTGGTAATCGCCGAACTGCACGTGCATCAAACCGGGCACGGTGGCGTTCGGGTCTGCGTCGCGGTAGTAGTGCACGCCCTGGACCAGCGACGATGCGCAGTTACCGACTCCGACGATGGCTACGCGGATGGAACCCATGCTTGTCTCCTTCTAATCAGTACGAATTTGGGGCGGCGGAGGTGGCGGTGGTTGTCCGCTGTCCGGCGGCGGGTGGGTCATGTTGCTGGCCCGTTCGGTGTCGATCAGCTCCGTGAGCCATCTCACCTCTCGGTCCACTGTCTCCAGCCCGTGCTGCTGCAGTTCGAGGGTGTACTGGTCGATCCGTTCCCGGCTGCGGAGCATGGACTGCCGCACTCCTTCACGCCGTTCCTGCAGGCGGCTGCGCCGTCCCTCGAGGATCTGCAGTCGCGTGGCAGCGTCCGTTCGGGCGAAGAAGGCGAAGTGGATGTCGAACCGCTCGTCCTCCCAGGCTGCCGGACCCGGATCACCCACCAGGGACTGGAACCGCTCCTTACCCTCTGCGGTGAGCTCGTAGACGATCCGTGCCCTGCGGCCGGCCAGGGGTGACGCCGCCGTGTCGCCGTCCTCGGTCTCGCGGATCCAACCGATGGCGAGCAGCGACTTCAGGCAGGGATAGAGGGTGCCGTAGGACAGCGCCCGGAACGGCCCGAGCAGGGCATTCAGGCGTTTGCGCAACTCGTACCCGTGCATGGCCGACTCGTGCAGCAGGCCGAGGACAGCCAACTCCAGGACGTCACCGCGACGACCCATGTCACCTCCCCCTTGTACTTCGCCTCGGAAGCGCCCGCCACTCGAAATCGGCCACCCGTTACATCGCTTCAATGTATCGGACCGATACATCAGGCGGTAATGCGAAGATACGGGTGGTTGCAAGGCAAGGCAAGGCCGGATCGGCCGGATGAACCAACCGGTGGGAAGGTCCGTACTCCTCGACATGGCCGAAATTGGAGTAGTCACAGGGACGCACCCCATACTGTTCGCGCCCCTGACCGCGTACCGTCAGGGGCGCACCGTCGGCCACAGCTGCCTCAACGGCACACGACAGGGTTCGAAGGCGCACCACGAGCACCAACCTTGAAGCGGCATAAGTAGAGCGGCGCACGCGCTGCTCCGAGCGGAACCGGGAGGTACTGGACACCGTGGCAAGTCGAGGATCGACGCCGAGTGGTCGCAATCCCGGTTCTCGTGGCGGTAGTTACTCGCTGGGAGACTCGGGCAACACCAACCGGCCCACCGGCAGACCCCGACCTCAGTCGGGCTCGCCGAATGACCCGAACGCACCGGCTCGCTCGGCCCGGACCTCTCGTCCGGCCTCGCCAGCCCGTCCTGGCGCCGCCGCGACCCAGCGTCCGCAGCCGTTCCAGCCCGGTCGTGGCCGGCCGGCCGGCGGTTCGGGTCCTGGGTACGGAAGTGGCCCGTCAACCGCCACAGTGAGCCCGGTGGGCAACGGCGCGCTCCTCGGGGCGACCGGGGTTTTTCCCGCGCCCTTCGCCGCGCCTCCGAACGAGGAATTGCCCGACGGCTACGCCAGAGCGCCGGGTCCGGGTCGTGGACGTCCCCCGGGGAGGCCGGTCAAGCCGCGTCGGATCATCGACTATCCACGCTGGGGCCGCCAGGGCTGGACCCGATGGCTGCCCTCCTGGAAGCTGGTCGGCGGTCTCATGGTGACCGGCGTCATGGCGATGATGTCCGCCGTCTTTGCGGCGTACTCGGCCACCACGCTTCCCAGTGAGGACGCGCTCGCAGTCGCGCAGGCCACCGTCCTTTATTACAACGACGGCAAGACCCCGATCGGCACGCTCGCGAAGCGAAACCGGCAGAACGTCGCGCTCGACCAGGTCCCGAGGCACGTGCAGGACGCGGTCCTGGCCGCGGAGGACAACACTTTCCGCACCAACGCCGGTGTCGACCCCAGCTCCATCGGCCGGGCGCTGTGGAGCAACCTGCGCGGTAACTCGCTGCAGGGCGGCTCGACGATCAGTCAGCAGTTTGTGAAGAACGTCTACGACGAGCGTGATCGCAGTTACCAGCGGAAGGCCAAGGAGCTCTTCCTGGCGGTGAAGATCAACCGGCAATTCGATAAGAACGAGATCCTTGAGAAGTACCTGAACACGATTTACCTCGGTGATGGTGCGTACGGGATTCAGGCCGCCACCCAGGCCTACTTCGGTCCGAACGTGCAGGTGA
>JANNPJ010000645.1:0-6858 GCA_031400005.1 Kineosporiaceae bacterium | reverse complement strand
GTGCTGGGTATCACCAACAGGGGCCGTCAGCTGGGTTGCCGGGTCGGGGGGCTGGCCCGGCGACTCAGCTGGCGGCCTCGGTGAGTACCGATAGTTCTGCCCGCGAGTGCAGGTTCGCCTTCCGATAGATGTTGCTCAGGTGGTATTCGATCGTCTTCTGACTGAGGAACAGAGCGGCCGCTGCCTCCTGGTTGCTCGCGCCACGCCCCACTACCAGCGCCACCTGCAGTTCCTGCGGGGTCAGCAGGGCGACCATCCCGGTCCCCCGGGTCGTCGTCTCCCCGGTCGCGGCCAGTTCGGCTCGAGCCCGGGCGGCCCAGGCAGCGGCGTCCAGCTGCTCGAAGATCTCCAAGGCGCGGCGCAAGTGCTGACGGGCGGGACCGCGTTGTCGGCTCCTGCGCAGCCGCTCCCCCAGGCAGAGCAGGGTGCGCGCACGCTCGAACGGCATCTCACACCTGTCGTGTGCCTCGATGGCCCGCTGGAACGCCGCGGCCATCTCCGCTCGAGAAGCCAGCAGACCCCGGCACCGCCAGGTCATCGCCACCAGCCAGTTGGCGGGTGGATCGGCGTCATCCAACGGATCCGGGACGGCGACCTGCTCCAGCAGTTCGGCCGCCTCAGCCGTCCGACCGGCTCGGGCATAGGCCTCCACCAGGTCAAACGCCCACGGAATGATGGACTGGTCCTGGAACTGCTGGCTCGAGGGCAACCCCCGGACGCCCTCCAGCCGGCGGATCGCCTCGTCCAGGTCGCCGGCACCGAGGGCCAGCAGGCCGAGCGTGTGCCCGAAGTACGGGACCATGACCCGAGCCTCGTGCCGCTCCGCGATCGCCTTCGCTCGCTTGATCATCTGCTGGGTGTCGTCGGTTCGGCCCTGCACCGCGTCGATCCGGGCAACGAAGTACAGCCCGTACAGACCCGCCTGGTTGGTCTCCTCAGCCAGCGCCACGCTCTCCTCGGCGTAGGCGCGCGCCTGCGGCCAGCGACCCACCCGGTACGCCAGTTCCGAGGCCATCGCCAGGCCCTGTGGCAGAACGCCGAGCGCCCCGGTGCTGCGCGCCTGCGTGATGATCCGGTTCAGCAACTGGTCCGCCATCTGGTAGTCCTCCAGCCACATCCAGACGTAGGCGGCGTGCGCCAGTTCCTGGGCACGGGCCAGCGGATCGACTTCGAGGAGTTCGGCGCGGGCACCGTCGAGCAGTTTCCGGCCCTGCACCCGCTGACCGTTGATCACCAGGGCACCGGCGTAGGCGACGGTGGCCACCAATTTGGCGACATGGTTGGGCGGGTCGCCGCGCTCGCTCACCTCGAAAGCCCGCCGGGTGGTGCCGAGCAGTTCGATCGGCTCTCCGAGCATGAAGTACGCCAGCGCGGCATCCGCGTACATCATCGCGGCCCGACCGGCGTCCACCTGTTCCACCTGATGTGCGCCTTCGATCATTTCGGCCAGGCCGTCGCGGGGCAGCGCCCGCCACATCCGCACGTAGCCACCCATGTGCCTGATCAGGGCCCGAAGTCGGGGCTCATCGGTCAGGGTCAGCGCCTCGTCCAGGAGCGGCAGCACCTTGCCGGTCCGGCCGGCCAGCTGCCAGCACCGGGCCGCCCGCAGCAGCATCGCGGCACGGGTGGCCGGGGTGCCGAACCGGGCGGCTTGCTCGAAGGCCCGGGCTGCCTCCAGGTTGCCGCCACGCCTGCGGGACCGGGTTCCGGCTGCGGCCAGCAACGCGGACACCTCTTCGTCCGGCGGCAGGGTCGCCACCGCCAGGTGCCAGGCCCGGCCGTCGGCCGCGGCGTCCCCGGGCGAGCGGGCCAGGACGGCGGCCAGCGCGGCATGCGCGGCGGCCCGCTCGTGCATCGAGGCCGCACCGTAGAGCACCGAACGCAGCAGCGGATGCCGGAACGCGATCTGCCGATCTTCGATCACCAGCAGTCCCGCCTGTTCGGCCGGAGCGAAGTCGGCGAGGTCCAGCCTGGCCTGTCGGGCGGCGAGCAGGACGACGTCGGTTTCCGCGCCGGCCGCGGCCGCCACGATCAGCAGCGCCTGCAGGGTCCGCTCCGGCAACTCGGACAGTCGTCCCCATAGCGCCCTGGCCAGCCGGGACTGGGTCGGCATGCTCCCGGTCGAGATCAGTTCGCGTGGCTCGACGCCCTGGTCACACAGTTCCTGGATACCCAGCGGGTTCCCGGCGGTGTCTTCGTAGATCTGCTGACGAAGCTCGGCGGAGGCGTTGGGCAGCAACTCCCGGGCGAGCGCGTCACCGTCAGACTGGCTGAGCCCTTCCAGCCGCAGCTCGCGCAGCCCGGCGAAGTCGAACTCCTGCGCGCCGGTCGACCTGCTGGCCATCAACAGACCAATGCCGTCCGCGTACAACCGGCGGGCGGCGAACAGGATCGCCTCCCGAGAGGAGACGTCGAGCCATTGCAGGTCATCCACGATCACCAGCAACGGTTCCGCCTCGGCCGCAGCCGCGAGTACCCCGACCGTGGCGGCACACACCGAGAACCGGTCTCCACTGACCGGCGGGCCCAGTGACATCGCGCTCTGCAACGCGGCGGCCTGCGGTTCCGGCAGGGTCTTCAGCAGCGGCAGGACCGGCCGAACCAGATCAGCCAGCCCGGCGAAGGGGATCTCGGACTCCGACTCGTAGCCCCGGGCGGAGAGCACGGTCATGTCCGTTGCCTGCTGACCTGCGTACTTCAGCAAGGTGCTCTTGCCGATCCCGGGTTCGCCGCGGATCACGAGGGCGCCGCTCCGCCCGTCCCGGGCGGCTCGCAGCAGATCATCGATCGCTGCCCGCTCGGCGACCCGCCCGATTACCATTCTTTGATTCTAGGTCCGTATTGACGATAGGTCTGGAGACATATCCAAGGGGTTGCCCTGGGTGACACTGCCCCGGGTGGCCGCGATAGTGCAGAAACCTAGGGTCGGCTACCGAAGTGACCTACCCGCGCGTGGGCCTAGCGTCGTCAAGGTCGGCGTTTCGGGGGAACGCCGACCTTGGTCAGTCGAATGATGCATTCTTCCCTGGAGGGCCAATGCCCAACGAATCCGTGAGCGGAACCGGCGCGTCTCTGGACACGCTGGCCGACAACCGGGCTGGCCGGGCCACGGCTCTGACCACCCTTACCCCGCTGCCCAGGCGCTGGTCCGGGCCGTTGAAGCTGGTGCTGCGAGTCAAATCCTGGACCGGGCCGGACAAGACATTGCGGCGGTTGTCCTTCATCCATGCCGCCTACTGGGTGATGATCGATCACTTCCCGGGTGAGAAGAAGCCCAGCCGCTACAGCTATCTGCTGTTCATCAGCAATTTCAATGGGTCCTGGTTCGACTACATCGATGTCTTCTCGACGGCGGTGCCGAAGAAGATGGCGCTGCTCTGGGGCTCAAGCTACGGCTACCCCGGAGCCACCCCACCACGATCATTCACCAGGCACATCCGCGCCAACGACCGACCTCTGGAGCATTACTGGTCTGCCTATCCCGGCGCGACAACGACCGAGATAGCCTCGGCGCTTCGAGTCAGCGACCAGTTCCACGCCCAGGTGGCACCTGCCGCCGATCGGGACACCGCCGACCTGGCGAAAACCTGGCGTAACTTCCTCACCGACGTCCAGCGCGACCTTTAGCGAGGACCGATGAGCAACTCCGAAGGCGCGACCTCCCGAAACCTTCCCGCACCATCTTCTGCGGAGTAGATCATGGCGAAAGCATCAAGAAAGACCCCCCGGACAGCAACGGCCCGCACCAAGCTCCGAACGATCACCACGTTCGCCCCGGTCCCGGAGCCCGCGTTGGCCGAACTGACCGAGCGGCTGCGCGCCCTCAAGGACGAGCCGAGTCCGTTCGCCGCTGTGCCGGGCACGCACTTTGCCCGGCTGGCTGTGCTCGGGCGGGACGAGTTCAAGCCACAACCGAGGCCGAAAGGAATGCGCCGTTCGGCTCGAATACTCGACCTGATCACGCACGCCGGCCGAGCTCAGCGCCCCGACCCGCCGTCGATGTCATACCTGCTGTTCAGCGCCACTTACGACGGCGCCGCGGGGGCGACGGATGACGCCGAGTACCTGGACGGGCTCCGGCAACACCTGACGACCACGGCGGACCGGGTGTGGGGCCTGTGCTCGGACTATCCTGGCTGGTCCGATCGGGTTGGCTTCCTCGCTTTCTTCGCCGACCGCAGCCTGCCGGCCCGGTATCTCTTCTCCGCGTCGGACGCGGAGCCACAGGTCGAGCAGATCCGCAGCGCCCTGACGCTGCGCCAGCAGGTCATCGACCTGGCGATCGCTACCGAGGACCGGTCGGACAGCGAGTTGGTCGAGGCGTTCCGGCAGACCTTTGGGACGGCGACCGCGGCCGACGTCAGATCACAGCCGACCGGCGCCCAGTTGCCGGTCCGGGCCGCAGCGGAACCAGCCCTGGTCGATCCACCGACCGGCGCTGAGCTGCTGGCCGGCGCGGACCAGGCTCCGCCCACGGAGCCGGACCTGGACGACGTCCAAAATATGGTGACATCGGGGTATCCACGGCATGAGAGTGCCCGGCACCTGTTGCTGCGGATCACCGACCCGACCCCGGCCCGTCGCTGGCTGGCCCGGGTCGCCGACGCAGTCCCGACCGCCGGTTGGGCGGACGGCCGGGTGGACCGGCTGGAATACGAGTCGGTGGACCGGGCGAACCTCACACCCGACGGCCGCACCAGTTCTCCGGGCTTCGCGGTCCACGTCGCGTTCAGTTACGCCGGGCTGGCCCGGCTCGGGCTACCCGAGTCGGAACTGGCCGGGTTCTCCAGCGAGTTCCGCGCCGGGATGGCCAGTCGGGAGGCCGGGTTGGCGCCCGGTCGCGGCACCGACCCCTGGCAGCCGCCGTTCGTCGCTGCTCCCCCGTCAGCGTCGAGCGCTGAGTCGGCCTCGACCTCCGCGGCTGCGTCCACCTCCGAAGCTGCGTCCACCTCCGGGTCGGCGTCGATCACCGAGTCTGGCGTGTCCGCGGCGTCCACGGTTGATGTCCTGGTGATGTTCTCCGCCGCCGATGCGAACGCATTGGACGACGAGTTCGCTGACCGGCCGGGCCTGCTCCCAGGACCGGACGACGGCCTGCGGGTGCTCTCGCAGATCGAGGCAGGCCGGATCCGGGAGGACCAGTACGGACCCGGCGACAGCGTGGGAAAGCCTGGATTCCTTGAGCATTTCGGTTTCGTGGACGGCATTTCGCAGCCGCGGATCCACGGTGTGACACCGGGTCGGCGGGTGGCCGAACTCCCAGCCGGCGAGGTGCTCTTGGGATATCGGGACGTCGACGGCGACACCGCCGGAGCCGGGCTGCCGGCCGCTCTGGCCCGAAACGGCAGCTATCTGGTCTATCGCAAGCTCGAGCAGGATGTCCCGGCGTTCCGCGACCTGACCCGGGAGCTGGCCGAACGGCTGGCTGATCGGGTTGAACCCGGCACCGATCCCGAGCAACTGGCGGCGGCCAAACTGATGGGCCGCTGGCGCAACGGGACCCCGCTGACGACCTCGCCCGGTAGGAAGGACGCCGCCATGCCGGGGGCGCACTTCGGCTTCCAGGACGGGGACGCCGAGGGGCACGGCTGCCCGGTAGGAGCCCATATCCGGCGCGCGAATCCGCGCGATTCCCGACCGGTGGATCCGAACGTGAAGGCCGACACCGGTGGCGAAGCCGGGTTGGAGGCCACCCTGGCGATGCGGCATCGGATGCTGCGACGCGGCATTCCCTACGGTCCGCCGCTGAGCCATGACGCCGACTACACCGAGGCCGCCGGGGGCGCCGCGCGCGGCTTGCTGTTCATCGCCCTGGTGGGCGACTTGCGTCGGCAGTTCGAGTTCGTCCAGGCGCACTGGATGTCGGACGGCAACGCCTTCCGGCTCGGAACCGATCGCGATGTGCTGTCCGGTGCCTCCGAGGCCGGCAACAAGTTCGTCGTGCAGGGGACGCCGCCGACCTTCGTCAAGCCGACGAGGCCGCTGGTCACCTGCCGGGGCGGGGAGTACTTCTTTCTGCCGGGAATCGCGGCGTTGAAGCGGATCGCGGCGCAGCCGGCGCAGTCCCGGCGCCAGCGGGCAATGCAGCCGGTGAGCTGACCGCCGACGTTCAGCCCACCCGGCAAGCCGGCACCAAGGTTCAGCCAACTCGCCAGGCGGTCCGCCCCTCGGAGTCCCAGCGGCGGACCGTCACGGCCGAACCGGCGAACTCGGTGATCTCGCCGAGCACACCGATCGCCGTCCCGACCCATTCGGCCGGGACGTTCCTGGCCAGCGTGACGTGCGGCGTCCAGCTGCCGGGCAGCAGCAGAGGACTGGCGCCCGGTGACCCCTCAAACAGTGCGGAGCAGTCTGCCTGCAGTTCCAGCAGTTCAGAATTGGGGACGACGGAACGGGCCAGCAGGTAACGACCGCCTCGGCCACCGAAGCACAGCAGACCGCCGAGCCGGACCGGCACCGGAATCCGCCCGGTGAGTTCGGCTTTCAGCGCGGTCTCGATGTACGGCAGCACTGAACTGGCGACCGTGAGCGTGACATGCGGGCGGTTGGTCTCCCCGGCATGTCGGCCCTGGCTGGGCAGGTCCGCCGCCAGCAGCAGAGCCCACTCGCGGCGCACCGCGGCGTCCAGTTCGTCGTCCAGGAGAAGTTCCACACTCTGAGTCACCCGCCCATCCTCCAGCATGCCCACCCACTGCTGGGTCGGTCATTGTGGTGAATCGGACGGCTCTAGAGGCCTGCGCGTAATTATTCTGGCTGGCGGAGGTCTGCGAGTTTCAAGATTTTTGCTGATGGCGGTGTGTAATGTTTTTGGCTTTTGGGTGACGGTATGTGATGGGAGGTGGTGTCGGGGCAGGGTGG
>JANNPJ010000722.1:0-1863 GCA_031400005.1 Kineosporiaceae bacterium | reverse complement strand
CGAAGAAAAACGCCAGCGGGTCTTGTCGGCCCTGATGCCGAAACACTAAGCCTACGGGAGATCATCTTGAAAACGTGGTGCGCCGTCATCCTCACAGCCTGTATCGCCCAAACCGTCTACGCGCAGAGCTACCCGAGCAAGCCGGTGCGGATCATCGTGCCGTACGGGCCCGGCAGCTCGATCGATATCTTCGGTCGCATCATCGCGCCCAAGCTGCACGAAGCATTGGGGCAGCCCGTGATCGTCGAGAATCGCCCGGGTGCAGGCGGCGCTATCGGAATGGACGTCGCGGCCAAAGCGGCGCCGGATGGGCACACGGTCGTGATCGGCGGGCTGGGTCCAATCGCGATGAACCCTGCGCTGTATGCCAAGTCGCCGTTCGATCCGATCAAGGACTTGGCGCCCGTAAGCCTGCTCGCGACCGGTCCGGTCGTGATCATCGTTCATCCGTCGATACCGGCCCGCACCATCAAAGATCTGGTGGACATGGCGAAAAAACGCCCGGGACAGCTCAACTACGGCACACCGGGAGTCGGCAGCAGTCCCCACCTGACCGGTGAGCTCTTCAGACTCCAGACCGGAATCGACATCGTACACGTGCCGTACAAAGGCAACGCCGAAGCGATTACGGATCTTATCGGGGGCCAGGTGAGCATCGTCTTTACCGGCGTGCCGCCGGTTGTTCCGCTCGCGAAAGCCGGCAAGGTGCGCGTGCTCGCGACCACGGGCAAACAGCGTATTCCGAGTCTGCCGGAAGTGCCGACGATCGCCGAAGCCGGGATAAAGGGCGGGGAAGTGCTGATTTGGTATGGCGTGGTCGGGCCCGCGGCGATGCCGAAGGACGTCGTCGGCCGGCTCAATCGCGAGATCGTTAAATTGATGAGCATGCCGGACGTGCGTGAGCGCTTTACGCAGCAGGCGGTCGATCCGCAGTCGAGCACGCCGGAAGAATTCGGCCAGTTGATCCGCGACGAAGTCGCGCGGTGGGGCAAGGTCATCCGCACGGCAGGCATCAAGGTCGAGTGAGCGCGCTCAAGCTTCCCATTTACCTCGACAACTCGGCGACGACGCCAGTCGATCCGCGCGTCGTCGAAGAAATGCTGCCGTGGCTGACTGAGAAATTCGGCAATCCGGCGAGCAGCTCGCATGTGTTCGGACACGAAGCGCGTGCGGCGGTCGAGGCTGCGCGCGACGAAGTCGCACGGCTCATCAAGGCGGAGCCTCGCGACATCATCTGGACCTCGGGCGCGACCGAATCGGACAATCTTGCGATCAAAGGCGCGGCGTTTGCTCAGCAGGCGCGCGGTCGGCATCTGGTTACGATGCAGACCGAGCACAAAGCGGTGCTCGACACGATGCTCGAGCTCGAGCGCGCGAGGTTCGAGGTCACTTTTCTCGCCCCCCGCGAGAACGGACTCCTCGACATCGACGCATTCGAATCCGCGATCCGGAACGACACGACGGTGGCCTCGGTCATGCTCGTCAACAACGAGATCGGCGTCATTCAGGACATCCAGGCACTCGGGGCCATCTGTCGCCAGCGTGGAGTGATTTTTCACGTCGACGCGGCGCAGGCAACGGGTAAAGTCGATATCGACGTCGACCGCGACTGCGTCGATCTGATGGCGCTGACTGCGCACAAGACTTACGGACCGAAGGGTATTGGCGCTCTCTATGTGCGCAGCGACCGGCGCCTGCGGCTCGACCCGCAGATGCACGGTGGCGGCCACGAGCGCGGCATGCGCTCAGGCACGCTGCCCACGCATCAGATCGTCGGCATGGGCGAGTGCTTTCGCCTCGCGGGCGAGGAAATGGCAACCGAGATGCCGCGCGTACGGGCGCTGCGGGACAAGCTTTACCGCG
>JANNPJ010000718.1:0-15766 GCA_031400005.1 Kineosporiaceae bacterium | reverse complement strand
GAAACGTCGGTGCAGCTGCTGGTGAGCGACTTCCTGCCGTTGCTGCTCACGGCCGCGAGCGAAGTCAGCGCCGATTTCGCGCGCTATCAGTCGGTCCCGCAGGTCACCGCCGCCCAGGCGTGAGCAAAGAACTCCCATGATCATGCACGAAATGACAGCCAGCGCGGCCAGAGTGTCATTTCGTGCATGTCCACTGCGGAGGTTGTCGGTGCTTGACACGGATCCGGCGGACTTACACACTCGATTGGCGGACAAGTGTCCGTCTGGCGATCGTGAGGAGCATCGGTTCCATGAGCCAACCCGACGATCCAGCACCTCAGCCGCCGCCGGCCGGGCCGCTCTCGGGTCTGCTGGTCGCCGATTTCTCCCGGATTCTGGCCGGCCCTTACGCCAGCATGCTGCTCGCCGACCTCGGCGCCGACGTGGTGAAGGTCGAGAGTCCCGGCGGTGACGACACCCGCAGCTGGTTGCCACCGGTCCGGGATGACGTCTCCACGTACTACCTCGGCATCAACCGCAACAAGCGGGCCATCGCCCTCGACCTGAAAGACCCGGCCGACCAGCTGGTCGCTCGAAAGCTGGCCGCCCGAGCCGACATTGTGATCGAGAACTTCAAGCCCGGTGGGCTGACCAAGTACGAACTGGACTACGCCTCGGTCGCCGCGACAAATCCCGGGGTAATTTACGCTTCGATCAGCGGTTTCGGCTCCGGCGGGGGTGCCGCACTGCCCGGGTACGACCTGATCGTGCAGGCGATCTCCGGGCTGATGAGCCTGACCGGGGATCCGGACGGGCCGCCCTACCGGGCCGGGATCTCGGTGTTCGACGTGATGTCCGGAATGCAGGCCACGATCGGCATTCTTGCCGCCTTGAACCACCGCAATGCCGGTGGACCCGGCCAGCACGTCGAGGTGAACCTGCTTTCCACCGCCCTGTCCGGACTGGTCAACCACACCAGCGCGTATGTGGCCGGCGGAGTTACGCCCTTCCGGATGGGCAACTCCCACCCCAGCTTGTTTCCCTATGAACCGCTGCCCTGCGCCGACGGGGATCTGATCATCACCGCCGGCAACGATGGTCAGTTCCGCAAACTCTGCGCGGTCCTCGGCCTGCCGGAACTGCCCGATGACCCGCGGTTCGGCCGCAACCAGGATCGCACTGCCAACCGCGAGGAACTCCGTCCGTTCCTGGTGGCCCGGTTGGCAACCCGGTCGAAACAGGAATGGTTCCGCGACCTGCTGGCCGCGGGAGTGGCGTGTGGCCCGATCAACTCGGTCGCCGAGGGTGTGGCGTTCGCCGAGGAACTCGGCCTCGACCCGGTGGTCTCGGTCGGTGCGGGCGAGGCGGGCGTTCCGTCGATCCGCAATCCGATCACCTTCTCGGCCACGCCGACGCACTATGTCCTGCCGCCCCCCGGGCTGGACGAGCACGGGCTCGAGATCCGGGCCTGGCTGGAAGGAGCCCGGTGATGAGTGGCGACACCTACCCGACCTCATTGGGGACGTCGAACGCGAAACAGATCCAGCTGCTCGGCCTGGACCTCAGCCAGGACCTGATGGGCAAGGTCGGCTTCGGCGAACTGGCATTCTGGCTGGTCACCCGGCAGCGGCCTACTCCCGCGCAGACCCGGGTGTTCGAAACCGTGCTGGTGGCGCTCGCCGACCACGGTTTCACCCCGACCGCGATCGCGGCCCGGCTGACCTATCTGTCCGCACCCGATTCAATCCAGGGCGCACTCGCCGCCGGGCTGCTCGGCGGTGGCTCACGGTTCCTCGGCGTCACCGAGGACTGCGGGCGCTACCTCGCGGAGGTGCTCGCGGCACACGAGGGTGCGCTGCCCACCGACGACGCGGGCTGGGATGCGCTGGCGCTGGCCGCGGTGCAGGCCACCCGGCAGGCGAAACGGTTCGTCCCCGGGTTGGGCCACCCGGTACACAAGGAACAGGATCCCCGAACACCGGTGCTGCTGGCGATCGCCGAGCAGGAGGGCCTCAAGGGTGCACACCTGAGGCTGTTCGAGGCGGTCGGGCGAGTGCATCCGCAGGTCCTGGGAAAAACGTTGCCGCTGAATGGTGCCGGTGTCTGTGGCGCCGCACTGGCCGACCTCGGCCTGCCGATCGACCTGTTGCGGGGGTTCGCCCTGCTGGCTCGCGCCGCCGGGTTGCTCGGGCACATTGCCGAGGAACGGCGCAACGGCACCGCCATGGATATCTACCTGAACGTCGACCGCAACGCCGTCTACGAACCGCCCGCCGAGTAGCCACCCCGCTGCAGCGACAAAGGAGTCCTGATGGCCGAGATCGTGGCCGTGATCGCCTCGACGCATCACCCCTTCTACTACAAGGCCAGCACTGCCATCGGGGACGACCGGCCGCCGTTCGCCGATGCCTGGGTGGCGAAGATCGAGGCCTTCCGGGCGACCCTGACCCGAGCTCGGCCCGACGTCCTGGTGATGGTCGGTAGCGATCACTTCCACCAGCTGTGGCTGGACAACATGCCGCAATTCCTGGTCGGCAAGGCGCCGTTCTATGACGCGAACTTTCACAACGAGGAACGCGAATTCGGGCTGCCGAGGATGCTCCTCAAAGGCCACGAGGAACTGTCGGCGTACATCTTGCGCGAGGGCCTGGACGCCGGGTTCGACTTGGCGTTCAGCAACGAGCTGCGGATCGACCACTCGATCACCTGCCCGATCATCACGCTGCGACCGGAGGCCGATCTACCCATCGTGCCGATCTACACGAACATCTTCGCCCCGCCACTGCCGCAGCCGAAACGCTTTGTCCAGCTGGGAAAGTCGATCCGGGAAATCATCGAGGCCTGGCCGGGGAACCAGCGGGTCGCAGTGATCGGCACCGGTCACTTGTCGCTGGAACTGGGTGGCCCGAGGCAGTTCGGTGACCATGGGCCGGACCCGGAGTTCGACCGCCGAGCGGTCGAGTGGATCGCCTCCGGCGACCTCGACGGTTGCCTTTCCCAGGTCAGCCTGGACAGCCTGCACCTGCCCGGCAACGCCACCCACGGGTTCATGGACTTCATGCTGATGATGGGCGTGGCCGGCGAGAATGCGAAGGCCGACCACGTCGACACGCTCGACCTGTTCCACACCATGGAGGCCTACTTCACCTGGTATCCCAACGGAGCGCCGGAATGAGCAAATACCTGATCAACAAGTTCCTCTACACCGTGGACCGCGATCCGGCACTGGTCGAGCGTTACCGGGAAGAGCCGGTCGAAACCGTCCGCTGGTGGGAGGCCGAGCAGGCCAACCGGCTACTGAACTGTGTCACCGCCGAGAACACCACCTGGCTGACGTTCGACGACACCGAGCGAGAGGCCCTGGCCAACCACGATTATGTTCGGCTCTTCGAACTCGGCGCACACCCCTTTCTGACCCTCACCCTGTTCATCGCGATGTTCGAGCGCGACCACCCGCCGCTCGGATATCAGCGCGAATTCGCTCTCCGGATGGCCCATTTCAACCTTCCCTACCCGGATATCGCGACCTGACAATTAGTGTTCCGGGTCTGCGGCCAGGGCCAAGACGATGTCGAAGTCGGCATGGCTCCAATCGCGGTCCAGCCGGCGCCCGTCGGGCGCTGCTGTTCCGCTCGCGTGTCGGACGAAATCGGTGATCAAGGACGGCTTCACACCGAAGACGGCGTCCGAGTCGAGGTACTCGCTGCCACTGACGAAGATGTGGGTGATCAGCGTGCGATACCCGAGCGCGCTGACCATGAAGTGCAGGTGCGGAGCGCGCATCGGCCCTCGTCCGGCCGCGGTGAGCAGATCACCGACCGGCCCGTCATCCGGAATCGGATACGGCGTCGGCGTCACCGCCCAGAACCGGTAACTGCCATCGTCCGCCGAGAACAGGTGCCCGCGACCGGCGGTCTTCTCGTCCTCATGTTGGACGTCGTACAGCCCGTCGTCGTCCGCCTCCCAGACCTCGATCTTCGCCCCTTTGACGACGGAACCATCGGCACCGCGGACGGTTCCGGAAACCCAGCAGGGCTGACCGGGGGCACCCTGGGCGAGGTCACCGCCGAGCGCGATCTCCGGTGAGCCCTCGACGAAGAACGGGCCGAAAACCGTCGACTCGGTCGCATCGCCCTCGGGCGGGTGATTGACGCCGACGGTGAGCATCGAGATCCCCAGGACATCGGACAGCAGGATGAACTCCTGCCGACGATCGGTGGTGATCTGGCCGCACCGAGTGAGAAAGTCGATGCCTTGCGCCCACTCCTGTTCGGTCAGCCGGGTCTCGCGGACAAACGCATGGGCATGCCGGACCAGCGCCCCCATCACCTGCCCGAACCGCTCGGAGGTGGCCTCGGAGAAGCTGGCCAGCACCTGATCCGTGACGTGCTGCTCGCGCCGGTACTGCTCGGCCGCCAGTTCCTGCTCGTGCGCTGCCTCGGTCATGCTGTGGCCTCCGGTGCCGTGGTTGGCTGGGCTTGCGGGCGGTCTCCTGCCCAGGCGTGGTGGAGCAACTGCTCGGCGTCGGCCAGGTCGAATGGTCGTGGATTGCTCGGCGGGGCCGCCTCCACCACCAGGGCGGCGGCCTCGGCCAGATCGGCCTGCGCCAGGCCGAGGTCACGCAACGATCGAGGGGCAGCGATCGAGGCGTACAGGGCGAGCAACCCCTCCAGGGCATCCTCGGCGCCGAGCGCCTCGGCCACCTCGGTTGCCGCCCAGGCCGCGGCCGGTGAGTTGAAGGCCAGGACGTGTGGCAGGACGACGGCATGCATGGGCGCGTGCGGTAGTCCGTACGCCCCGCCGAGGACATGGCAGATTTTGTGATGCAACCCGGAGCCCGCGCTGCCGAACGAAACGGCGGCCAGGTAGGCGCCGTAGAGGAGATCGGCCCTCGCGGCCAGGTCGCTGCCATCGCGGCTGACCGGCGGCAGCGCCGAGCCCAGCGCCCGGATCCCGGCGACCGCGAGCGCGGAGCTGATCGGATTGGCCTTCGGTGCCCAGAGCGCGTCGATGCAATGCGCCATCGCGTTCAACGCGCTGGCGACAGTCAGGTCCATCGGCAGGGACGTTGTCAGCTCGGGGTCGTAGAGCACGGTCCGGGGCAGCACTCGGACGTCGACCCCGGTGGTCTTGCGCTGCTCGTCGGTCAGCCCCCAGACCGGTGTGGCCTCGGACCCGGCGTACGTGGTGGGGACCGCCACGATCGGCAACCCGCTGCTCAGGGCGAGTGCCTTGGCGGTGCCGGTGGTGGAGCCGCCACCGATGCTGACCACCACGTCCGCCTCCGACTCGGCGGCGAGCGCACGGACGGCGTCGGCAACGGTGACCGGGACATGCGGTCGGACGCCGGAGAACATCCCCACCACCGGAAGCTCGGTGGTCAGCTCGCTCGCCACCGCCAATTCGGCTCCCCCGGCCACGACCAGCACTCGCGAGCACTCCAGCAGCTTGACTTCGTTCGCCAGATCCGACCGGGCGCAGCCAGCCCCGAAGATCACCCGCTGGGCGTAGGCCTGGTACTGAAAGTCGAGGATCCGACCTGAGCTGGACGTCGTCACGGTCTGAGGTTCTCGCACCTCACCGAACCGCGCCAGACCACCCCCTCAGCTGGTTCGGAACACCCGCACTCCCTCCGCCGGCACCTTGGCGCTCTGCCGGCAATTCTCCCCGGTGACGACGTCGACCCCGTCGACCTCCAGGTCGACGGGGGACCCGCCGTGGTTGATCGCGAACAGGTAGTCCGCGGCCACCCCGGAGCGGGTGACCAACTCCAGATCCCAGGGCAGATCACGACGCACCCGGACCTGCGCCAGTTCGAACACCGGGTCCAGCACGTCGACCAGGGCGGCGCTGTCCAGGACGGTGGAGATGTAGGTCGCCGTCCCCAGCCCGACCCGGTGCCGGGTGACGGCGGCTCCGCCTGCGGCCGGGCCATCGAGATAGCGCAGGACGGTGTCCGCACCGTTCAGCCGCAGATCCTCGGTCCAGATCCGGGCCGGCACGCCACCGGAGAGCAGGACCATCCCGTTCTCCCGCAGCGGCCGGAACTCCTCAACGCTCACCCCGAGCAGATCCCGCAACCCGCCGTTGAGCCCGCCCGGATGGACGGCGTCGTCCTGGTCGACCACGCCGGAGAAAGGCCCCACCACGAGGTGCCCGCCCTGCTCGACATACCCGCGCAGGTTGGCCGCCGAAGCCTCGGTGACCAGATACGAGGCGGGTGCGAAGACCACCGGGTAGGAGCTCAGATCGGCTCCGGGATGGACCAGATCGGTCGTCACCTTGTCCCGCCACAACCGCTCGTAGTACTCGCGCACCTGGCGGCGCGGATCCAGATCGACACTCGGGTGCCAGTCCAGGTTCTGGGCCCAGAGCGACTCCCAGTCCCAGAGGATCGCCGCCTGCGCGACGACCCGGCTGCCCTGGACCTCCGTCAGGTCGGCGAGGACACCGCCCAGATCGACGATGTCCTGGAACCCCCGGCTGTCCGATCCGGTATGCGGAAGCATTGCTGAGTGGAACTTTTCGGCTCCCCGCCGGGAAGCCCGCCACTGGAAGAACAGGATCGCGTCGGCGCCACGAGCGCAATGAGTGAGCGAGTTGCGCTCCATCTCCCCCGACCGCTTGGCGACGTTTCGAGGCTGCCAGTTCACCGCCGACGGCGAGTGCTCCATCAAGATCCACGGCCGGCCGCCGGCCAGCGAGCGGGTCAGGTCGGCGTCGAGGGCCAGACCGACCTGGTTGAAGGGATCGGCGGCCTCGAGGTAATGGTCGTTCGATACGACATCGACCTCCCGGGCCCAGGTCCAGAGGTTCATGGACGGGCAACTGGTCGCCATGAAGTTCGTGGTAACTGGGATTCCGGGGGCTAGTTCGTGCAGCAGGTCTCGCTCACGGATGAAGCAGGCCAGCAGTTCATCGTTGCTGAACCGGGCAAAATCCAGGCGCTGGGCGGGATTTGTCACCGACGCCGACGCCGACGGGCAGCCGATCTGCGACCACTCGGTGTAGGTCTGACCCCAGAAGGGGGTTCCCCAGGCGGTGTTCAGCGCGCCCAGATCCGAGTAGCGCACGGCCAACCAGGTTCGGAAGGCGGCCGCGCTGCGCTCGCAGTAGCACTCGGAGATGGGCGCGCCGAACTCATTGTGCGCATGCCAGAGGACAACGGCTGGGTGGTTGCCGTACCTGCGGGCCAACTCGCCAACAATCCGCTGTTGGGCGATGGCGAACTCAGGCGAACTCGGGCAGCAGATACCGCGCGATCCGGGCGCGAGTACCCGGCCGTCCCGGGTCACCGGCCGGACGTGGGGGTTAGCCGCCCAGAACCACATCGGCGGAACGGTGGTCGGCGTGCCGAGATCGACCCGGATGTCGGCGGCATGGAGCTGGTCGAGCAGGCGATCGAGCCAGCCGAAGTCGAACCTGCCCTCGCTCGGCTCCAGCAGGCCCCAGGCGAAGAGCCCGACGCTGACCAGGTTCACGCCAGCCTGCTGCATCAGCACGATGTCCTCGGCCCAGACCGCCTCGGGCCACTGCTCCGGGTTGTAGTCACCGCCGAAGCAGACGCCGCGCACCCCGGGCAGCCAGCCCTCTGACGGGCTCTTGTCACGCATGGATCCACCTTCGGTCGCGCCGCTGAGACGTTGATAGTGTGCACGGTCCCACACGGCCTGACTAGCGCTTGACGGGCAGATCGTGACCTTTCCATGCGTTGACACGGCGCCTCGGGGACATGCATTGTGTGACCGGTCCCACGCACCGTCGTTCATTCTGAGCGGTCGAGCGGTGCCCGCTTCAACGATGAAGCTGATGCTTCAGAGGAGGACGTCATGCGGCGCATGCTGCGCGGCTCTCTGGTCCCGATAGCCCTGTCCGCTCTGCTGCTCAGCGCATGCTCCGGCGGGTCCGACCCCAGTTCGGAGGCTGCTGCCACCACGAAGCCCGGAGAAAAGGTCGAGCTGAACTTCTGGACCTGGGCTCCGGAGATGGACAAGACGGTCGAGGTCTGGAACGACTCGCACCCGGATATCCAGGTCACGGTCAACAAGCAGGACGGCGGCGACCCCGCCGTCACCAAGTTGCTCACCGCGATCAAGGCTAAGAGCGGCGCCCCGGACCTGATGCAGGCCGAATACCAGGCGATCCCGACGATGGTCGCGGCCGGAGCGCTGGCCGACATCAAGGCCGAGATCGATCCGGGCCTCAAGGACAAGTTCGCTCCGGGGGTCTGGAACTCCGTCACCCTCGGCACCGACGCAGTGTACGGCGTCCCCCAGGACTCGGGCCCGATGGTCTTCTACTACCGCGACGACGTCTTCACGAAGTACAAGTTGACGGTTCCGACCACCTGGGACGAGTACGCCGAGGTCGCCCGCACCCTGCACAAGAAGAACCCCAAAGTCTTCCTGGGCACCTTCTCCGCGACCGACCCAGGCTGGTTCGCCGGGCTGACCCAGCAGAACGGTGCGTCCTGGTGGGCCATCGACGGAGACAAGTGGGGGGTCGCGATCGACTCCGAGCAGAGCCGCAAGGTCGCCGACTTCTGGGGCGGCCTGGTCGAAGAGGGCGTCATCGACAACACCCCGATGTACACACCGGGCTGGAATGCGGCACTCAACAAGGGAACTCAGGTCGGTTGGCTGAGTGCGGTATGGGGTCCCGGGGTGCTCGCGGGTAACGCCGTGGACACCAAGGGCAAGTGGAAGGTGGCGCCGATGCCGCAGTGGGACGCCTCCGCCGCGGCCACCGGTAACTGGGGTGGATCCTCGACCGCCGTCACCTCACAGTCCAAGCACAAGGCTGCCGCCGCTCAGTTCGCCGCCTGGATCAACACCGATCCGGCCGGGGTGAAGGCGCTGGCCACGATCTCCAACGTGTACCCGGCCGACAAGGCGGAAGCTGCGGCCGCCTTGTCCACCGCACCGGAGTTCTTCAGCAACCAGCCGGACTTCTACGATGTCGTGGCCAAGGTCGCCGACACCGCAGGCAACTTCACCTACGGGCCGAACACCAACGTCGCCTACAGCGCCTACAACGACGCCTTCGGCAAGGCGGCCGAGGCAAAGTCGAAGCCGGCCTTCCTCAAGGCCTTGACCGAGATGCAGACCGTGACACTGAAGAACCTGCAGGACAGCGGTTTCAGCACCAAGTAAGCGCGGTTCGGCACCGACAGCCGACTCGTGACCATGCACTCGATTCCTTACCCCGACGGTCCCTGGAGCAGGCGATGACGGCTGTCACAAATGACCGGCCTCCGGAGGCCGGTCATGCGGCTGCGCGGCCGAGGCACGGCGGTCCGCCCCGGCGCTGGAACTCGGCGCCTTACCTGTTCGTCGCCCCGGCCGTCGCGCTGTTCGCGTTCTCGATCGCGATCCCGATCCTCTACACCGGGTATCTCAGTCTGCGCACGGTCAAGGTCTCCGGGCTCGGGCTCCGCCCGGAGGACCGGAAAGAGGTTTGGTCTGGACTGTCGAACTACGGCCGAACGCTGACCGATCACGACTTCCTCTCCAGCGTCGGCCGGGTGCTGCTCTACGGGTTCGTGGTCATCCCGATCATGCTCGGCCTGGCGCTGTTGTTCGCGCTGTTGCTGGACTCGGCCCGAGCTCGGGCCCGCCGATTCTCTCGGGTCGTGATCTTCATGCCCTACGCCGTGCCCGCGGTGATTTCCTCTCTGCTGTGGGGTTTCCTCTACCTGCCCTCGGTCAGCCCGTTCCACTTCGCCGCCCGCAACGCCGGGTTCGAACTGGCGCACCCTCTTGATCCAGGGCTGGTGCTGTTCGCGATCTCCAACATCGCGGTCTGGGGCGGTACCGGCTTCAACATGATCGTGCTCTACACGTCGCTGCGCTCGATCCCGTCCGAACTGCTCGAGGCGGCCCGGATCGACGGCTGCAACGAGGTGCAGATCGCCTGGCGGATCAAGATACCGATCCTCACCCCGTCGATCGTGATGACCTCAATTTTCGCCCTGATCACCACGCTTCAAGTGTTCGCCGAGCCGATGGTGCTCCGACCCCTGACCAACACCATCTCCACCACCTGGAGCCCACTGATGACCATCTATCGTGACGCCTTCATCCGCAACGACATCTATGCCGCCTCGGCGACGTCGATAGTGCTTGCGCTGGCGACGTTTGTGCTGTCCTTCGGCTTCCTCCGGGTAGTGCAGAACCGAGCGTTCGCGCAGGAGTCCCGATGACGGCGACGACGGTGGCCGGGCCCGCGGTTGGGCGCCGGGCCCGCAGGGCGGACAGCGGACATCAGCGGCCGAGCGCCGTCGCCACCTTGCTCCTGCTGCTCGGCGCGTTCTACTGCCTGATCCCGGTGATCTGGGTGCTGATGGCGGCCTCCAAGAGCAACGGCGAATTGTTCTCCACCTTCACCTACGCCCCGAGCACGAACTTGGCTTCGAACATCGCGAACCTGTCCGGGTACCGTGACGGCTTGTTCTGGCGGTGGATGCTGAACACCGCCCTGTACGCCGGGGTGGGGTCCGCGCTGTCAACGGCGGTGTCCACGATGGCCGGGTATGGGATGGCGAAGTACCGCTTCCGTGGCAAGAGCGTGCTCTTCAACATCCTGCTGGCCGGAGTCCTGGTTCCCGGCGTCATCCTGGCCGTTCCTCAGTACCTGCTGTTCGCCAAGCTGGGCCTGACCAACACCTATTGGTCGGTTCTCCTACCCAGCATCATCAGCCCGTACGGGATCTACCTGGCCCGGATCTACGTCTCGGCAGCGGTCCCGGACGAGGTGATCGAGGCGGCCCGCACCGATGGCGCCCGGGACGGCAGGGTGTTCACCTCGATCGTGGTGCCGATGATGCTGCCGGGGTTGGTGACGATCTTCTTGTTCCAGTTCGTAGCGATCTGGAACAATTACATGCTGCCGTACGTGATGCTCGGCGACGACCGCTTGTTCCCCGTCACCGTCGGCCTTTCCAGCCTGCTGCATCAGGGCGCCTCGGCACCCGCGTTGTACCCCTACGTGATCACCGGCGCGCTGCTGTCGATCCTTCCGTTGCTGGCACTGTTCCTGCTGTTGCAACGGTTCTGGCAGGTAGACCTGGCAGCCGGAGCGGTGAAGAGCTGACGGTAACCTCCAAAGGTGCAGTATCAGCCTGGGGACAAGCGCCCCACCATCCGGGACGTCGCCGTGGTCGCGGGCGTGTCCCGCGGCACCGTCTCCAGGGTGCTGAACGGCGGTGACCGGGTCAGTCCGCAGGCCCAGGCGGCTGTCGCGAAAGCCATCCGAAAAACCGGCTATACCGCCAATCACGCCGCCCGCAGCCTTGCCCTGGGCCGATCCAACACCGTCGCCTTTCTGCTCACCGAACCGCAGCACCTGCTCTTCGAAGACCCCACGTTCTCCCGGCTGATGGGCGGCTGTACGGCAGCGCTGTCGGAGCGCGGCATGCTGCTGACACTGGTCACCGCCGGCACCCCGGCGGATCGGATCCGAGCGGTCGACTACCTCGGTGGCCGGCACGTGGACGGCGTGCTGCTGGTATCCAGCCACGCCGGCAACCCGATTACCGAGGACCTGCTCGCCGCCGGTGTCCCCACGGTGGTCTGCGGTCGCTTCCCCGGTCTGGAGGCAAAGCTGAGCATGGTCGGGGCCGACGACCTCGATGGTGGTCGGCAGATGACCGAACATCTGATCGCTCAGGGAGCCACCCGGATCGCCACGATCACCGGCCCGATGGACACTCCCGGCGGCATCCAGCGACTCGAGGGATATCAGCAGGCGCTGCGCGCGGCCGGGTTGCCGATCCTACCGAAACGTGTCCGCCATGGTGACTACACGCGAGCCAGCGGGAGCACCGCGATGCAGGCGCTGCTGACCGAATCACCCGACATCGACGCTGTCTTCGTCGCCTCCGACCTGATGGCGGCGGGCGCCTTGTCGGTTCTGCGGGAAGCCGGACGCCGAGTACCGGACGACGTCCTGGTCGGCGGTTTCGACGATGCCGGGGTCGCCGAAACCCTCGACCCCCCGCTGACCACCATGCGCCAGCCCTTCGACCGGATCAGCACCGAGATGGTCCGATTGCTGCTGGCCCGGATCGAGGGCGGCGGCAACGCCACGGTCACCGTCCCCACCACCCTGATCCGCCGCGCCTCCACCTGACCGCGTCCACCCCACTGTGGACGCGGTCAGGCCACCAGGCTAGGGACGGCGGTAGGCGCGGATCGACGGCAACGCGCGGCCGGTGAAATCGAACTGGGTCAGGTTGTCGTTGGACGCCTCTGCACCCGGCTCCCAACCGACGCCCGGCACCCATTCCGGCTCCCAGGCAAGAAATCCGAGGCCGTTATCGGCAGGGACCTGCTGGAGGACGTCGCGCACCGCCTCGTAGAAGCCGGCCTGGCCCTTCGGCGTGACGGGGTAGCGGTCGACGTCCGGCAGGACGGCGTCCGAAGTGACGATGTTTCCCCGCCCGTCGCCGTCCTCGAATGTCCACGGGTAGGAAACTTCGGCCAGCAGCACGGGCTTTCCATACCGGCTGACCGAATCATTCAGGTTGGCTTGCAGCTCCGCGAGCGACCCGTGCCACATCGGGTAGTAGGACTGGCCAAGGATGTCGTACGGCACCTGCTGCTTGGTGATGTTGTCGAAAAACCAGCGGGTGTCACCCAGTTTGCCACCGCGATCGATGTGCAGCATGACCCGCAGCGAGCTCTGCCGGTGAGTGCCCGCACGTGCACCGGCGATCCCGGCTTTGAGCAAGGCAGCGAATTCGGCCCAGTGCTGCGAACCGTCGGGTCGGTAAAGCTGACCAACTGGCCACAGGATGCCGTTCGTGATCTCGTTGCCCATCTGGAAGATGTCGACGGGTGTGCCCTGGGCGGCGAACGCCATCACCAGGTCACGGGTGTACGTGTAGACCTTGTCGGTCAACCCGGCCAGGTCGGTGGGCCATCCGGCCGGAATGGGCTGTTTACCGGGGTCGGCCCAGAAGTCGGCGTAGTGCGGGTCCAGCACGATCTTCATCCCGGCCCGCTTGGCCCGCCGGGCCAGGGCCAGGGCCCGGGCCTTGTCGCTGTAGCCGGCCGGTGGGTTCACCCAGACCCGCAGGCGGATGTAATTGGCCCCCTGATCGGCGAGGATCCGCTCCACTGGGCCCAGCCGGCCGTCCAGGTTGCGGTAGCGCACCCCGGCCTCCTCCAGCTGAGGCAGGAACGACAGGTCGGCTCCGCGAATGCTGAGCGCACCGTCGCGCCCGTGGGCGGTAGCGGCCACGGCAGCGGTGGGTGCGACGGCTGCCAAGGCCAGACCGCCGGCAGCGGTCAGGACAGACCGCCGGCTGAGCCGGGCCAGCTGCTCCGAGCCGCCGGTTGGCCTGGTGGATCGGGATGAACGAATCGATCTGTGGAACTGACGCGAGGGCATCGATGACCTCCGGTGGGCATCTCGGACGGCCTAATGACCGTGAGCGCTCACAGTCGCTCCCGATGCCTGAGTTGTCAAGGGACGTCGAGTCAGCGGCTATCGTGCAGACGACCATCGGATATCAACGGACGCTTGGGGGACCGTGGTGGACGACGCGACCGTGCACCCGAAATCCCGCGGGGCTGCCCGCCGGGCCCAGCGGCGCGGACCGACCATGGAAGACGTCGCCACCGTCGCCGGGGTGTCCCGCGGTACCGTCTCGAGGGCGTTGAACGGCGCTTTCCACGTCAGTCCGGAATCGCTTGCCGCGGTCCAGGCCGCCATGCGCGAAACCGGTTACGTGGTCAACCAGAGCGCCCGCAGCCTGGTCACCCGGCGATCGGGGGCGGTCGCGTTCGTGCTCTCCGAACCGCAGGACCGGCTGTTCGAGGACCCCGTCTTCAACGTCCTCCTCCGGGCCTGCACGCAGATCTTGGGCGAGGAGGACTGCAGCCTGGTGCTGATGCTGGCGTCCACCCCGGAGGAGCGGTTGCGGGTGATGCGGTTCGTCCGCGGCGGGCACGTCGACGGCGTGCTGCTGGTGTCCACCCACCGCGGTGACCCGCTCGCTGCCCAGTTGGACGCCACCGGGCTGCCGGTGGTGGCGTGCGGGCGGCCACTCGATGCCGGATTGCGGATGCCCTTCGTCGCCGCCGACGATCGCGGCGGCGCCCGGCTGATCACTCAGTACCTGCTCGACCAGGGACGGCACCGGATCGCCACGGTCGCCGGGCCGGAAGACACCGCCGGTGGGGTGGAGCGACTGGCTGGTTATCGGGACGTGCTGGGACGACGAGCAGTTGCGCGCGGCATCGTCCGGGCCACCGATTTCAGCATCGCGGCCGGGCACGCGGCGATGTCCGAACTGCTGACCCGATGTCCTGATCTGGACGCCGTTTTCGTCGCCTCAGACCTGCTTGCGGTGGGCGCGCTGGAGGCCTTGCACGCGTCCGGTCGCCGGGTACCGGATGACGTTCTCGTCGGCGGCTTCGACGACTCGGCCGTCGCGCCGGCGACCCGCCCGCCGCTCACCACGGTGCGCCAACCGCTCGCCCAGGTCGCGGCCGAGATGGTCGAGGTGCTGATGCAGCGGATCGCCGGCCACCCCGCGTCCTCCCGGGTGTTGGCTACCGAACTGGTCCGCCGCGGCTCGGCCTGACTCGCTTCACGTCGGCTCTTGTCCGCGATCCACAACCGTGAGACTGTGAGCGCTCACAGCCCATCAATGATGATGTGGAGCACAAATGAAGCTCAGGAATCTGACCTCGACTGCGGTGGCCGCCACAGCCATTTTGGCGGCGATGACCCTCACCGCACCACACGCGGCGAACGCGGCCGGCACGCTGACGATGCTCGGCGCGGACGTTTCCACCCTGCAGCGCAGCAACGACCTGGGCCTGAAGTTCTACAACGCCGCCGGCGCCCAGCAGGACGCGCTCGACATCCTGCAGGCGAACGGAGTGAACTACGCCCGGCTACGGGTCTGGAACAACCCGGCCAGCGGCTACAACAACGCTGCAAAGGTTTTAGCCTACGCAAAGACGGTCAAGGCCAAAGGCCTGAAGCTGCTCGTCGACTTCCACTACTCCGACACCTGGGCCGACCCCGGCAAGCAGTACAAGCCGGCAGCCTGGGCCAGTCATGGCATCGCCCAGCTGCAAACCGACGTCTATGACTACACGTACAGCCTCTGCACCAGACTCAAGGCTCAGGGCACCACCCCGGACAGCGTGCAGATCGGTAACGAGATCAACGTCGGAATGCTGTGGAACGACGGGAAGGTGACGAACAACAACTTCACCAACCTGAGCCTGCTGTTGAAGGCCGGTTACAACGCCACGAAGGCCTGCAACAGCTCGACCCAGGTGATTATCCACACGGCGAACGCCGACAGCGGCGCGAACGCTCGCTGGTTCTACGACGGCATCAAGGCCAAGGGCGTCAACTGGGACATCACCGGGCTTTCGTATTACTGCTTCTGGCACGGAACGCTGGCGAATCTGCACAACGTGATCACGGATGTGCGCACTCGCTACGGAAAGCCCGTGGTCATCGCTGAGACCGCGTTCCCGTTCACCGCATCGAATGCGGACGGCGCGGGCAACTCGGTGGGATCGGCGACTTGCGAGGGAGTTTCGACCTCCTGGCAGGGCCAGGCAACAGAATTCACGTACGTCCAGAACACCGCCCGCAACGCCGGTGCCATTGGCGTCTTCTACTGGGAACCGACCTGGTACGGCGCCAACTCCGGCAACGGCTGGGACCCGGCGAACATCAACGGCAGTGGAAACCAGTGGGACAACATGGCGATCTTCAACTGGTCCGGTCAGGTCAATCCGAATATCCGCTGGACACC
>JANNPJ010000707.1:0-10382 GCA_031400005.1 Kineosporiaceae bacterium | reverse complement strand
TGGTTGTATCCGGCGTCGGCGGTGGTGCGGTGGTTGCCGTCGAAATCCCACTGGGCGAAGAAGCCGGTGATCACTCCGCCGAGCGAGTGCCCACCGCACAGCACCCGCTGCTTGCGCAGTTGCTGGCTGGGCAGTTCGTGGTGACACGCAAGGCGCTGCTGGCGTTCACTGTTCCTCCGGAAGCGTAGGTGATCTGGGTCGGCTCAGGCGCCCCATGGCGGGCCGCTCGACCAGGTGGTGGAGCAGCCAGCTGAACCCGAGCGAGACGGCGAACGCGGCAAGCAGGAAACCGAGCGCGGCCGGTGCGCTCCACTGACCGCCGCCGAGAGTGATGTGCGCGTAATGGAGCACCAGCCAGTGCACGAGATAGAAGGCAAAAGACAGCTCGCCCAAGCGAACCATCGTTGGTCCAGCCACGACGTTGCGCAGCCCGCAGCACGACCCGAGCAGCAACGTGAGCGGGACGACGAAGGGCGCGATGAGGCCGAACGGCACCGGCACGGCGAGCGAAACCGCCCAGGCGAGCACTCCAGCGAGCACCGCGACCACGGGCCGAATTCGGGGCCAGCGGCCGGCCATCACGAGCCGCGCGATCACGATGCCCAGAGCAAAATCCAGCAACCGCACCGGAGGCAGGAAGACCGTGAACCAGACCCGCCAGAACGGCGCAGGCAGACCGAAAAGCGTTGGTTCATAAGGTAATAGAAGAGAGATGAACGGCACGGCGACAATGCTCACGGTTAGCCCGCCGCAATACCACCAGAGCCGCTCGGGCCGGATGCGGGCGATCAGCGGTGCGAGGAACGGGAAGGACAGGTAGAACACTGCCTCGCAGGCGAGAGACCAGCTCGGCCCGTTCGTGCCTTGGATGACCGGGATCACCGGAATCCACGCATGGACGAGTCCGAGGCTCGGCAGGACATCGCCAAGGGGCACCGACTGGCTGGTGACGAGCATCAGCAGCAGTCCGGCCGTCCAGGTGACGAGGTGGTTGGGGACGATCTTCGCCGCCCGCCGGCGCCAGAACCGCGCAGGCGTGTCGTCGGGGCGCGCGGACCAGATGAGGACGAAGCCGCTGAGCATGAAGAAGAACGCAACGGCCGCCTCGGCCAGGCTGGCAGTCGCCCCGCCGAGCGCGAAATTGACCGGTTCGCTGCGAAATACACCTTCGAGGCCAGCGTGGTTGGCGAAAACGGCGAGTGCCGCGACGAACCGCAGACCGGTGAGTGCTGGCAGGCGGTCGGCCCCCGAGGGGAGGCCGGTTTGTGGTGCGGGACGAATCAGCGACACAACCGAGGACGGTAGTGACCGCGACATTCACCGACATCTACCCGCCATGCGCACGCAGCGGCGCAACGTTGTCATCCAGGCGCATTGATCCGCCGGAAACATCACCGCACGCTTCTCCTCACCGGTATCGATGCGGCTGCGGAGGAATCGACGAATGAAACGAGCCAAGGCGACGATCGTGACGGTAACCGCGCTCACCGGATTGGTCGTCGCCCTCGTCTGCGTCGTCGCGCTGTCACCCCCGGCGTCCGCCGCGGCCACGACCTGCGACGTGTCGGACCGTGACATCTACGCACCGGCCGCATCGATCACTGCCGCGCCGGGCACTCTGCTCGCCTGCCGTTCCGTCACTCTCACCAATGTCCCCGGGAAAATCTCGATGCGGGCGTGGAAGGTGCAGTACGTTTCAACTGACGTTAAGGGCCAGAAGATCGCGGTCTCCGGCACGGTCGCCGTACCGACGGCGGCGTGGACCGGCCGCAGGCCGCGGCCGGTGATCGCGTTCAACCCCGGCACGCTCGGTCTGGGCCCGCAGTGCGCGTTTTCCAAGCAACTCGCGGGTGAGTACCAGGACGAGTACGAAGGCGACCAACTGGCGGCCATCCTCAAAGCCGGCTGGGCGGTGGCCGCCACCGACGGCGTCGGCTACCTCACCGGGCAGACCCACACCTACGTGGTCGGTCCGAACGCGGGGCATGCGCTCCTGGACATCGCGCGCACCTCGTTCACGGTGCCGGGCGGCGGCCTGAGCCCTTCGGCGAAGGTCGGCCTCTGGGGCTACTCCGAAGGTGGTGCCGCGTCGCTCTGGGCCGCGCAGCTCGCCGCCACCTACGCGCCGGAGCTTCGGGTCGCCGGTGATGCCTCCGGCGGCGTCCCGGGTGACCTGAAGGTGACCGCGGCAGGGCTGAACGCGGGCGCATTTGCCGGGTTCCTGGTCGACGCGGCGATCGGCATTGCGGCGGCCTACCCGAGTCTGCCCTTCGATTCGCTGCTCAACCAGACCGGCCGGAACGCCGTCGCGCAGGCCAAGACGGTGTGCCTGCTGGGCACGGTGACCGGGTTCGTCGGCGCCAGGATCGAGAACTACACCACCGGTCGGCTGACCCTGGAGCAGCTGTACCAGGTGCCCGGAAATGACGGGATGACGTGGGGTCAGGCGCTCGACGACCAGAAACTCGGGGTAGGCGTCGGCCCGCCGTCGGCGGCGGCCGCCGCCGACAGGTACCAGATCGGGTTCCCGGTGCTGTTGTACCGGGGCCTGCTCGAACAGGTGATCCCCACATCGACCCAGGACGCCACTCGCGCCGCCTACTGTCGCGCCGGCGTCACCACGCAGTGGAAGACGTACCCCGGTGACCACCTGACGACCGACAACCAGGCGATCAACGACACGGTCAACTGGTTCGCCGACCGGTTCGCCGGTCGGCGAACCCTCGGCAACTGCTGAAGGAGCCTTATGCGTTACCGGCGGGCATTCGCGACACTGTTCGGTTTGATGGTCGGTACCGGATCCGTGGTGGTGAGCGACGTCGTTGCCGTCGCCGATTCGTCGTATGTGGTTTCGGAGCACTGGCGTAGCCCCCGCGAGGTTGACCTCACCGTGCACTCGGCCGCCAACGGCAAGAACTACCCAGTGCGGTTGCTGGTGCCGGCCGGTTGGTCGCCGACGGCTGCCCGGACCTGGCCGGTGCTGTACCTGATGCACGGCGGCAAGGACGATTACACCTCCTGGACCCGGGAGACCGACATCGTCAGCCGGAGCGCGAGCATGGGCGCGCTCGTGGTGATGCCCGAGGCCGGGCGGGACGGCAATTTCACCGACTGGTACCAGCTCGGCGGGCCGGGCGCGGCGAAGTGGGAGACCTTCCACGTCTTCGAGTTGTGGAGTGTCCTGCGCAGTGGATACCGCGCGAGCGACGTCCGCGGCATCGCCGGCATTTCCTCCGGGGGTTACGGCGCAATCATTTACGCCGCTCGGCATCCGAGGACGTTTACCTTCGCCGGTGCCTACAGCGCACCGTTGAACATCTTTGATCCGCTACTCAAGGCGGTCAACGACTCGACCCTGACCGAGAATGGCGATGACCCGAACGCGCTCTGGGGCTCGCCGGTCTACCAACGACAGAACTGGCGCGAGCACGACCCACTGAGCCAGGCCGACAAGCTGCGCGGCACGAAGGTCTACCTCTCCAGCGGGACCACCGGGCTGCCCGGCGATCTGGACCCGAACAACTCGTGGGAACCGTTGCAACTCGGCGAGGCGGTGGTGGGTCTGAATACCGCGGCGCTGGGCGCGAAGCTGTCCCGCCTGGGCATCCCGGCGACCGTCAACCGGTACCGGTTGGGCACGCACTCATGGCCTTACTGGCAACGGGAACTGCATGCCTCGTGGCCGCAGATCACATCGTCACTGGGAGCCGGCTGATGACGAACTAACCCAGGACCTGGCGTGCCTGACCTCTACCGGTGGTGCGCGTGCAACGGCAAGACATTGTCACCTGAGGGTATTGCCCCGGCGGCGGCAGATGCGCAGTCTTCTCTTCAGCAGGTCGAGCTTTGAGCCTGTGGAGGATCGACTCCAGGAGCCTGCATGAGCTACCGATCGGTGTTCGCAACGCTGCTGATAGCGATCATCGGTGCGGGGACAGTGGTCGGAGGTGGCGGCGTGGCCGTGGCTGACTCGTCGTATGTGGTTTCGCAGCAATGGCTTACCTCCCGACAGGTCGATCTCACCGTGCATTCGGCGGCGAACGGCAAGAACTACCCGGTGCGCTTGCTGGTGCCGGCCGGTTGGTCGCCGACGGCTACCCGCACCTGGCCGGTGCTGTACCTGATGCACGGCGGCAACGATGACTACACCTCCTGGACCCGGGAGACCGACGTCGTCAGCCTGAGCGCGAACACTGCCGCGCTGATCGTGATGCCCGATGCCGGGCGCGACGGCAACTTCACGGACTGGTACCGGCTCGACGGGCCAGGCGCGGGGAAGTGGGAAACTTTCCATGTCACCGAGTTGTGGAGCATTCTGCGCAGCGACTACCACGCGAGCGACGTGCGCGCCATCGCCGGCGTCTCCTCCGGGGGGTACGGCGCGATCATCTACGCCGCACGGCATCCGGGGACGTTCCGGTTCGCCGGGGCCTACAGCGCGCCGCTGAACATCTTCAATCCGGTGCTGAAGGCCGTGAACAACTACACCATCAACGGCAACCACGACAACCCGGCGTCGCTCTGGGGTTTGCCGACCCACCAGGCGCAGAATTGGCGCGAGCACGATCCGCTGAGCCAGGCGGCCAATCTGCGCGGTACGAGTGTCTACCTGTCCAGCGGCATTACCGGGCTGCCCGGCGACCTGGACCCGAACCACTCCTGGCAACCGATGCAAGTCCTCGAGTCGATAATCGGTTTGAGCACTGCGAGGCTGGGCGAGAAGCTGTCGCGCTTGGGCATCCCGGCGACCGTTCACCGCTACCGGCGCGGCACGCACTCGTGGCCCTACTGGCAACGGGAATTGCACACCTCGTGGCCACAGATCACCTCGTCACTGGGCGTCGGCTACGACCTGCCTCCCAAGCCGTGGAGCCACACGGCCCGGGAGGGTACCTAGGCTGACCAGCCCACCGCCGAGGACAGTGACGGCCGCAGCGGCCAGCCCAACGGTGTACCCGCCGCCGACGACGATGACGCCGATCCCGGCGATGCCCAGGATTCCTGACGCTTCTCGCGCCACCGCGAACATCCCACCAGCGACCCCGGCCCGACCCGGTGGTGCCGCACCCAGAACCACCGCACCGAGCGGGACGGTCAAAGCCGAACCGAACCCGATGACGGCGGCAGCCACTAGGAACGCGCCGAGCGACCCGGTGAACGCCACTGCCGCAATGCCAACGGCGACCAGGGCCAGGCCTGCGGCGACAGCACGCGCCGCCCCCCACCGACGGACCAGCCCCGGCGCGAACCCGGCGCCGATGACCAGGGCGACGGCCGTCGGCAGGAAGGCGAGGCCCGCCTTGGTCGGCGGATAGCCGCGCACGTTCTGCAGGTAGAGCGAGGTGAAGAAGTACACGCTGTTGACGCCCAGGCCCCACAGCACCTGCACGCCGATGCCACCGGCGACCGCTCGGTCCCGGAACAGCTGGACGTCCACCATCGGCGCCGGCACCCGTCGCTCGATCAGGACGAAGGCGACCGCGAAACCAGCGGCCGGGATCCAGGCCCGAGCGTCGAGTGACAGCGCGTACATTGCCGCGAACAAGGTCATCGTCGAGGTGATGACGCCGGCCAGGTCGAGTGAATCGCAGCCCGGCTGCACGTCGTCCTCGATTCCCCAGCGGACGACCGCCAGCGCGGCGAGCCCGACCGGCAGGTTCAACAGGAAGATCCAGCTCCAGTGCGCGTGCTGGCTCAGGACACCGCCGAGCACCGGGCCCGCGGCGAGCGCCACGGCGCCGGACGCGGTCCAGACCGCGGCCCCACGCATCCGGTCCGGCTCGTCGCCGCGGGCAATCACCGCCAGGGTGGCCGGGACGAGCAGTGCCGCGCCCGCACCCTGCGCGGCACGGGCCGCGATCAGGGTCGCCACCTCCCCGGCCAGCCCGGCGGCGACCGAGGCGACGGTGAAGAGCGCCAGCCCGGCGAAGAGCACCCGGCGGTGGCCGTAGCGGTCGGCGAGCCTGCCACCGGCGAGCATCAACCCGGCGAAGGTGAGCATGTAACCAGTGGCCACCCACTCCAGGACCGGCAGCGGGGTGTGCAGGTCGCGCGCAATCGAAGGGGCAGCAACGGTGACGACGGTGTTGTCGAGCATGGTCAGGAACGCGGTGCAGACCACCATCGCGAGGACCGCCGCCCGGCGGCTCATCCGGTCATCCCATAGCGACCAGATCGTCGCGTGCGGGAACCGTCCGGAACGCCCGCAATCGCTGCTCGCCGATGGCGGCGCGAGTCGCTGGGTCGTCGATGCCGAGGCCCTCGCGCGGGGCGAGGCACAGCACGCCCACCTTGCCTGCGTGCTGGTTCAGTTGGACGGCGCGGGTCGCTTCGCCGACCTGGTCCAGCGGGTACGCCTGGGACAGCGTCGGCATCACCAGGCCGAGCTGCAGCAGCCGGTTGACCTCCCAGGCCTCGAGATAGTTGGCGCCATGGCTGCCGATCACCCGCTTGAGCCGCATCCACAGGTACCGGTTGTCGTACTGGTGGTCGTAGCCGCTACTCGATCCGCAGGTGACCACGGCACCACCGGTGCGCGCGAGGTAGACGGACGCGCCGAATGTCTCCTGACCGGTGTACTCGAAGACGATGTGCGGGTCCTCACCGGTCATCCGGCGGATCTGCCGGCCGAGTTCACGCCAGGTCTTCAGGTCCCGCATGGCGCCGGGGCCGACCACCGAGCGGTCGCGCCGGATCACGTGCTGGCAACCGAGCCGGCGCAGCACCGCTTCCTTCTCGTCCGAGCTGACGACCGCGACCGGAATGCCGCCGGTGGCCTTCACGAGCTGGACGGCGTACCCGCCGAGACCGCCGGCGGCACCCCAGATCAGGACCACGTCGCCGACCTTCATCCCGGCGCCGTGCGGCCCGATCAGCATCCGGTAAGCGGTCGACGCGCACAGCGTGCCGACTGCGGACTCCTCCCACGTCAGGTGGGCTGGTTTCGGGAGCAGCTGGCTCGCCTTGACCACCGCGAAATCCGCCAGCCCACCGAAGTTCGTCTCGAAGCCCCACGCCCGCTGGTCACCGGTCATCGCGTCGGCGTGGGCGGCCGGGTCCTCACTGTCGACATAGGCCGGTGCTACCACCACGCGGTCGCCGGCCGTCCAGCGCTTCACCCCGACCCCGGTACGCACGACCACGCCCGAGGCATCGGAACCGATCACATGGAAGGACTGGTCGTGCCGGGCACCCCAGCGCCCCTCTCGGCCGAGACGGGCCAGGAAATCGAACGTCGGTACCGGCAGGAACGTGGCCGACCACACCGTGTTGAAGTTGATGCTCGACGCCATCACCGCGATCAGGACCTCGTCGGGGGCCAGGGCGGGCGTCGGCACCAGGCCGACGTGGATGCTGTGCCGCACATCTCGGTCCGGGCCGGTGAACATCCCGGTGTCCTCGCGCCGCAGGTGCGCGGCTCGATAGTGGGTCGGGACGTCGCAGGACTCCAGTTCGGCGGCTGTACCGCCGGACCGGACCGCGTGGGCTAGGTCAGACATGGCGTTCCTCCTTGTCTGGGCTCACCACATCCGCCGCAGATCGGCCGCGATGGCCGTCACGGCGGGTGGGTCGAGCAGGTTCAGGTGGTGACCGGCGACCGGAACGATGCGCAGGTCGGTGCAGACGAGATCCCAGCCTCGGGCCGCGTCCGGGTGTTCATAGCGGGCGTCGCGGACGTTCCACGGCGTCGGTTCCGTGCAGCGGTACAGGGTTACCGGCCCTGCGTAAGGCCGTGGCTGATAGACGTCCAGGGCCCTGGTGTCTTCATGCGAGGTGATCTGGTGCCGCAGCACCGAGGCAGGCAGCCGGGCCGTCACGCCCGACTCCCGAAGCCGCTCCAGCACCAGATCGAACTGCGCGTCAGAGGGGCGTTCACGCAACTCCTCGGCCGCCAGGCGCAGGTCCAGCTGGTAGGTGTCGCGCAGGTACGCGGCGAAACCCAGATAGCGGGTGACGAGGAGTTCGCCGGCCTCCTCCGGCGATGCGGCGATCGGTACGCCGGAGTCGATGAGCGCGACCGCGTCGACGGTCTCGCCGATCTCCGTGAACTGGATGGCCATCTCGTACGCCAGCACGCCACCGAAAGACCAGCCGCCCAGCCGGTACGGGCCGGTGGGCTGGATCTCCTGGACCAGCTTCAGGTAGCGGGCGGCGCGTTCTTCGACCGAGCCGGTCTCATCGAGCCGTTCCAGGCCGTAGCAGGGCTGGTCGTCATCGAGCAGCCGGACGAGCTGGGCGTAGACCTGCGTACTGCCACCCGCCGGATGCCCCAGGAACAGCGGCGGCCGGGTTCCGCTCGCGCGCAGGGGCCGCAGCAGGCGCCCGTCGGCCACGGCGCCTTCCTCTGCGGCGCGCAACCAGACGGCCAGCCCTTCGGGCGTCGGAGCGGCCAGCAGGTCGTGGGTCGCGACCTCGACGCCGGTGTCGCGCAGGGTCGCTTCCGCGACGCGCTCGGCGTCCTCACGGCCTTCGAGGGTGTCGTTGATCCCGAGACCGCTACGGCCGAGGACCACCTCGAACAGGCGGACGGCCTCGCGTTCGGCCGCGTCGCGCGGGGTGATCTCGGTGGAGGTGCTCGCCGTCGAGGTGCTCGCCGTGAGGATGCCGAGCGCCCGAGCTGTGGATGTTTCGAGGTCGGCGAGGGTGCCGCCCTGAACCAACTGGGCCAGCGGCAGCGGTACTCCCAGGTCGGCTTCGATCAGGTTCTTGATCCGCACGGCGGCGAGGGAATCGAGCCCCAGTTCGGTGAGCGGCAGGTCTCGTGGCGGGGCCTGGTCAGTGCCAAGGACGGTCCCGATCCGCGCGCCGATCCGGTCCCCGACCAGGCGGGTGGCTTCGCTGGACGGCAGGGCCTTGAGGCGTTCCAGCCCTTCCCACACCGGGTCGGCATCGACCTGGGCGGGGTTACCGAAGAACGCCAGCCGGCCCGCCTCAGGGAAGGCGGCGACGGCGGCCGCAGGGTCGAAGCGCAGCACACCCGCATCGAGCGGCTCCTGGCCGAGAAGGTCTGCGAGCGCGGCCACGCCGACCTCCGGGTCAATCTGGTCAAGGCCCGGGATACGCACGCCGGTGGCACCGCCGACTCCGGCCCAGGTGCCCCAGGCGAGCGACCTGGCCGGGACGCCACGGGAGCGTTGCCAGCGCGCGAAGGCGTCGAGCCAGGCGTTGGCACCGGCGTAGGCAACCTGGCCGGGGGAGCCGAGCAGGGCAGCAGCGGAGGAGAACGAGACCCACCAATCCAGCCCGGCCGTCTCGACCGCGGCATGCAGCCGGCGCGCACCCTCGACCTTCGGCGCCCACACCCGTTGCAGATGTGCGGCGTCGACATCGCTAATCAAGGCGTCGTCGAGCACTCCGGCGGCGTGGACGACCCCGGCCAGCGGCATCCCGCCGGCCGCCGTGACGAGGGCCTCGGCGACCCCTTGGTCGGCGAGGTCGCCTGGGACCCAGCGCACGTCGTACCCCTGCAGGGTGTCCAGGTTCTGCGGTGACGGCTCGGACCGGCCGGCCAGGATCAGGCGCCCGGCACCGGCCGCTCCCAGCCACTGGGCGACCCGCAGCCCAAGCCCTCGGGTGCCGCCCGTGATGATGTACGCGGCGCCCGGGCGGACCGCCGGGCGGGTCTGCGCAGTAGCGGCGACAGGGGACAATCGGCCCGCGTAGCGGCTGCCGTGCCGGTAGGCGATCTCGTCGTCGGCGGGTCCACTGCGGACCTCCGCGCGCAGTTGACGTTCCTGCTCGCCGGCGTCGTCGGCCGGGTCGAGGTCGAGCCAGGTAGCCCGGACCAGGGGTTGCTCGAGAGCCAGGGTACGCACGATGCCCCGCACGAAAGCCTGGTCGGGACAGCCAGCTTCGCTGGATTCGACGGCGGCAGCACCGACGGTGACCACCCAAAGCCGTCTGGAGATGTCGCGGGCGGCCTCGATGACGGTGAGCGCGAGCTCTTCGGCCAGCTGGCCGTCGGCGTGGACTATTCGGTTGGCCTCCTCGTCGACGGCTCCGGCCGGGGGTGAAACCACCGTCTCGACCCAGCTGACCCCGAGCATGTTCGGGACCAGGTCGGCGTCGGCGTCGGCGTCGAACCAGTACCGGGTGTGCCGCCAGGGTGCCGACGGCAGGTCGAGGATGCGCGTCGGCCCCGACTCGGGCATCGGTAGGCCATGCGCGCAGAGCGTCGCCAGGCTGCGGGTGAACGCCGTGGGGTCGTCGCGGCGCAGCGTGCCAACGACGAGCGGATCGGCGACGTCGTGCTCGCGGAGGGTCTCGGTGACGGGGTGAACGAGTACGGGGTGCGGCGAGAACTCCAGGAAGAAGCCGAACCCGTCGTAGGCGGCGGTCCGGACGGCATCGACGAGCCGCACCGGCCGGCGCAGGTTGGCGGT
>JANNPJ010000693.1:0-18009 GCA_031400005.1 Kineosporiaceae bacterium | reverse complement strand
GGCCTGCTCGCCCTGGCCGAGTTGATCGTGCGACTCACTCTCGAGCCGGAATCAATCGCCCGGACCGGATCGAGCGTTCGAACCACGGCGACCGGAACGATTGTGAGAACCGCGAGCGAGGCGGTCAGCACACCACTGCTCCTCCTGCTGTGCCTGAGTTTCCTGGCCACTACCCTGCCGCTGGCCCTCGGTCGACCGTCAGCGGCTGCTGTCGCACTCTGCTGCGCGGATATCCTGTCGCTCACCGTCTTCCAAACCCTGTCTCTGGCCGGTTCAGTCGCCCTGCTGCTGGCCGGATATCGGCTCGGTTTCAGCGGATCGCGAGTGCTGGCCGGGGTGCTTGGCACACCGTTCCTGGTGCTCGCACTCGCAGGGATGGCGGGCTGGGCGCAGACCGACGTCCAGATCATCACCGTTCTGCTGGCCTCGCTGGCCCCGGCTGCGGCCTTCGCTGGAATCTCCCGACGAGCCCACAGCGAGGCCCTCGAGAACAGCGTCGCCCAGCAGGCCATCTCGGGCCGGCTGGTGGAGCACACGGCACGCGGAGAACGGGCCCGCATCTCCCGCGAACTGCACGACGTCGTCGCGCACCACGTCTCCATGATCGCGGTCCAGGCCGAGACGGCCCGGCTGGCCGTCCCCGGCATGCCTGCAGAGGGCGCCAAGCAGTTGCTGGGCATCGGCAACACCGCCCGGACCGCGCTGACCGAGATGCGCCGATTGCTCGGGGTGCTCCGGGCCGACACTCAGGCCGAAACCGCAGAACGGCAACCGCAACCGGGACTGCGACAGCTCAATGAACTGCTCGACGAAGCCCGTGGAACCGCGAACGCGAGCATCCGGTTGATCGTCCGTGGGCCGCCGGCCCAGCTCGACCCAGGGGTCGAGCTAGCCGCTTTCCGCATCGTCCAGGAGTCGCTGACCAACGCCCGACGGCACGCGCCGGGTGCCGCCGTGGATGTGGAAATGCACTACACCGGCAACGCACTGCTCCTGCGGATCCGCGACAACGGGCCCGGCCCAACCGCGGCGGTGTCACCTAGCAGCGGCAACGGGTTACTCGGCATGCGCGAACGCGCCGCCGCCGTTGGCGGTGAGGTCCGGATCGGACCCGCGGTCGGCTGCGGTTTCCTCATCGAGGCCAGCCTGCCAACCAAGGCTGCGGAGATACCGACCAACACGACGACGAGCGCGCAGGCAGTGCCGATCAATTCAGCGAAGGACACCCGATGACCGGCTCCGCTTCGACCGTCCGGATCGTCGTTGCGGACGACCATCAGGTGATCCGCACCGGATTCGCGGCGTTGCTTGATACCCAGCCGGACTTCACCGTGATTGCCACCGCCTCCGACGGCGCCGAAGCGATCCAGGTCTGCCTGGAACTGTCCCCGGACGTCGTCCTGATGGACATCCGGATGCCGAAACTGGACGGCATCGAAGCCACCCGGCAAATCACCGGCTCGGCTGGTGCCTGGCCACGCATTCTCATGCTGACGACGTTCGATCTGGACGAGTACGTCTACGACGCACTGCGCGCCGGTGCCAGCGGATTCCTGCTCAAAGACGTCACTGCCGAGCGGCTTTTCGATGCCGTGCGGGTCATCGCCGACGGCGAGGCGCTGCTCGCGCCAGCAATTACCCGTCGCCTGATCGGCGAGTTCACCCGGTTGCAACCGGAAACGAGCGCTCCCCACACCCCTCTGACCGCGCTTACCCCACGAGAAACTCAGGTCCTTCGCCTGGTCGCCGAGGGCTTGTCGAACCCGGAAATCGCCGTCCGACTGGTGGTTACCGACGAAACGGTGAAGACCCATGTCAGCCGGGTACTCACTAAACTCGGATTGCGCGACCGCACCCAGGCCGTCATTGCCGCCTACGAGACCGGTCTGGTCGTTCCCCGCTCCCGCCCACTCACCTGACTGGTGGAGGTATCAGAAGGACGTGAAGGCAGCAGTCATCAGATCCCAGAATCGTGATCGGTCCAGCGTCATCCCGACAACAGCGTTCCGAGCCCCGCTGCGCTCGCTGAAATCGGTGACGGTCATGCCCAAGGTGTGCTCACCGGTCAGTTCAACGACGACGTGCGCCGGCCGCGTCGTCATCACCTCGGGGTCAATCAGATAGGCCACGGCACAAGGATCATGCACCGGCGGCGCGGGCAGATCGTGCACGCTCCGGTACGACGCGGCATACGAGTCCAGCAGTTCGAAGGCGAACCGCGCCGGGGCAGTCCCGATCGCCGCGATGCGCGATCGGACGTCGTCCGTAGCCGTCGCCTGATGTGTCAGATCAAGGCCGACCAGGGTGACGTCCCACGCCGCCTGCAGCACCACCGCGGTCGCGTGCGGGTCCGCATAGACGTTGAACTCGGCAGCGGGCGTGATATTTCCCCTGCTGTGCGCACCTGCCATCAGCACGACCTCGCGCACTCGCCGGGCAATGGCCGGCTCGCGACGGAGCGCCAGGGCCAGGTTGGTGGCTGGGCCAATCCCCACCAGGGTGATCTCACCCGGCGCAGACTCCATGATCGTCTCAATGATGAGATCGACCGCGTGCCGCCCGTCCAGTGCAACTGTGGGTTCGGGCAGCACCGGACCGTCCAGTCCCGACTCACCATGAATCATGGCGGCGTAGATCGGCTCCCGCACCAACGGACAGTCGGCACCCGCGGCGATCGGCACGTCGGTCATGCCTATCACCGTCGCCACCACCCGGGCGTTGCGAGTGACCTTCTCCAGGCTCTGATTTCCCGACACCGTCGTCACGGCCAACAAATCGATCTGCTCGTTGCCGTGCGCCAGCATGATGGCCAGGGCATCGTCGTGGCCCGGATCGCAGTCCAGAATGATCTTCTTGGTCATTCAGTCGACTTTAGCTCATGGCGACTATTGCCCCCAGGGTGCCGGCCGTGAGGCAACGAGGGATCGCTCAGGCATCGTGAGACGCCCGCCAGGCGCCCGCCCCCAGAAACACCACCAGGTAGAGCCCGAGGTCGAGGTAGGCCAGTCCGAGAGAGGGTAACCGGGGGTGCGCTGCCCAAGCGTGAACTTGGGCCAGTACGTCGGCCGCATTCGTCAGGACCAGGCGCGAGGGCAGGTAGGACCAGCTTTCCAGACTGCGACCGATCCCGTAGGCAAGAAAGACGACGCCGAACAAGCCAGCGATTGCCCCGGCGCTATGCCGGAGGAGCAAGCCGAGCCCGAACCCAACCATCGCCACGACGCACAGGTAGAGCCCTGCACTGGAAACCGCACGCAGGACGCCGGGGTCGGTGAGGTTCGCGTTGAGATCCGCATCGGAAAGGATGCTCTGGCCGAGAAAGAAGGTGACGAAGGCGAACACTTCGCCGAGCGCCAAGGTCAGTACGGCGACCACGACCGCTTTAGCGGCGAAAACGCTGCTGCGTCGCGGGACAGCGATCAGGGTGGTACGAATCAGACCGGTGCTGTACTCGGTACTCGTGGCGAGCGCACCGAGGACCCCGAACGCGAGGACGCCGAAGCTGAGCCCACCCAAGGCGGCGCCCACCGGGTCGAAGGCCATCCGATCCTGAGCGTTCATCGTGGGCCACTCATGGACGATGGAGACGGTGTTCAGGGCACCGATGCCGAGTCCGAGGGTGATCGCCGTCAGCATCGTGACGTAGGTCGAGCGCACCGAACGCAATTTGATCCACTCAGCGGCGAGGGCACCTCGCGGGACCATCGTCATGATGGCCATCAGTTGCCCCTCCTTCCACGAGACAGGGTGGCGCTGACGTCCGCAGCCTGGCCTTCGACGTCCGCGGTCCGGTATTCGATGGAGCTGTCGGTGAGTTTCATGTATGCCTCTTCCAAAGATGCCTGCCGTTGAGCGAGTTCGTGCACGGCGATGCCATGTGAGGCAGCGATGTGGCTGATGGCCTCGGAGCTGAGACCGGTGACAGCCAGCCCACCATCGAGCTGGGCGACCACGGTGGCGCCTTTCGCAGTGAGCAGCTCGGCGAGATGGCCGGACCGCGGGGAACGGACGAATACGTCGTCCAAAGCGCTGGACCGGATGAAGCCGGCCAGATCGGTGTCGACGATCAGGCGACCACCGCCAATGATAATCAAATGATCTGCGGTGAGAGCCATTTCGCTCATCAGATGACTGGAGACAAGGACGGTCCGGCCTTCGGCGGCGAGCGACTTCATCAGCCGGCGGATCCAGAGGATGCCTTCCGGGTCGAGTCCGTTGACGGGTTCGTCAAGCATCAGGATCGGTGGATCACCAAGCAGGGCAGCAGCAATCCCCAATCGTTGCTTCATTCCTAGGGAAAACCCGCCGATGCGCTTACCTTCCACGTTACTCAGGCCGGTGCGCTCGAGGACGTCGCGGACGCGACGGGGATCCAGATCGTTGCTCGCCGCAAGGAACCGCAGGTGGTTGCGGGCGCTGCGACCACCGTGCACCAGGCCCGCATCCAGCAGTGCACCTACCTCGCGCAAAGGTTGGCGCAGCGACCGGTATGGTCGACCGTTCACCAGGGCCCGACCTGCGGTTGGGGTGTCCAAACCGAGGATCATCCGGATGGTGGTCGACTTGCCGGCGCCGTTCGGGCCGAGGAACCCAGTGACCCGGCCGGGCCGGACTTCGAAGGACAGCCGGTCGACCGCCAGCGTCGACCGGAAGCGTTTGGAAAGGTTTTCGGCTGTGATCATCGGTTTCCTGTCTCTCGGATGGGCGCTCAGACCGGCGCCTGGCCTCGTGCGGTTGGATCGTCGCCAGGCTGCCGGTCGGACGAGGTCGCCGTCGTCTGCCGTCAGACGGGTCTTGGTGCTCCGCCTCCAGCGGCAGAAAGCCGCGCCTGCTGCCGGACCTATCCCGGTGGGAGTACGCCTCGCGGCAGAGGTCCGATCCGAAACCAGGACCTACCCTGTCGCTATGCACACGCAGCCGCGGCCACCGCTGATCAGGCGGGTGCAGCCGATTCACTGGCTCGCATTGGACTGCGCTATCGCGATCGGATATGTCCTGACCCTGTCCGCGGAACTGCTCCGGGAGCCGGACGGCAGGTCCGTGCCGCTGGGGCTGATCACGATCGCGGCGCTCGGTTTGGTGATCGCGATACGCCGCCGACAACCGGAGATAGCCCTCATCGTGGCCCTGGGCGTGTCAGTGGCCGTCGGCTGGCCATACCAGAGCCTGCTGCCAGTGTGGTGCGCGCTGTACGTCGTGGCCGTCAGGTGCCGGCTGTGGGTCTCGGTGACGTTTCTGGCTGCCACGCTCCTGGCCCCGGCGACAGGGGTGCCCGCCTTCGATCGCGTGATCCTGTTCGGCCTGATTTCCGGCCTGGTCTGGACCATCGGCTATGCCGTCCGGCGATCGCTGGAGTATGAGCGGGAGCTGCAGCTCCATCGCGACCGGCAGGCGGAAGCCGAACGCGAACAGGCAAGACGCGGTGTGACCGAGGAGCGAATGCGGATCGCCAGGGAGTTGCACGACGTCGTCGCGCACAGCATGAGCGTGATCACGGTGCAGGCGGGGTTCGGCCACCTCGTGATCGACGAGCAACCCGCGCAAGCCCGCGCCGCCCTCAGCGCCATCGAGACGACTGGACGGGAAGCACTTACCGAGATGCGACAGCTCCTCAACGTCCTGCGTGCGGATGGAGCCCTGGGTGAAAATTCAGCACTGCCTGAAAATTCAGTGCTTCGGGAAGCTGTACCGGGTGGATCTGCCACCTTCACCCCGACGCCGAGCCTGAGCGACCTCGACCGCTTGATCACCCAGACCGCCAAGGCCGGAGTGCACGTCCAGTTGGAGATCACTGGCCAGCCGCGACAGCTTCCGTCCGGAATCGAGCTTTCGGCGTACCGGATCGTGCAGGAAGCACTCACCAACGTGGTTAAGCACGCAGGCACTCCGGTCAGCAAAGTCACCATCGCCTACTGCGAGCACGAACTGGCGATCGAGGTTACTGATGCCGGCAAAGGCCGCCCTGTCGCCGATGGAAGCGGCCTGGGTCTGATTGGAATGCACGAACGAGTTCGGCTCTACGGTGGATGGTTGCAAGCAGCGCCCCGGCCCGGACACGGGTTCCAGGTAGCCGCCCGGCTCCCGCTTCCGATGGCCAAGGCGTGAGCATTCGTGTCGTCGTCGCCGATGATCAGTATCTGATCCGAGCGGGTCTGCGGGGCATCGTCGACAGCGCGGTCGACCTGACGGTTGTCGCCGAAGCGGCTAACGGCCGACAAGCAGTTGATCTTGCCCGCCAGGAACTGCCCGACGTCGTCCTGATGGACATCAGAATGCCGGACTTGGACGGGCTGGAAGCCACCCGCCGCATTACCGCCACGACTGACGTGCGGGTGCTTATCCTCACCACATTTGACCTCGACGACTACGTCTACCAGGCGCTGCGTGGTGGCGCCAGCGGCTTCCTCCTCAAGGACACTCCGCCGCTGGAACTTCTCGCCGCCATCCGGGTTATTGCTGCCGGCGATGCGCTCCTCGCGCCGAGTATCACCCGCCGTCTCATCGCCGAATTCGCTGCCCGCCCGGAACCTGCCCAACCCGCCCCGGTTCCGGCCCCGCTCGCGGCCATCACGGATCGAGAACGCCAGGTCTGGTTGCTCCTCGCCGACGGACTGTCCAATGCGGAGATCGCTGAACGCTTGCACATCACCCCAGGCACCGCCAAAACCCATGTCGGAAACCTGCTGACAAAGCTCGATGCCCGCGATCGGGTCCAATTGGTCATCCTGGCCCACCGCACCGGCCTGGCCTGACACGGCACTCTGCGCTGGCGAACCGCAGGAGAAGGTCAGCTGCAGTCAGCGGCTCGACTCAAAACCGCCGAGAACAGCGTCAGGCGATCATCTGTACGGGAACCCCTAGAGGCAAAATCTTGGCCATCTTGGTGATGGCCGCGTTGCGCATCCGGATACACCCGTGACTCACGTTCCTGCCAATGCTCGACGGATCATTCGTCCCATGGATGCCGAGCTGGCCATCACCCCCGAGGAACTCGTTCAGGACGTTCGAGTAACCGGAAAGGCCGTAGGCGTAAGGACCGTAGGCTCCCGCTGGGTTTCTGGGGCGCAACAGTTCTTTCAGGTAGAAGACGCCACCGGGGGTGGGGGTGGTGTCCTTCCCCAGCCCCACTGGCTCCCGCATGATGACTTCCCCGGCCCGGTACAGGAGCAACTCGCGCTTCTGCGTGGACACGGTGATTCGGTAGTCGAGTTCGGACAATTTGACGTCGGCAGCACGCACCCAGCCCTGGGACTGGTTCGGCCGGACCGGCAGCAGAACCCGGAGGCGATCGAACTGCCGCTCCTGGACCAGGAACACCAGTGGTGCCCCGGAGGCAACCGGGTTGGCCAGGACACCAGCGACGTCCGACCCGCTCGCAGTGCTGTAGACCTTGATCTTCCGGACCCGGCTGCGCGCCACCAAGCTGACGTCCCGAACCTGGATTGCTCCCGAGGCGCCAATCTGCTGCCCCCACTGGGACCTTGCCGTTCCTCCGGGGCTAACGACACCGGCCGAGGCCACCGGCATCGGCGGCTCCGGCCACGCGGGATAGGTTGCGCTGGTCAACGCACCGGCCGGGCCGGAGGGCACCCCTGTCGGCTTCCCTGCCGGCTGACCACCACCACCGCAACCAGCCGTGAACAGCGCGGCCACAACCAGGGCCACCGCGACAGCGGCGCGACGTCCCGAACGAGTGCCACGCAGGTCGACCGACCGGATGCGGGCGCTGATGCTCGTGGTCACCTTCGCTTAGCCGGTGAAGTTCGGGTCGCCAGGGCGGGGCTTGGCTGCGGGTGCCTTGTCCGACTTTGAGACAGTGAACGTCTGCGCCTCGTACACCAGGAACGGTTCGGCGTCCTGGCTGGGCTTGGTCTCCGCGACGAAGCAGGCGGCGATCAGGAAGTAGAGCTCCCCTGGCTTGGCAGTCGTCGGGATCGTCGCTTTCGCCGTCCACGCTCCGGTGGAATCGGTGGCGACCGCCGTATCTATGGTGTAGGTGGCATCCTCGCGGATCAGGTCGGCCTGGCCGATCATGAGCAACTGCGCATGCGGGGCGACCTTCCCGGCACTGTCCACGCACTTGGTGGTCGACTTCGCCTCAACGACGGAGCCCGGCTTCCCGCTCGCGGGCTGGAGGGTGAACTTGCCAGTGAGATAAGCCCCACCAGGCGTGGCGGTCGGGGTCGGCGTTGGGGTTGGCGTCACCGTGGGAGTCGGTGTGATCGTGGGAGTCGGTGTGATCGTGGGAGTCGGCGTGATCGTCGGAGTCGGCGTGACCGTTGGGGTCGGCGTGATCGTGGGAGTCGGCTTGACTGTCGGGCTCGGCGTAACGTGCGGGCTCGGCGTGACAGTCCCGGTCGATACCGAATGCGGGGAGGTTGCGAACGCAGCCGTGGGCAGGAACCCGACCGGCAGAATCAACGCGCCGAGCAGGATGGCGGACAGCCTACGCACGTGGGTTACTCCTGAAGCTACTGTTCCGGGGACCGGCAAAGATCTGTGGTTCGCGAACGTGCGATTAAACCGCATCTCACATCGACCGCACCTAAATGACCTCAGATATCTGTTTCGGTGCAGGCCTCGTTACCATGTGTCATATGCACCGGATATGTCGGGCGCGTTTCGAGGACTACGTCCGGGAAGCCCCTCTCCGGGTCACGGTTATCTGCCGGACTGGAGACTAGACACTGTCCCCCACCCAGGGCAACTGCGGCAACTGCAGCAACACGGGCAGGGGTATCAAATTGGACATCGATCACGCAGTGTTGTACCGCACATCACTGTGATCCCGGTCTGCGGCCGGGCGCATTGCCTGGAGGACCAACGATGACGTCCCACCAGATCTACCCGGCCACCCTCCAGGACGTCGATGTCGTCGCCGAGATCGTCGCATCGGCCTTAGCCGACCTACCGTGTTCGGCCTGGCTGGTGCCCGACACCCAGGCCCGAGCCGGCATCCTGACCGACGTATTCCGGATCTTCGTCGGACATGCCCTGGAGCACGGCCAGATCGACGTGGCGGCCGCATCCCTCGGACCGGACCAACCAGCGAGTCCGGACCAACCAGCGAGACCTACCCGATCCGCGAGACCGGCCCGATCCGCAAGACCGGCCCAACCTACGAGACCGGCCCGACCCGCCCGCCCTGCGAGACCAGTGCGACCTGCGACACCAGCCCAACTCATCGACCCTGCCCGACCTGCGGGCCTGAGCGAATCCACCGGCATGGCCGGTCACCACGGACCGGTGGTCGGCGCGGCGGTGTGGGTGCACCATGACCGGCCAGCGCTTTCTCCATCGGACGACACCGAGCGACTGCGGCAAGCCGCCGGGGAGAACTCGGGCCGGTTCGAGATTTTGGCTGACCTGTTCGCCGCTCACCGCCCGGAGCAGCCACATCATCACCTGGCTCTGCTCGCCGTGCTACCCACACATCAGCGCCGCGGAATTGGCAGCGAACTACTACGACACCATCATTTGATCTTGAAAAGGGAGCGGATCCCAGCGTATTCAGCGGCTTCCACTCTCGATAGTCGACGACTGTACGCAGCGCACGGATACCGAGATCGAGGCGAAATCCTCACCCTGCCGAACGAGGCAACTTTTTACCCGATGTGGCGTGATCCAGCTAACGCCGGGAACTCTGTGGACCCTGAAAACCTCTGATAGCGCTCATCATTGAGGCCGCACTCCTTTTGAATACGACTTTTTGGTTTTTCCGGACATAGCCCGTCATATCGTCACAGCCCCTCCGGGTGCTGGTGTCCCCGATACATTCGGCCGAATCGTCTCGTATACATTCCACGTGGCCCATGGGCGTAGTTGCGCGCAGCGCAACGGACTGCGCGCAACGCAACGCAACGGACTGCACGCGGAACGCCACGAAATGCTTGAGGGGAAGCTGGAGATGTCGGTCAACCCCACGCGGCGAGCGCTGCTCGCCTTGGCTCTGGGTGCTTTTGGGATCGCTGCGGGCGAGTTTGTGACCTTGGGCTTGCTGCCCAACATGGCAAGTGACCTGGGGGTTACGATTCCTCAGGCAGGGCACTTGATCTCTGCGTACGCCCTCGGCGTCGTCTTCGGGGCGCCGCTACTCACGGTCGTCGGCGTAGGACTGCCACGTAAAGGCCTATTGCTGGCCCTGGTCCTCGCCCTGGCCGCCGGCAATTTCGCGTCGGCGGTTACGCATGGCTTCGACTGGTTACTGTTAGCCCGATTTCTGGCGGGGCTGCCGCACGGCGCCTATTTCGGTGTCGCCGCAGTGACGGCGGGGAATCTGGTTGAGCCCAGTCGGCGCAACTCGGCGATGGCTCTCGTTTTCAGCGGCTTCACCGTCGCCAACATTTTCGGAGTTCCGCTGATCGTGCTGATCGGGCAGCACACCGGATGGCGATTTGTCTTCGGTCTGATCGGTCTGATTGAAGTGATCGCTGCACTCTGCATCCTGGCGTTGCTCCCGGTACAGCATCGGGACACCAGGACCATGCGAGAGGACTTGCGTCTCGAACTTCTCGCCTTCCGCAATGTGCACGTGTGGTTGGCTTTGGGAATCGCCGCAATCGGCTTCGGTGCTTTGTTCGCAACTTTCAGCTACATCACCCCAATGATGGTTCATGTCACCGGCTATGCGGAGGCGAGCATGAACCCTCTACTAATGCTGTTCGGCATTGGGATGACCGCGGGAAATCTTGTCGGTGCCCGATTGTCCGACCGAGCGCTGATGCCGACCCTCTACATCGCGTTGAGCTCTCAGATCGTCGTCGCTCTGGTGTTCATCGTCACCGTTCACGACAAGCTGGCGGCGGCGATCACAATCGTGCTGTTCCCCTTCGCGAGCTTTGTGATGGTGCCTGCCCTGCAGGCCCGCCTGATCAGGCTGGCCGGCGGAGCACCCAACCTTGCCGCTGCCTCCCTCCACTCTGCGTTCAACATCGCCAACTCGCTTGGCGCCTGGCTGGGTGGGCTCACCATCTCCGCCGGCCTCGGCTACCAATCCCCCATCGTGGTGGCGGCCGGCCTGGCGGAACTCGGTCTGATCCTCGCCCTCATTTCCGGATGGTTCAGCCGAAACCGGCCCAGACGTCGACTCAATGCCGGCACCGACCGACCACGAAGAATTCCCCAGGACGGCGGTCAACCCACCAACCCATCCGGCATCACCTCACCACTGACCAGATAAATGTGCGTTCTGCCGCGACGGGCCTCGGGTTGTACCGGCGATCGGCCTAGGTTACCGGTAGCCCTTCTGAGTGACGTGCTCGACGATAACCGGCCGCGCCTAAGGAATGTCGCCCACGTGCCGACAGGAGTGATGGGCCAAGCGGAATGACCGCACGCGCCGCTTTGCCGATTCCGCTAAGCATCGCTGGAGCCGCCGTGACGCACCCGCTGCGATGTGACTGCGGCGGCACTGCCAAAGACACAACCGACTGGTGTCCGCGGTGTTACCGCCCGAGCCCACCGGGCGCGACCGGACAGGCGCCCGTTCCCGAACGACCGTCCTTCCCGTCTCTCCTCGGCGACGGACGTCCCAGCTGGGGCGCTGGGATGCCAGCGACATCACCTTCGCCCTTCGTGGCCGGATCATTGCGACCGCCCTCTGCACCCTTCCCATGCTCTGGTTCCTCTACTTCCTGGTGCCGTTCGGCTTCGTCGGCATCGTCACCTACGGCACCGTCTATCCGCGCATGCTCCGCGACATCTGGACCCGGGCCGACCGACTGTGACGTTCGGCCAAACCATGCCATCGCAACCCGGCGAGCGTGGCGTCTCGGGATGTCGCAGTGACCGGTGAGTAGCTGCCATGCCGTCGGGGATTCGTCCCGAATCGTCGGTGCGACCAACTGTCGATATCGGGGAACCGTCGGCGGGTAGGTACGTATCCTGCTCGGCCCAGGACCAGGATCTTGCGGTGAGTCGGCATCGGTCGGGTTCAAGGGTCTGCAGGGTCCCCGCCGGCGATGTAGGCAGCAGCCGCAGGGCTGGAGCAAGTGCCAATGCCGGTCTGCACGCCGCTTGTGTCGGCCGGCGGGGTGTTCCGACTCTGTCGGGTCAAGCAGCGCGCTGTGCTGTGGCGCGGAACTGCCGAGGCGAGCAGCCGACCACGCGGCGGAACGCGGTGCTGAACGCGCTCTCGGACTCGTAGCCGGTCGCGGACGCGAGTTCGGAGATGGATCGCGTCCCGAGGCGTAGAGCGTCTCGCGCCAGGCTCATTCGCCACTTGATCAGATACTCCAAAGGCGCGACACCGACCTGGTTCTTGAAGGCTGCGGCGAACGCCGAGCGCGACATGCGGCTGATGCCGGCGAGCTCGTTGAGCGTCCAGCGGTGCGCGACGTCGGTGTGCATGGCGCGGAGAGCCGCGCCGATGCCGTCGTCGCCCAGCGCGCGTAGCCACCCGGCCGGTCGGCGGACTTGCTCGGCATAGGCGCGGAGCATGTGGACGAGCATGATCTGTGCAAGGTGGTCCAGCACCAGGGACCCCCCCGACGGCGTCGGCGTCGACCTCGCTGACGAGTAGCTCGCTCAGGTGTGCCAGCAGCCTGCCCCGCGGGTCGGCGGCCCTCACGTGCACGAGCGGCGGCAGGACGTCGATCACCATGGAGGCGTTCATGTCGTCGAACGCGAAGTGCCCGCCGCACAGGTAGGTGTCTTCCTCGGCCTGAGGGCCGATGCGCACGGCCCCGTCCACGGCGCTGCCCCACAGCACCCTGGCGTCCTGCGGCGGCTCGGCGGCGATCGCCGAGGGCGAGGGCCGCCCCAGCACTGTGCAGTTGGAGACGATCCGGGAACCTTCGACGTGAACTTCTATGGAGCGCTGCGCGTCACCCAAGCCTTCCTGCCTCTCGTGCAGCGGGCGCAGGCCGGTCGCATTGTGAACGTCAGCAGCAGTCTGGGTTCGATCGCGACGCTCGTGTCCCCGGGCAGGCCCTTCGCCGAGTTCCCATTCTTCGCCTACCCGGCGTCCAAAACCGTTCTCAACGCGCTCACCGGATGGCTGGCTGTCGAGCTCCAGGACACGCCCGTCAAGGTCAACTCGGTGTGCCCCGGGTCCAACAGCACTGACCTGAACCTCAACCAAGACGCGCAGCACCCGGCACAGGGTGCCAGAGTCGTCGTGCGCGCAGCCACGCTTGAGGCCGACGGCCCCACTGGCAGCTTCTTCGACGTGGGCGGCCCCGTCGGCTGGTGACCTCCCAGGCTGCAGCCCGCAGTGGGGGGCGACTTCGCGGTGCCACTCCCCATCAGGTGAAACAGCACGGGCAGGACCGCGATCGGATCGCCTACCTCGTGCGCGCCGGCCATCAACGGTGACGGGTCGGTGAAGACCTCCATTAGTGCTGCTACGACGCCGGGAACGGCGTGGCGAGGATGGCGGTAACCGGCCAGCCACCGCACGTTCGCGGTCGGCACGGGATCCGGGACGGCCAGGAGTTCGTAGCTCCAGCCGATGTCCTGGCAGGCCCTGCGGGTGATCTCGAAGGTCGCCGCGTCGCGGGGTTTGATCCGGTTGGCGGGGCGGCAGTCGATGACCACGCAGCTGCCATCGTCGCGACGGGCGAAGTAGTCGGGCGCGTGAGAGCGGCGCTTGTCGCCGTCCTGCCAGAACAGCCAGAACGACTGGGAGGCGATCCCGGTGATGCCCGGGTCGTGGTCGAGCAGCATCAGGTGGTCGCTCCAGCCACGACTCATAACCGATGTGCCGGCCCGTGGTCGCTGACCACCACTTTCCAGGGAAGTACCGCTGCCGCTTGTAAGAGGGAAACGCCCGCACCGGCGCGGCCTGCTCGAACCGCACTGCCGCCGCGTCCGCCAAGGCGATGTGAACCTGGCCGCCGGCCGGACCGACAAACCCGATGTCGACCCCTGACTCCGACGATCGGCCCAGTGTGAGACCGGGGATAACCTCCAACACGCGATCACGGTAACCACGCGATGCCCGGATCGTCCCGGCGACGAGCTTGTGCGGGGTAAGGAATCCGTGTCCGATGCACCATTAGCCGCCACAGCATCACGGGACGTCTGATCCAGTTGCTTCGGCCTGACGGGCGCGCTCCTCCCGCGGCGAGTCATGATCATCCTGGCAACCGAGCTCTAAAGGTCGCGATCTACGGGGCCCTCTTTTTGGATCGCGCGACCAAGAACGTGCAGTGCTGCGAGAGCCAACGACGCGAGGGCCAAGCCGGCCCCGGCTGACAGGAGAGCTGTGCGTGCGGACGTCTGATCAATGAGGTAGCCCCCGATGCCGGCGCCGGCGGCGGCACCGAGATTGCTCGCCGTTGCAACCCAGGTGGTGGCCTCGGTGCGAACGTCAGGGGCCGTGAGCCGGTCGGCGGCCAGGTAGGCGACGACGTAGATCGGGGCAACGGCCAAGCCGGTCAGACACAACACAGCGCCGAAGGCCGGTAAGGGTTCAACAAGGGCGCTGAGGACAGCGCCCCCGGCAAGCACTGGCAGCAAGCCCTGGATCTGCGCGGTGTGAGTTCGAGGGTGAAGACGTCGCCCCCACAGCAGACCACCGACGACGCTGCCGAGCGACAGGGCACCCAGCAGGTAGCCGGCCGTGGCTGGGCGCCCGGTCTGCGTAGCGCGAGCCACGACCCCAAGTTCGAGCAGGCTCAATCCAACCCCGACCGTGAGCATCACGAACAGGACCCACCGCAGAGACCCGGATGCCAGCGGGCCCAGGAAGCGACGCCGAGTATCAACCGGTTGCGCCGAAGCAGGTTCCACAAGCGACGCCATCGCCAAGCCCAGCATGCCGACCAAGGCAAACACCGCGGTGAGAACCAGCGCGATCAGTGGCCTCGCAGTGGCGACGACGACTGCGACCAGCAGTGGGCTGACGGTGAAGACAGCCTCCTCAACCACGGCGTCCAGGGCGTACGCCCTCTGGCGGCTGGTGGAGTCAGGTGCCAGCGAAGCCCAGATGCCTCGCATCACGGGGCCAACCGGCGGCGTAAGGACTCCCGCCGCACCGGCCAGCCCCACATACGGCACCGCCGCACTGACCGCCCCCGTGGCCAGCGCGGCGATCAGGAAAAGCGCCGCGGCATAGCCGAGAGCCAACGGTGTCAGCACCCGCCGGCGCCCGTAGCGGTCAATGCCTCGAGACTTGAGCGGTGCAAGCACGGCAGCGATGCCATAGGCACCTATTGCGACGCCGGCGACGCCGAAAGAACCCGTCGCGGTATGGACGGTGAGCAGCAACGACAGCGAGACAGTGCCGTAGGACAAACGCGCGAGAGTGGCGGCGGCGAACGCGCGCGGAACTCCAGGAATGCGCAGAACGGCGGCGTAGCTCACCGCCTGGTCAGGGCGGGACATGTGGAACAACTCCAGGGAAAAGGCGAACGATCACGCCGAGCTCAAGCTCCTGCGCGCCGTCCGAGAGAGGGACGGGGTCTACATGCACGTCACGCGCGTGCGACCGTCCGACTCAATCCTGAAGAAGGTGCATCCCCCGACCCTACCGCGCCCGCCGCCCCACTGGTCCTCGGCGGCGCTCAGTGTCCGTTCCGGGTGAACGTAGCGAGGGCTGTGGCATTGAGCTGCGGGGTTGTCGTCATGTCAGAGGGCCAGCTGCGGATTCGTTCAGTTCAGCCCTGCGAATTCTTTGACGCGGTGAGGGTGGCGGGACGGCGGGGACAGTGAAGGTGATCCACCGGTCGGGCGGTGCGTCAGGTTGGCCAGGCACCGGCTTGTGCGCGGATGTCCAATCCGGGTCAAGCGTGGCAGCCACGGCGGGCCAGAATCGTGCGGCGGCGTGGTTTCGGTCCTGGTGCGCGACGGTCCATCGTCCAGGGTGACTGCTGACGACAGCTCGCGCGAAGGTGGAGCCGGTCCCGCACCTTCGCGCCGCGGCGACGACGAAGAAGCTGTTGACGACGCGGACCGGTTGGTCCGACGCTCGGACAATGGCGAAGCCGAGCGGACGGTCGGCGGCGGCGGTCAGGATCCACCCGAGCCAGCCAGGCGTGCCGCTCAGGAGGTGCTCAAGCCGTTCGGATCGGTAGCTGCCGTCGGCGCGGGGCAGATCCCCGTTCACGGCCGACATGTCGTGCCGGAACAGTAGCCAGAGTCGCTCCATAGCGACGCGGTCGGACCAGGTAGTCGGGCGGTAGATCAGCGGCAGCAGTAGGTCGGTGGGACGCACTTGATCACTCATACACGAAAGCCTCGAAGGTGCATTACACCCCGAGGCTCTGACTGAATTATCTCACCTCCTTCGCGCTGGCAACCCCCGGCCGGTCGCCGTCCGCGGCCGGCCTCGGCATGGGCCGCCTGCCGCCTCCGCCCAAACCGCTACTCGATCGCCGCCGAGGAAGCACTCCAGGACCTGGACCCTTCGGTAGTGCTGCACCAGATGCCCAGGCCGCCCTTGTCGCCCGATTCGAGGCTACGGTGGCCAACACCACCGACGGCACCGCAGACGGCATCGACCAGGAGTCGCTGCCGGATCGATTATGCCTGGCCGCCGCCGATGTTCTCGATGTCGACGGGACGGCGATCTCGGTCTATTTAGCGCTGACATCGCGGTGCCGGTCGGCGCGAATCACCTGGCCGCCTCCCTCGGTGAAGCCCTGCAGTTCACGCTGCGTGAAGGGCCCTGCTTCGAGGCTTACCACAGCCGGCACCCGGTCCTGCTGAGCGACGCCCACGATCCCGAATCACCGGCCTGGACACGGTGGCCGCAGAGGTCTCTCCCGGCCCGGACAGCGAACCGGTCCACCGGTGGATGGAAGGCCCTGCGAGTCGTCGCCGACGCCTGGTGTGGCTGGCTCAGGGTCTCACCCTCCAGGCCAACCAAATCACCCCCGCGCAAGCGATGGCACTGCTGCGCGCCCAGGCCTTCAGCGCCAATCGGCTCCTCGACGACCTGGCTGCCGACATCGTCAGCGGCGAGCTCTGCGTGCCCATCCTGGAAGCGGATCAGTAGACGCTCACGACCCCGCCCCCTCCGATGAGAGGCAGTGCTGGCCAGTGAAGGAGTACCAGCGCAGGCAAGGTCCGGTGGCGCCGTCCCCAACCAGCCCTCGCAGCAAGGGCGGGAGCGGGTCCTGCAGTTGGTCCGCGAGCACTGCCCGGATGTGCCCGTCGACGATGAGCTCGGCGGCATGGGACGGCGGACGAGGCCGAAGCGGGAGGCACCGGACGCGATCACACTGCGGTTGGCCCGGCGGTGAAGGTTCGGCCGATGGCAGGGGCGTCCTCGGACGGCATCAGAACCCACAGCAGCGGGTAAAGCAGGATCTGGCTGCCCGGGATGATGAGCAGGAGCAGGAAGAAGACGAAGCGCGCCGGCCACGGCTCGAGACCGAAGCGCCGGCCAAGACCGGCGAACACGCCGCCCAGGACGCGCTCGTCGCGCGGGCGAACGAGCCCCTGGTGGGCAAAAGACTGGCGGATGTTGTCCATGATGATCTTTCCTTTTCGGTGAGTCGTACGGTGTCGTTCTGACACTTCAAACTCTGCCCGCGTTGGTTCACCAACGACATCCGGTAGGACCCTCACCCCACCCTGAGCCGCCCCTGAAACCGGTGTACAGGCGATAGCGCCTCGATCCCGCCAGCGGACGGGCGAAGCCGCCAGTCCTCTGTCTGCCAGGGCACGGCACTGCTCCCGCGCTCCCGCGCTCCCGCGAAACTCCCGGTGGCCACCTCCCACAAGATCAAGCCGGATTGCGGTAGCTTCCGGGAGCATCGCGAGAGTATGGCCGGAGCATCGCCGACAATCCCCGTGCACCCCAGGACCACCGCCGCGTTGTGAACCCTCCACCGGGCAAGCGCGCAGGGGGACTGCCGTCATCAGACCCTAATGAGACGTACCATCGTCGCGGCGTGGGCGCCTCAAACCTGCCGCGATCATGCACGGTTGCTCGCTTCGCGGGGCGGGGCAGCGGGTAAGCGTGCATGATCACGGGAAGTTTGCGGCGCTGGTATCCAGGACTCCGAATTCGCCAACAAGGTCTGATCACCGCTATCTGAGACGTGCACTTCCTGGCCGGCA
>JANNPJ010000678.1:0-3409 GCA_031400005.1 Kineosporiaceae bacterium | reverse complement strand
CCCCTTAGCCGGGTCAAAACGCGCGACCACTTCGACGCAGCACCCGAGCAACCGTGCATGATCACGGCAAAAGTGAGGTCTCCTTCGCTACAGACCGGGGAATTTTGCGGATCCTCCGATGAAATGTGTGAAGCCCCAACGTTTCTTCTCCGGTGATGCAGCGACGAAGCTGTGCGCGTCGCGGGTTCCACCGTTATGCCACAGCAGGGCGCCGGATCGCTGCCACGTCACGGCCTGCGACCCCAGTTGTTCCTCAAGTACCACTGACTGAACGAATTTCGTCATCGCCGCGTAGTCACCCACAGACCACCCGCCGGCAGCATCGCTCCCGTCATGTCCCACGGCTTCCTTGGGGTTCCTCTCCAGGAGCGTGCGGTCGGATGCGCCCCATGGACCGAGACGCCTTCGCTTAACTCCTCGGCGCGGATCTGATCATTTTCGCCCCTCAGAAGGCACGGGGGCCACCCGGCTGGTGAGGCGCCTGGCGATCTCGGCTGCGACGGCTACGCGTGTCGTGTTCGAGTGAGTGGCCGCCTACCGCCGCTGGCTAGGTGATGATGGCCTGATGTCGACCATCGTGTTTGTGCACGCCCATCCCGACGACGAGGCCAGCAGCACTGCCGGTTCGATGGCTCGTGCGTCGGACGAGGGCCACCGGGTTGTCCTCGTGGTCGCCACTGACGGCGACCACGGCGTACCGGCAGCGGATCTGGCCGACGGCAGGACTGTCGCCGAGCACCGGCGCGAGGAGCTCGGAGAGTCGGCCCGGGTGCTGGGAGTGGCCCGGATTGTCTGGCTCGGCTACGCCGATTCGGGAATGGCCGGTTGGCCGCAGAACTCGGCGCCGGACGCGTTGATGAACGTGGACGTCGATCAGGCGGCGCGGGCGCTGGCCGCGGTTCTCGACCAGGAGGACGCCGACGTCGTCACCGGTTACGACTGGCACGGTGGCTACGGCCACCCGGATCACGTGATGGTGCACCGGATCGTGCGCTCCGCCGTGGAGCTCGCGGCCCGGCGTCCGCGGCTGCTGGAGGTGACGATGAACCGGGACGCCCTGCGCGAGATGTTCCTCGCCGCACAGGGGGCTGGGATGGGCACCGAGGACTGGGACCCGGACGGGCCTGGCGACGACGGGAACCCGATCGGCACCCCGCAGGCCGAGATCCACCTGAGGGTGGACGTCCTGCCCTATCTGGAGCGCAAGCGGGCTGCCCTGCAGGCGCACGCCAGCCAGACCACCGACGTCGGCATGATGCTGGCGATGCCGCCCGAAGCATTCACCGCGATGTTCCGCGACGAGTACTACCTCGAGCCCGGCCACGAACCGGGCATGGGGACAGGCTGGATCTTCGACGAGCAGCCAGCCGTCAGCTAGAGACCCCTGCCAACCGCATCCTGGACGCCCGAGGTCAGGCGGATGCGATCGTCACTTGATTACGGCCATTGCTGTTTGGCGAAATAGAGATTCGCATCGGCTCGGCAGCAAGATACTGCTCGGCCGCGGCCAGCTCGTGGATCGCTTGCCCGGCCAGCCGCCGAGCGAGCGTGATCCGCAGGTCGTCGAGCTCGGCCGGTTGGAGGGCGGACAGCGCGGCCTGCTGGACCCGGTCGTGGCGGAACTTGACCCAGCCCGCTTCCCCGCCGGTCAGGAGGAGCTCCGCCAACGGGAAATCGGGGTCGACCCCGCGAGCCAGCTCCGCCGTCAGCCGGGTCAGGTCATGAGCCAGGCCGGTAGCGCTCTGGTATCGCCGATCCCACCGCTGATCGGCAGGTCACAGTCAGCCCACCTGACATCGACCGATCATCGTCCGTGCTTGACGCGGAAGGCCGGGCCCGTAGGAGAAGACGGGCGTACAGTTTGTCACGGGGTCGCGTAGCAGTTCGTGGGGTGAGCGCGGCGCGCTGAAGGGGCACAAACGGTGGGAGGACGACGATGGCCGAGACCAAGGCGGACACGACGGACCAGAGCAGGACCGACCGGGGCAGCACCGGGGAGACCTCGTCGACCCGCGAGCCCACGCCCTTTGCGCAGATCGACGACGCGTCGGCAGAGCTGCAAACGCTGATCCTGCCCGTGCTGGAAATGATGGCGGCGACCCCCGAGATCGGACAGGTCCGGCGGGCGGCTGACGCCCTGCTGCGACCGGTCGCCGGGGAGCGCATTCTCGACGCCGGGTGTGGCGCCGGTGAGGTCGCTCGGGCGCTGGCGGCGACGGTGGGGCCCGAAGGGCGAGTGACAGCGATCGACGCCTCCCGGATCGCAGTGCAGCACGCCCGATCGAAGGACGACGGCACGGGCGTCGAGTATCGCGTCGCCGATGTCACGGCGCTTCCGTTCGACGACGGCGCCTTCGACGCAGTCCGCTGCGAGCGCGTCCTGCAACACCTCGCGGAACCGGAGGCCGGTCTGGCGGAACTGGTTCGGGTCACCCGCCCCGGAGGGCGGGTCTGTCTGATCGACACTGACTGGCAGTCGATGCTCAGCGACGGACTGCCGGAGTACCTGGTCAAGACGGTGACCGGGACGCTGCTGAGCCGGACTGTCCTGCACCACTCGAGCATGGGGCGGACCCTGCGCCGCCGCCTGGTGCGGGCCGGACTGACCGAGGTCTCGACACAGCCGGTCACCATTTACTTCACCGATCCCGATCGGGCGGCCGCGATCCTGCCGATCTTCAGCCCGCTGGTACCGGCCGCGGCGGGAATGATTCAGGGCGACATGCGGGAGCGCTGGTTCGAGGCGATCGCGACAGTCCGGGACCGAGACGAGTTCCTCGCCGTCCTGACGATGTGGGTCGCGGTCGGAACCGTCGTCTCGAGCAGGTGAACCGGCAGGAGTCTCGGAGGCCCGGATGCGGATCGCGTCGTACAACGTCGAGAACCTGTTCGACCGTCCGCGAGTGCTCAAGCAAGAGTCCTGGATCGAGGGTCGGGCCGTGCTGGCGGCCTTCGCCCGGCTGAATGCGCTGCTTCAGCACGACCCCTACAGCGACCTGGACAAGGCCGAGATTTTAGTCGCGCTTCGGGAACTACGGCTGCTGCGCTCGGACGAAAGTCGGTACGTGCGCCTGCGACGGATCCGCGGGTCGCTGCTGCGCCGCCAGCGCGACGGTCAGACGATCGTGGTGGCGCGTGGCCGGTCGAGTTGGATCGGCTGGATCGAATTGGTCACCGAACACGTCGACCAGTTGGCGATGCGGCACACCGCGATGGTCATCCGCGATGTCGGCGCGGACGTCCTGGGTGTGATTGAAGCCGAGTCGCGGAACCTGCTGGAGATGTTCTCCGCGGCGATGCTGACCAAGGTGGGAGGGGTGCCGTACGAGACGGTGATGCTGCTCAACGGCAACGACCCGCGGGGTATTGACGTCGGACTGATGAGCCGCCCGGGGTATCCCATTGTCAG
>JANNPJ010000640.1:0-63664 GCA_031400005.1 Kineosporiaceae bacterium | reverse complement strand
TGCGGTGCCGGGTTGACGTTTCACAGCCACCTGCCGGGCTGGCCCGGTCTTCTGGTCGGCTCCACGTCCGTTTCGGATCTCCGCCCCACTGGCGGCGATCACCTGTCTGCCGTACGCGGCGAGGTTACGGGCGGCATTGACGTCCCGATCCAGGACCAGCCCGCACACCTGGCATTGATAGGTTCGTTGGGACAGGGCCAGCTTGGTTTTCGCTGCCCCACACCCCGAACATTGCTTACTGGAAGCAAGCCACCGGTCCGCGACGATCACCCGCCCACCCCGCCAGATGCTCTTGTACTCGACCTGGCGGCGAAACTCCCCGAACGAAGCGTCGGCGAGGTGTCGGGCCAGGCGGTGGTTGGTGAGCATCCCGGCCACGTGCAGGTCCTCCACCACCAGCGTCCCGTACCGGGCGGTGAGCCTGGTGGTGGCCTTATGCAGGGCGTCCCGGCGCTGATCAGCGACCCGGCCCTGGGCGCGGGCCAACCTCTGGGACGCGCGGACCCACCGGTTCGACGGCACCGTCCGGGTCCGCCGGTCCGGGCCCTGCCGCCGGGACAGAACCCGTGACAGCCGCCGGACCTTTGCCAGTGCCCGGCCCAGGTGGCGGGGGTTGGGGATCTGCTCCCCGGTGGACAGGGTCGCCAGGGTGGTGATTCCCAGGTCGACCCCGACCACCGCGTCCGGGTCGACCGGGGCCGGGCGGGTGATTCCGGCCTCGACGGTGAACGCGGCGAACCAGCGGCCCCGCTCGAACCGGACACTCACCCCCAGCACCCGCGCGGTCCCGGCGGCCACCAGATCAGCCAGGCGTCCGCCGTCCTCGAAGAGTTTGACCCGCCCGATCCGCGGCAGCACCGCATGCCGGGCCTCACACCGGATCGCCCCGGTCGTGAACCGGACCGACCGGCGGGCTTTGCGCTTCGCCTTGAACCGGGGAAACCCCACCGGTTTGCCTTTCCGCGTGCCCCTGCGGGAGCCAGCCAGTTCCTCAACCCCTGCGCGAGCTGGTCCAGGCCGGTGTTGAACGCCTCCTTACTCACCCCACGCCACCACGGGGCCACCTGGTCTTTGACCGTGTTCCAGTTCTTCCGCAACGAATACAACGACCACGACAACGCTGGGGTCAGGTCCTCATCGGTGAGGCCGTAGGACTTCTCGGCCTCCCGCTGCGACAAGTTGGCCTTGATCCGAGCCAGCCCTCAGTTGAACACCATCCGCGCAGCCCCGGCATGCGAGCGTAACTCCCGCTCCTGGAACGGGGTCGGATCCAAAGCGAACCGGTACGCCAGCAACGTCATCACCGCTCACTCCCACTGGCGGCGACGACCACGCCAGCGACCCGGTTCCGGCTCCCGGGCCCACCGGCGTCGTCCCGGTCGAAGTCCTGATCCATCCCTGAAACGTACCCGCCACCACCGACAGTCCCGGGTGTTATCCACACCCCATAACCCTCATCAGTCCACCCAATTCAACCAACACGACGACTGAAAGCAACCAGTCCGCTCAGGGTGATCCCCTGACCGATCGGCTCGAGCACCTCGTCCTGCACACGTAACCTTCGTGCTGCCAGACCTCACCCTCAACACCGGCAGACCTCGCAACGCTCAGATGTCCCCAACCGCACGCACCCCGGACCACCGCGGACCACACACCCGACCAACGACCCTTTCCTTCACGACCACCACGCCCCTACACCACACCAATTAGCGCTATCCAGCGCCCTACCGCCCGCGGATACAACCCTCTTCTACGATGCCGGTGTGAGCATTCCAGTGTCAGCGACCTGCCCGTGCGGGCTCAGCCAGCCGTATGACCGCTGCTGCGGTCGGCTTCACGCCGGACAGGGCGCTGCCGTGACCGCCGAGGCGCTGATGCGCTCTCGGTACAGCGCCTTCGTCGTCCGGGACGAGGCTTATCTGTTGCGCACCTGGCACTCCCGGACCAGGGTGTCCCGGATCGCCTTCGATGACGATCAGCGGTGGACGGGCCTGGACATCCTCGGTATGACCGATGGCGGCATGCTGCACCCGACGGGAACCGTCGAGTTCAGGGCGCGCTACAACCGGCACGGGGTGCTCGGCAGTCAGCATGAGGTCAGCCGTTTCGTCCGCGAAGACGGCCGCTGGGTCTATCTCGACGAGTTCGACAGCTGAGCAATCAGCTCAGCCGGTTGTCGATCGGTTTGCGTTGGGCAATTCGATCGCGATGTCGAGGCCGCTCACGGCAGTTCGTGCAGGGCTTGTTCGTTCTGCCGGAGCACTTTTCGGGCCTGATCTAGCTGTCGCTCCCGGCGTTGGTGGTCGCGTTCGGCGGCGGCGAGCGAGCGAGCGAGGCCATCAAGCTCGTGCCGGACCCGGATGATCTCCCGTTGCAACTCCTCCAGGGTCTCGCTCAGTCTGGTCTCCTCCGCCCGAATGTCATTGCGACGCTGGGCAGCGGCCTCCAGGTCCTCGAGTGCGGCGGCCTCGTCCGCCCGGGCGATTTCGGCGGCCTCGGCCGCCGCTTTCCGGGCCGCCGCGGCCGCATCGCGTTCCGGCTCGGCGGTGTCAGCGGTGGTTCCATCCGTGGATACAGGCCGAAGAGGTTCACCCGGGCGGTGTTTCGGTGCCGAGGTGAGGTGGCGACGCTTCGTCACCGGTGTCGCGGTGGCAGCTGTGACGTCCACCTCGCCGAATCCGGCGTAGACCAGCGCCCGGGTGAGGCGACCCGAGGTAACCGCGAGGGAAGCTTGCTCGTCGGCGATCGCCGCCCCGAACGTCTCTTCCAGTTCGCGCCGGGTGCCGGCACTCACCTTCTGGCCATCCACCTCGCCGATGGCATCCGCCCGCCGGAGCAGGGCCGCCACCAGCTTCTGGCGCTGCTTGGCGAGTTCCTTCATTCGCGGCCCGTCGAGTTCTGCCTGCGCCGCGCGCAAATCGGCGCCCAGTTCCTCCAGTTCCTCGATTTCTTGCTCCGCGCCGCCGGCTCCGCGGACCATTTGATTCACCAGCCAGGCCGATACGGTGGGTCGGCGAAGTTCGGAGATCTCCTTCGCCAGATCTTTCGCCCTCTCCTGCCGAGCCTGTGCCACAAGTTCGGTTCGGCGCGCGGTAAAACCGGCGGGGGTGAGCGCATACAACTCGCTCGTCGCGTCCTCGAGGTCCATGGTCTCCATGGTGTCTCGAATTAGGTGTCGAGGTGAGCCGGCAGACCGAATAAGGGGAACAACGTGGCGGTATCCAGGAACGCGTTCAATCCGGTTACCCGGCCCTGAGAGATCTCGATGACCTGTAATGCCCAGGGCGAATGGCCTCCGCTGGGGTCGATGCGGTACTGCCCGAAAGCCGGTGAACCGTTCGCCGCGGTCTGGATCAGCCGCGAACCACGGCACTCGGCACCGATCCCCAGCATCCAGCCGGTGATCTCGTTCGGGCCGCGCATCCACAGGTCGAACGGCGGCATCGAGAGCGTGGCGTCCTCGTGCAGCAAAGAGACCAAAGCGGCCATGTCATAGCGCTCGAAGGCTTCCACATAGCGATCCAGCAGGAGCCGCTGAGCGTCGTCCGCGGGTTGTCCGTCCGCACTGATCGGCGGCTCGTCCGTGAGCGCAGATCGGTGCTCTGAGAGAGTGGAGCGAGCCCGCTGAAGAGCACTGTTCACCGAGGCAACCGAGGTGTCGAGGAGGTCTGCGACCTCAGCCGCAGACCATTGCAGTACCTCGCGAAGGATCAGCACGGCCCGCTGCCGGGGCGGAAGATGCTGCAGCAGAGCGAGAAATGCCAGCTGAACGGATTCCCTCAGGACCGCAGACTCGGCCGGGTCGCTGCTGGCGGGCAGCAGGCGGTCGTCCGGGTAGGGCTGCAGCCATGTCACCTCGGGCAGCGGGTCGCCCAGTGGTCCGTCTGCTGTCCGGGCGGGTGAGAAATCCATCGGGCGGGCCCGGCGTTCGCGGCCCTTCGCCATGTCCAGGCACACGTTGGTGGCAATCCGGTACAACCAGGAGCGCAGCGTCGCTCGGCCCTCGAACCGATCGAACCCGCGCCAGGCCCGGACCATGGTTTCCTGGACGGCGTCCTCCGCCTCAAAACCCGAACCCAGCATCCGGTATGAGTAGGCGGTCAGTTCCCGTCGGTGCTGTTCCAGGCGGACCTCGAGGTCACCGGATTCGTCTGCGCGAGGGCCGGGTAGATCACGGTCCACGGCCGCGAGATCAGTCATGCCAACATCCCCTCCGTCGGCGCGGCTTGACCGCCGCGCGATGCAGCCAGACTAGGCATGGCCACCGACAGTTTGCTCGCATGTCGAGCTTGTTTCGATGCAGTGATCAGTGCGCGTTCGTGGTGGCCAGAACCGCAGTCCGACTCCGGCGGCGCTTACCTTCGTATTGCGCCTCGTCGGCGGCCCGGAACAGCCGCGCCGCGGTAGCCCAGGGCTCCTCGCTGGTCGTGGTGGCCACCCCGCACGACACCCCGGCACCGGCAGACAGGCCTGCAGCCGCGTCGCAGAAGGAGTCGGCCGCGGCGAGCACTGCGGTGACCGAGTGGCTGGGCACCAGCACGGTGAACTCATCTCCGCCGACTCGGGCCACCAGGCTGCCGCCGAGCGGGGAGAAATGCCGGACCAGCAGCCCGGCGATGGCGGTCAGCAACTGATCGCCGGCGGCGTGTCCGGCGGTGTCGTTGACCGCTTTCAACCCGTTGACATCGACGGCGACGGCGGTGACCCGCCGGCCCGGCGCCTCGGTCAGTCGGCCGAGTGCCTGGGTGGCGGCCTCGTCCAAGGCCCGGCGGTTCGCCAGCCCGGTCATCGAGTCACGAAACGCGAGATGTTCGAGCGCCTCGAAATGGATCGCCCGAGACAGCGCGCCCGACAGGATCGCGGCAAGTGCCTCGGCGTACGCGACATCCAGCTCGGAGAATCCGGTCAGCCACTCGTTCCGGGTGGCATAGAGCTCGCCCCACAGTTGGCCGTCGACCACCAGCGGCGCCGCCATCGATGAACTCTTGCCGAGCGTGCGCAGCAGCGCCACCTCGCCCGGATCTCCGGCCGGATCGTCCACCTGGGTGATCCAGATTCGCAATTCGGAGACCAGCGCCTGGGCCTGGGGGTAATCGGCGAACTGGTAGATCTCGTCCGTCGGTAGACGCACCTCGGTCGGAGACAGCTCGCCCACATTGATCATCGTGTGCAAGGCGCCGGTGCCTGGCTTCAGGCAGCTGATCGAGACGCTGCTGGCGTTCAGCGCCTTCACTGCTTCCTCGGCGGCAAGCTCCAGCATCTGGTCCAACCGCACCGACAGCGCCAGCGCACGAGCCATCGACGCGAGGCCCTGAATTCTGTCGGTCGGAGACGGCTCCGAGATCAACAAGCGGAGTCCTCTCATCGACACCGGATCTGTTCCACCCTGGGCGGCTAGTGGATGAATGTACCGAGCAGGGCGCGGTGGATCCGTGGGCGGAGTGCGTAGCTTTGTCCGGAGGATACGTCAGTGGGTCGGCGTAGGCATGACCGACCCGATCGCGTTCCGCGTCCGCCGCCGCGGGCCGACACGTCCCTTTCGGGATCCGGGATCGACCGGGGTGAGGACGGGTAGGTCGATACTGGTAGCGGCCTTGACCGAAGCTGCAACGAGAAGTACGGGCTGAAGCTGCACGAGCATGACCCGGAAATGCGTGGAATGTGCTTCGGGCCTGCTGCTGGCCGACCAAGAAAGCTGTTTGTCTTGGGTCTCAATTGGGTTACGAAGATCATGAGGATGAATTAGCGGTGCACCGGTTGCGGCTCACCAAGATCGCACCTCCCGGCCCACCGAATCTGCAGGTCAAGGGGAAGAGGTGTGGTGCGGTGCGCCCGGCAGGATTTGAACCTGCGACCGACAGATTAGAAGTCTGTTGCTCTATCCGCTGAGCTACGAGCGCCTGGAGATCCGTCGTCGAAGCAGTCCGACGTCCAACCCCGGGGCAATGCTAGCGGCGTGTTGGGCGGATGGGGGGCTGAAGCGCGATGGATGTGCCGATCTGCGACCGAGAATATGGGCAAATGACACATCGAGCCAACGAGGGCGCTTACGCTAAGTTCTGTTGATATTGCAAAGAGTTGTCAATGGCAAACCTTGCATGTTCGAGGCGACGTGACAGCCTTGCCCGAGAGATTCTATTGGTGGTCCATTGGTGGCCTTGGCGTCAAGTAGTACCCAGAGGCAGGCTAAACCAGTGACGATGGACCCCAGAACGATCGGCGCCGGGACCGGCGTCGCGGTCGCAACGGAGGAGCGGACGAGTTGAGGTCGGCGAAGGAGGCGCCCATGAATCCCGGGCGAGACGAGGTCAAGGCGGCGCAGCCTGCAGATCTCGAGATAGTGCTGCGTCCGGAGAACCGTGACGCGGTACGGCCGACCCCCAGCTCTGCACCCGTACGCCCCGAACCGGTCCGCTCCGAGCCGGTCCGCTCCGAACCGCCCCGGGGTCGGCGAGCCGCGAGTCGTGGGGTCGATCTGCTGACCGCGGTGGAACGGCTCCGGATGCAGGTCGCCACTCTTTCCCTGACTCTCGACGTCCCCGAGGTGGCAGCCGCGCGACGCGAGCGCGAGAGCATGCTGAGTCAATTGGACGACTACCTCCTGCCGCGGCTGCGCCGACGCGATGCCCCGCTGCTCGCAGTGATCGGTGGTTCGACCGGTGCCGGTAAGTCCACCCTGACCAACTCGCTGGTTCGGCGGGTGGTCAGCCGTTCCGGAGTGCTCCGCCCGACCACCCGCTCGCCGGTTCTGGTGCACCATCCACTGGACTCCGGGGCCTTCCTCTCCCAGCGGATCCTGCCCAGGCTTACCCGGGTGACCTCCGAGGCGCCGGAGCCGCTGCAGCCGATCGATCCGAATGCGCCCCGGATCACTGGTCTGCGTCTGGTGCCGCATGAGGGGATCTCCCCGGGGTTGGCGATCATCGATGCTCCGGACATCGACAGCCTGGTGGAGACCAACCGAGACCTCGCCGTCCAGTTGCTCCAGGCCGCCGATTTGTGGATTTTCGTCACGACCGCTGCCCGTTACGCGGACGCGATGCCCTGGGAGTTGCTGCGTCAGGCGGCCGCCCGCGGGGTCGCGGTCGCCATCGTCCTCGATCGGGTGCCGCTGGAGGCGCTCGCAGATCTGCGGGTGCATCTGGCCACTCGGCTGCGCGATCGGGGTCTCGGCGGTGCGCCGATGTTCGTCATCCCGGAAACCGAGACGGTCGACGGCTTCCTACCCGAACCACTGATCACCCCGCTGCAGGGCTGGTTGCGCCGGGTTGCCGGCGACGATCATGCCCGGACCGTGGTCGCCGATCGCACCCTGAAAGGTGTACTCGGGAGTTTGCCCGCGCGAGCCGAGTTCCTCGCAGCGGCCTCGGACGCACAAGCGGTGGGCTGGCAGTTGCTGCACGACGAGGTGGACGCCGTCTTCGCGACCGCTCGGCCCCAATTGCTCTCCAACCTGGTGAACGGTTCGCTGCTCAGTGGTGAGGTGCTGGCGCGCTGGCAGGAACTGGCGGCCGATGGGAGTTTCGTCCACCGTTTGGACGGCCGTCCGCCAAGCCTGGCTGACCGGATGAGCGCCGCCGTCAACGCGTCCGTCCGCCGAGACAGCGAGCCGGCCCAACCGCTTGATGTACCGGTCACCGAGGGCGTCACCGCCGCCATCCGGGCCGCCTTGCGGGCGGCCACCGAGGACGTGCTGAACCGCTGGCGACGGCATTCCTTCGGCGCTGCCCTGCTCACCGCGCGCGGCCACCAGGTGACCTCGAACGACATCGAAGCGCAACTGGAACGCGCCGTCCGGGACTGGCGGGTGGCAGTGTCCTCGCAGGTCACCGGGGCGGTGCTGGCGGCCATCACCGGTACCACCGCAGTTCAGATCGACCCCGAGGCGGCGGCCGACGTGATCTTCGTGGTTGCCGTGGACGAGCGCTCCGACCGCTCTGCGGCCGACTCGGCAGCCGGTTCGGCCGGGACCGTTGCCGCCGCTCGTCGGATTGTCGCCGGTTTTCTCGGGGCCGAAACGGTACGCTCCATCGCCGTCGAGGCGCGAGCTGATCTGGTTGCCCGCGCGGCAGTGATGCTCGACACCGAGCGTCGTCGACTGGAGCGGCTGCTGGAGAGTATCGAGACCAGGACCGGCCGAGGCGCGGCTGTTCGGGCCGCCGCGGAACTTGTGGAAGCGGCGCGCTGAGATGGAAGGACGGCGAGGCGAGGTGACGGACGTAGCTGCTCAGCTGGCAGCTCTGGAGGCCGCGCTGGAGATGGGTGAGCCCTGGCTGGATCCCACCGTCGTCAAGCATGCCCAGGCCAGCGTCGAACGATCGGTGATGCGGATCCGGCTCGGTTCCGACCGCACTGTGGTCGCCTTGGTAGGTGCCACGGGCAGTGGAAAGTCGTGCCTGTTCAACGCCTTGGCCCGGATGGAGATCGCGGCGGTGGGTGCCCGCCGGCCGACGACGTCGCTGCCGATGGCGTGTGTCTGGGGTGAGGGCGGCTCGGAAGAGTTGCTGGACTGGCTGGAAGTGCCTGCCGAACTTCGGATCACCCGGGAATCTGTGCTGGACGCCGACCTCCAGGCTCCACTTCACGGCCTGGTGCTGCTGGATCTGCCCGACCACGACTCCACCGAGGTCCTGCACCGGGTCGAGGTAGACCGATTCGTGACCATGGTCGACCTGTTGGTCTGGGTGGTAGACCCACAGAAATATGCTGACAACGCACTACATTCGGGGTATTTGCAACGGCTGGTCGGCCATGACAGCGTGATGGTCGTCGTCCTCAATCAGATCGACCGGCTGAGTGACGACGAAGCCGAAACCTGCGTCCGGGACCTGCGCCGACTGCTCGACGGCGACGGTCTCGCGGCGGTCCCGATGCTTGCGGTCTCGGCCCGGCGCGGGGACGGAGTCGACGATCTGCGCGCGTTGCTGGCTGGCGTGGTCCAGAACCGGACCGCCATCGCTGACCGGGTAGGGGCCGATCTGCGATCCGCTATCGGGGAGGTGGCGGCCGGGCTGGCCCCGGCCGAGCCCGGAGACGGTACCCCGCCGGGAGCCGATCAACTGGTCGAGGACTTGGCTAATGCCGCCGGTGTGCCCGTCGTGATCGACGCAGTGGCTTCCGAATACCGGCGCCGCGGGTGGATTCGCGCCCGCTGGCCGGCTCTGCCCGGGTTGCGGAAGCTGCGCCGAGGCCGGCTCGGTGACACCGTCGACGAGCAGGACCTGAAGTTGATCACCAGTGGGCTGACGCCGGTCTCGGCGCCGTCGCTGCGACCGCAGGTCGAGCTCGCCGTCGACACGGCAGTCGCCGCGACTGCTGGCGCGTTGCCTCCTCGCTGGGCAGATGCGGTGTACAACAACGTGTCTCGATCGGGCGATGATCTCGTTGCCGCTCTGGACCAGAGCGTGTCGCAGGTTGACCTCGAACTCTCACCGCCGCCGTGGTGGTGGCTGGCCACGGTTGTGCAATACCTGCTCGCTCTCGCGGCGGTGGTCGGCGCGGTCTGGTTGTTGCTGCTTGGCGTCGCCGGTTTGCTCGACAGTGACGTCGTCGCACCGGGTGCGGTGCTGGGCCTGCCTTTGCCGTTGGTGATGCTCATCCTCGGCTTGGTCGGTGGTGCTTTGCTGACCGCACTCTGTGCCTGGCTGCTGGTGGTAGGGGCCCGCCGTCGCCGGCTCTCGGCGCAGGAGCGGCTGAACCAGGCAGTTCGATCGGTGGCCGAGGAACGGGTGATGGCACCCATTCAGGTGATCCTGGACCAGCATCGGTTGACCCGGCTGGCCCTGGCCGGACGGTACGCGGAGCTGGCACGGCACGAGCCTGCGCGAACCACCGGGACGGGCCGCAGATCTGCAATCATCTCCGCGCTGGCCGGCGCGGAGATGATCGCGGCGGCCGAGGCGGTCCCGAGCGGATCGAGTGCGGATCCCGGGCTGGCTGGTGGTGTCGGACTGGCCGGTGGTGTCGGGCTGGCCGGTGGTGTCGGGCTGGCTGGTGGTGTCGAGCGAATGGACGGTGTTGGGTCCGTTGACGGCGTTGGCTCGGTGGGCCGTGGTGGGGGGATCGGGACAGCCGGCGTAGGCCCTGGTGCTGGGTTGGCCGAAGGCGCAAACCGACCGGAAAGCGCCGCGCCGAGTGAGTCGGAGAAGACTGCCGAGGCCCAGAGCGGTTCTGCGGCGGCTTCGCGGAGAATGGCGGTCTGAGAGGCCGCCCGTCGGCTCTCGGCCGTCGTTCTGTCCACAGGTTGCAGGACGGGCAGGTTTTCCACAGATCTGCGCCCTCGCGGCCATCGGTCCGTTCGCCGGATCAGGCTTGGGGTATCCCGGCAGCCGGCCGGGAATCCCAAGGAGGGACCTCATGAACGAGATTCAGGTGACCCTGCGCGGCAATGTCGCCAGCGAGCCGAGGCATGTCCGCTTTGACGACGGCAACTCCCTGACCAGTTTTCGGCTGGCATCGACCGTGCGGCGGTACGACCGCGACCGGCAGGAGTGGGTCGATCGAGGAACGACATTCGTGAACGTCACCTGTCGGAAGGCGATGGCCGCAAATGCCGCAACCAGCGTCCACAAAGGCCAGCCGATGGTGGTGACCGGCAAGCTGACGGAGCGATTCTGGTCGGCGAACGGGCGGTCGGGTCAGACGCTGGAGATCCACGCCGAGGGCCTGGGGCACGACCTCAGTTACGGCACCGCTGAGTTCGCCCGGATCGTCCGTGCCGAACGGAGGCCGACCGATGTCTCCGGTTTCCCCGTGATCGAGGAGGTGATGGACTCCGATGACGTGATCCACGGTCGCGAGCCGGCCGACGACGTCGACGTGGTGGACGGCAGCGAGGTGATGGACGAGGGAGAGATTTCGGATCAGGAGCGGGACCTGACCAGGGCCGGCTGAGGCTGCCTGAGGCCTGCCCAGCCGGACGGCACGCCGAGGGCAGGCTGAGCGCCGAGGAGGGGGTACCGGGGTGTCACCGCTAGCGGGCTGGCGTCCGGCAAGATGCAGTCCGTGACCGGTCACCTTGTCCACGGCCGAGCCGTCGGGATTGCGCTCGGCGTCGTCCTCGACGCGATCTTCGGGGATCCGGTGCGCGGTCACCCCGTTGCAGTCTTCGGTCGGTGCGCCGGGGCTCTGGAGCGGCGTTGGTACGCGCCGACGCGGGCTCGCGGCGTCGGGTACGCCGTGGTTGCGGTCGCCGGTCCGGTACTCCTGGGTCTGATCGCCGAACGGGCGACTGCCCGCAGCCCGGTCGCTCGGGTACTGACCACAGCGCTCGCCACCTGGGTGGCGCTCGGTGGGACGAGCCTGCGGCGGGAGGGCCTGGCGATGGCGGGCTCATTGGAGGCCGGAGATCTGGCCGCGGCCCGGGAGCGACTGACTCACCTGTGCGCCCGAGATCCGGCGGAAATGCCGGTTGCCGACCTTGCCCGTGCGACCGTCGAGTCGATGGCCGAGAACACCTCGGATGCCGTCGTTGCCCCGCTGCTCTGGGCGGCGGTGGCCGGTGTGCCAGGGGTCCTCGGCTACCGGGCGGTGAACACGCTCGATGCGATGGTCGGCTACCGGTCCCCGCGCTACCTGCAGTTCGGCTGGGCCTCGGCCCGCCTGGACGACCTCGTCAATCTCGCGCCGGCCCGGCTGACCGGGGTGTTGACGGTGCTCTGCGCGCCCCTGGTCGGCGGTTCGTCCGGCGAGGCCTGGCGAGTACTGCGAGCCGACGGTGCTCGGCATCCGAGCCCGAACGCCGGGCACTGTGAGGCAGCGGCGGCGGGAGCCCTCGGGGTCCGGCTCGGCGGAGTGAACGTGTACGCCGGTCGAACCGAGCGTCGTCCGGAGGTGGGGGCCGGCGGGCGGGCCGTGAGCATCGGCGATGTGCGCCGCTCGGCCGCCCTGGGCCGGTCTGTGGGCCTCGCCGGGGCTGCTGTCGCGATCGCCTTTGCCGCCCGGCGACGGGCGGCGTGGTGACAGCCGAGATGCCGCATCTGCGAGAACCGGCGGCCGGGGGCGGGCTGCGAGGCGGGCTGATGGTGGCCGGAACTACCTCGGATGCGGGTAAGAGTGTCCTGGTCGCTGGGATCTGCCGGTGGTTGGCCCGGCAGGGGGTCAGCGTGGCGCCGTTCAAAGCCCAGAACATGTCCCTGAACTCGTTCGTCACCCTCGGCGGCGCCGAGATCGGTCGAGCCCAGGCGATGCAGGCTCGAGCGGCCGGCGTCGAACCGGAAGCGGCGATGAATCCGGTGCTGCTCAAACCGGGCAGCGATCGCCGTTCGCAGGTGGTCGTGATGGGCCAGCCGTTCGCGGAAGCCGGGGCGATGGACTACGGCAACCTCACACCCACCCTGTTGCCGATCGTCCTCGACGCACTCGCCGACTTGCGGTCCCGGTTCGACGTGGTGATCTGCGAGGGAGCCGGTAGTCCGACCGAGATCAACCTTCGTCACCGGGACATCACCAATCTGGGTCTGGCCCGGCCGGCCGGGTTACCGGTGATCGTGGTCGGTGATATCGATCGCGGCGGAATCTTCGCGGCCTTTCACGGCACTCTGGCCCTGCTCGACGCGGCCGACCAGGCCCTGATCAGCGGCTTTGTGATAAACAAGTTCCGTGGTGATCCGGCGTTACTGGACACCGGTCTGAGCATGATTCGCAAAGCCACCGGGCGGCCCGTGCTCGGGGTCCTGCCGTACCTGCAGGGACTGTGGTTGGACGTCGAGGACTCGCTGGATCTGGAGAAGGACCGGGGCCCGATGCTGGCGCCGATCGGTACGGACGTGCTCCGGGTGGCGGTACCGAAACTGCCGAGGCTGTCCAACGTCACGGATCTGGACGCGCTGTCAGTCGAACCGGGCGTCTCGGTTCGACTGGTTCATCACGGCGCCGAGCTGGCCGGTTGCGATCTCGTCGTCCTGCCGGGCTCGCGGGCGACGGTGAGCGACCTGGGCTGGCTGAGATCCACCGGGCTGGCCGATGCCGTGGTACAGCATGCCCGCGCCGGTTTGCCGGTGCTCGGCATCTGTGGCGGCCACCAGATGCTGGGCCGGTTGATTGCGGACGACGTGGAGTCGCGGGCCGGTGAGGTGCCCGGCCTGGGGTTGTTGCCCACCCGGACGGACTTCGGGGCCACCAAAGTGCTCGCCCGCCCGTCCGGAACCGCCCTCGGGCATCCGGTCACCGGCTACGAGATCCACCATGGCGTCGTCCGGCTCGATCCGGCGGCGCCAGCGGCGCAGACCGCCGTGGTGCAGCCCTTCCTGGACGGCTGGCGGTTGGCCTCGGTCTGGGGCACGACCTGGCACGGTGCACTGGAGAACGATGACTTCCGGCGGGCCTTCCTGGTCGAGGTGGCAACCGCGGCCGGTCGGACCGGGTTCGTGCCCGCACCGAACACCTCGTTCGCCGGACTGCGCGAGGCCCGACTCGACTCGCTCGCCGACGCAGTGGCCGATCACCTTGACCTGGCGGCGCTGCGGCGGTTGATCTACCAGGGAGCCACTCCAGAAATGCCCTTCGTTCCGCCCGGGGCGCCCTGACCGCTCACTGCCTGACATCGCGGGCTGCCTCAGCGTGGACGTGGTCGACCGGGTGATCGCGAAGATGCGCCGCTTCGGCCGTGATGTGGCAGGATCCAGAGACGACGAGTGCGGAGGAACTCCGGTGAGTCGGGCGGTCCAATCGCCCGCCGATTCCGGGGCGGTCCCGCCACTGTGACCGGGAAGAGCGCTCCCGCACCACGCCACTGCGGTCCTGAACAGCCGTGGGAAGGCAGGGGAGAGCCCGCGCGTCGGAGGAGTTCGCTCCTGCGATCGATACCGGAAGCCAGGATATTTCGCCTCGTCACCGCGCCCGCCGGGTGCGGTGCTCGGACGATGGGCGTGGAGACCCGTCGAGAGTGAAGGGACAACCACGTGCGGGCCTACCCGCTGACAGCGGTCGTCGGTATGGACGATCTCGTGCTTTCGCTACTACTCGCCGCGGTCGCCCCGGAAATCGGTGGCGTCCTGGTTCGGGGGGGAGAAGGGCACCGCCAAGTCGACTGCGGTCCGGGCGCTCGCGGCCCTGCTGCCCCCGGTGAGCGTGATACCTGGGTGCCGGTTCGCCTGCGACCCGAAGCAGCCTGATCCCGGGTGCCCAGACGGCCCACACACCGGCGGTGCCGACGAGCGACCGGCCAGGCTGGTGGAGTTGCCGGTCGGTGCCACCGAAGACCGGCTCCTCGGGTCGCTCGACCTCGAGCGCGCGCTGTCGGCCGGGGTCCGGGCGTACGAGCCGGGCCTGCTGGCGTCCGCGCACCGCGGCATCCTCTACGTCGACGAGGTCAACCTGCTGCACGACCACCTGGTGGACGTGCTGCTCGATGCCGCCGCGATGGGTCGGGCGCACATCGAGCGGGAGGGCATCTCGATCACTCACGCGTCGCGGTTCGTGCTGGTCGGAACCATGAACCCGGAAGAGGGCGAACTGCGCCCGCAACTGCTCGATCGCTTCGGCCTGACCGTCGAGGTCAAGGCCAGCCGGGATCCCGACACCCGAGCCGAGGTGGTGCGTCGTCGGTTGGCGTACGACGCCGACCCGGACGGATTCGTGACCGGCTGGCGGGACGCCGAACGGCTGCTGTCCGCGCGGATCGCCGCCGCCCGGGACCTGCTGCTCACGGTGGAACTGCCGGACGCCGTACTCCGCCAGATCACCGCCGTCTGCGCCGCTTTCGACGTGGACGGGATGCGCGGGGACCTGGTGGTCGCGCGGGCGTCCCGGGCGCATGCCGCCTGGTCTGGTCGGGACGTCGTCAATACCGAGGACGTCCGGGTCGCGGCCCGCTTCGCGTTGCCGCACCGGCGCCGCCGGGATCCGTTCGATGCCCCCGGCATCGACGACGAGCGACTGGAGCAGGCGCTGGAAGACTCCGCACCGCCAGAGCCGGACGATCCGGACGGCGCTGGTCCCGACGGTGCTGGTCCTGACGGCGGCGATGGCCCGGACGGCGGCGATGGCCCGGACGGCGGTGCTGGCCCGGACGGCGGTGCTGGTCCGGACGGCGGGGGCCCAGAGGGTCCATCGGACGGTTCAAGCTCCCCTCCCGAGTCCGGACCGGGTACTGACCGGCCTGGTCAGGCCAACGGGCCAGCTAATGGACCGGCGAATGGGCCGGCCAATGGACCGGGCAAGAGCGACCAACCGTCGGCCTCAGCGTCAGGGCCGGCCCCGGCCGAAGGTCCGGCCGTGTCGTCGGGCACCCCGTACCGGGTGAAACCATTGCGGGTGCCGGGTCTTGGCCAGGGCGCCTCCGGCCGCCGCTCCCGGGCGATCACCCCGGTCGGTCGGACCATCGCCACCCGCCCGATCAGCGGTGGGTCAGCCGACCGCACCAACACCGGCTCGCGGGCCTTGCACCTGCCCGCCACCCTGCTCGCGGCCGCCCCGCATCAGCGGGTCCGCGGCCGCAGCAGCGGCGGGCTCGTCCTGCATCGCGGTGACCTCCGGGTGGCGGTACGTGAAGGCCGCGAGGGCAACCTTGTGCTGTTCTGCGTGGACGCCTCGGGTTCGATGGCCGCCCGGAAGCGGATGACGGCGGTCAAGGGCGCGGTGCTTTCCCTGCTGCTGGACGCCTACCAGCGCCGCGACCGGGTCGGCTTGGTGACCTTCCGAGGTTCCGGTGCCGAGCTGGCGCTGCCACCCACCGGAGCGGTCGAGGCGGCCCGGGCCCGGCTGGAAGCACTCCCCACCGGGGGTAGAACACCACTGGCCGCAGGATTACAGCGGGCTCGGACGGTGATCGCCATCGAGCGCATCCGGGACCCGCAACGCCGTCCATTGTTGATCGTCGTCACCGATGGGCGGCACACCTCCGGCGTCGACCCGGCCCGGATCGCGGCCGAACTGGCCCGAACCAGGGTGCGCAGCATCGTGGTGGACTGCGAGCGCGGTCCGGTCCGGCTCGGCCTGGCCGGTCGCCTCGCCGGTTACCTGGGCGGCGATCTGGTGACCCTTGACGACCTGCGCGCCGAAACCCTGGCCAACCTTGTCCGTGAGGTCGAAGACACCCATCAGCAGAGGAGCGCCTGATGCCGCAGGGTCAACCGGCAACCATTCCCGTCGACGGTCTGACCACTCGGCAGCGCCGGAACCGGCCTCTCGTCGTCGTCCACACGGGTGTGATGAAAGGCAAGTCCACCGCGGCGTTCGGGCTCGCCCTGCGGGGGTGGACCCAGGGCTGGTCGATCGGCGTCTTCCAGTTCGTGAAGTCGGCGAAGTGGAAGGTCGGCGAGGAGACCGCGTTCAAGGCGCTCGGCCGCCTTCACCAGGAGACCGGTGAAGGCGGACCAGTCTCCTGGCAGAAGATGGGTGAGGGCTGGTCCTGGTCGCGAAAGCCCGGTTCCGACGAGGAGCACGCCGTCGCAGCGCTCGAGGGCTGGCGTGAGATCCAGCGCCGGCTCGCCGCACAGGAGCATGGTCTGTATGTGCTTGACGAGTTCACCTACCCGATGAAGTGGGGCTGGGTGGACGTCGACGAGGTGGTCGAGACGCTGCGCGATCGGCCCGGCCACCAGCACGTCATCATCACTGGTCGAGCCGCAGATCAGCGACTGATCGACGCTGCCGATCTGGTGATGGAAACGACCAAGATCAAGCATCCGATGGACGCCGGTCAAAAGGGTCAGCGGGGGATCGAGTGGTGACCGCGACCAAGATCATGCACACTCGGTCGGACATGGGTCAGAAGGGTCAGTGGACAATCGAATGGTAGCGCGGATCGTGATCGCCGCCCCGGCCAGCGGGCACGGCAAGACCAGTGTCGCCACCGGCTTGCTTGGCGCGTTCGCAGCCCGTGGCCTGCAGGTCAGCCCGCACAAGGTAGGGCCGGACTACATCGATCCCGGCTATCACGCCCTGGCTGCCGGCCGCCCCGGCCGCACGCTGGACCCCTGGCTGGTCGGCGAGGAACGGATCGTCCCGCTGTTCCGGCACGGCGTCGCCACTCCCCGGCCTGCGGACCTGGCCGTGATCGAAGGGGTGATGGGCCTGTACGACGGTGCCGCCGGGCGCGGTGAGTTCGCTTCCACCGCCCAGGTGGCCCGGTTGCTGTCAGCGCCGGTCGTGCTCGTGGTCGACAGCACCGCAATGGGCCGCTCGGTCGCCGCCGTGGTGGCCGGGTTCGCCGGGTTCGACCCACGGGTGCGGATCGGCGGGGTGATCTTGAACCGGGTCGGCTCCGACCGGCACGAGATGATCCTGCGTGCGGCGCTCGCCGAGATCGGCGTTCCGGTGCTCGGTGCGCTGCGTCGCCACGACGCGCTTGCCACACCGTCGAGACACCTTGGCTTGGTACCGGTCGCGGAACGGTCGGCCGAGGCGGTCGCCACCGTGCGGGCGCTCGGTGACGTCGTCTCCAACTCGGTGGACCTGGACGCGATCCTGGCTCTGGCCCGATCGGCCGGGCCGCTGTCCGGGCCGGTCTGGGATCCGGTCGACGAGGTTGGCGAGTTGGGGCAGGTGGCGTTGGCAGAGATCGGCCCTCGACCGGTGATCGCGGTCGCTGGCGGTGCCGCTTTTACCTTCTCCTATGCTGAGACTGCGGAACTCTTGTCGGCGGCCGGTGCTGAGGTCGTCACTATCGATCCGTTGAATGACGAGTCGTTGCCCGCCGGAACGGCGGGTTTGGTGATTGGGGGCGGCTTTCCGGAGGTGCATGCCGACCGACTGGCGGCCAACCGGCCGCTGCGGGCGGCGGTCGCAGCACTTTCGGCGTCCAGCGCGCCGGTCGCCGCCGAATGCGCCGGCTTGCTATATCTTGCACGACTCCTGGATGGAAAGCCGATGTGCGGGGTACTGCCCACGGATGCAGGTATGACAAGACAGCTGACACTGGGCTATAGAGAGGCGACAGCGATGTCCGACTCGATCCTGGCCAGGGCCGGGACCGTGGTCCGCGGCCACGAATTCCACCGAACGGCATGTTCACCGGCCGCCGGGACCCGCGAGGACAGCGGCGGACCGAGTGCCGCTTGGCGCTGGTCCGGCGCTGACGGCGGTGATCGGGTCGAGGGCTTCGTCAAGGGCAACATTCACGCCTCCTACCTGCACCTGCACTGGGCCGGGGTGCCCGGCGCGGCCGCCGGTGTGGTCGCCGCTGCCCGCACCGCGACGGTCGGGCGCACCGCGACGGTCAGGACGGGCGCATGACCCCGGACGGGCCGACGACGCGCGGCATCCCACTGCCTCCCCTGGAGACCTCCGGTCCACCCACCGGCGGCATTTCGATCGCCGCTCTGGGGGCTGCCCGGGGCGTCGACACCGGTACGCCGGTGGAGCGGGTCATCATCGGGATCGGTACCCGGCGCGGCATCCGGATCCGTGATCTCCGGATGGCGATGGGCGAATGCCTGTCCGCCGCCGGCGTCCGGGCCCGGGACGTCGTCGCCATTGTCAGCGTCGACACCAAGCAGTCCGAACCGGCGCTGCTGGAGCTTGCCGAGATGCTGCACGTGCCGCTACGCACGCTGCCCGCGAGCCGGCTGGCCGGCCAGTCGGTGCCCAACCCGTCGTCGGTCACCGAATCCGCCGTTGGCACGCCCTCCGTTGCCGAGGCAGCGGTACTGGCCTTCGGTGGCGAGCTGGTGGTGCCCAAATTCACCTCACGAGGCGTCACGATCGCTATCGGTCGGGTACAGACCGACGAGGTGTCGGCTGCCGAACCGGTCGCGAGCCACGAAGTCGACGATCTGCACTTCGAGGATTTACGGCATCACGGGGATGCCGAAATCGCTCCCGGGCTGGTCGATCTCGCAGTGAACGTGCGGCCAACTCCGATGTGGCTGCGAGAGCGGCTCAGGGGCGCCATCGACCGATTGGCCGCCTATCCGAATTCGGCCCGAGCCACGGCTGCGATCGCTGCCAGGCACGCTCGTCCGGTCGAGGAGGTACTGCTCACCGCGGGCGCCGCAGAGGCCTTCGTGCTGCTCGCCCACGCCCTCGCACCAGACCGGGCGGTCGTCGTCCATCCGCAGTTCACCGAGCCGGAGGCGGCCCTGAACGCGGCCGGGCACTCGGTCCAGCGGGTGGTCCTGGAGGCGCCGTTCATTCTGCAGCCGGAGCTGGTGCCGGACGACGCCGATCTGGTGTTCATCGGCAACCCGACCAACCCGACCTCGGTGCTGCATCCGATCCGGAGCCTGCTCGCGCTGGCTCGTCCGGGCCGGGTACTTGTTGTCGACGAAGCGTTCATGGACGCCGTGCCGGGCGAAACGGAATCCCTGGCCGGAAGTCCGGAACGCGGGGTCCCGGACATTCCCGGACTGGTGGTGATCCGCAGTCTGACCAAGACGTGGGGGTTGGCCGGTCTGCGGATCGGTTACCTCTTGGGCGATCCCGAGTTGTTGCAGGCGTGCCGGGCGATTCAGCCGTTGTGGTCGGTTGGTTCGATCGCGCTGGAAGCGGCGGTGATCTGCAGCACGCCGGAGGCACTGGGTGCGGCGGACGATATCGCCCGCATCACTGCGGCCGATCGCGAGTTCCTGCTCAACGAGATGGGCAAGCTGAACGACATCGAATTGGGCGCTCCGCCGCAGGCCCCGTTCGTGTTGCTGCGCGTCCTCGGCCCGGATCCGGCCGGAGTTCATCAGCGGTTGCGGTCCGCCGGTTGGGCGGTCCGCCGGGCCGACACCTTCCCTGGGCTGGCACCCGGCTGGCTCCGGATCACCGTCCGTGACCAGGCCACCTCCGCCCGATTTGTGGTCGCGCTGGATCGCGCTGTCCACCCGGGGGGCACCGGTCGCACCTTGGCACCTCAGCCTGGCAGCGCTCCGGCCATGATCGATCTGCGGGACGCCGCCCCGCAGTACAGCGAAGATCGGGAGTCGTCATGACCATGACCGAGCTTCCGGCCAGTGGCCTGCTAGCCCGAACCATCAGCGCGGTTCACCCAGCTGATCCAGCCGCAATGACCGCCGCCCGCGACCGGCAGGACCGGCTGACCAAGCCGCGTGGGGCGCTCGGCGCGCTGGAGGAGGTCTCGATCCGGCTGTCCGGGATCGCCGGCACCTGCCCGCCGTCGATCCCGGAACCGGCTGCCGTCGCGGTGTTCGCCGCCGACCACGGCGTCCATGCGCAAGGTGTCACGCCGTGGCCGCAAGAGGTGACCGCCCAGATGGTGGCCAACTTCATCCAGGGTGGCGCCGCCATCAATGCACTGGCTGGGCAGAACGCCGCGGCCGTGCTCGTGATCGACGTCGGGGTTGCCACCCCGCTCACCGGGCTGGTCCCGGACGAGGCGACGGTGGCCGACGCCACCGCGACCACCCAGCATGTCGCCCGACTGCTAAACCGGTCCGTCCGCCGAGGCACCGCCGACCTCAGTGTCGGACCGGCGATGACCCGCGATGACGCCATCGCGGCGATCGAGGTCGGCATCACGGTGGCGACGGAACTCGTCTCGGCCGGGTACCGCTGCCTGCTCACCGGGGACATGGGGATCGCCAACACCACCGCGTCCGCGGCGCTGATCAGTGCTCTCACCGGTTACGGCCCGGGTCTGGTCACCGGCCGCGGAACCGGTATCGACGACGCTACCCACGCCCACAAGGTTCAGGTCGTGGCCACCGCCCTGGAACACCATGCCGACGTGATCGCCCAGGGTGATCCGGTCGAGGTGGTGGCCGCCCTCGGCGGGCTGGAGCATGCCGCGCTGGCCGGGTTCATCCTCGGAGCGGCCGCGCAACGAGTGCCGGTCATCCTGGACGGCGTGATCGCCGGCTCTGCGGCACTGGTGGCCGCCGCGCTCGCTCCGGCCGCCCTGGATGCCTGTGTGGCTGGGCACCGGTCTGTCGAACCGGGACATACCGTGGCATTGGTGGCGCTCGGCCTCAACCCGCTGATCGACCTGGAGTTGCGGCTCGGTGAAGGAACCGGCGCCGTGCTGGCGCTGCCGCTGGTCCGAGCGGCGGTCGCCGCCCTTCGGGAAATGTCAACCTTCGACGCCGCTGGAGTGACAGAAAAGAGTTCTTGACACAATGCCGCAGGTGGATACCCCCTACCTAGCTGGCCTGGACCTCCGCGACCGGCGGGTGGTCGTGGTGGGAGGTGGCCTCGTCGCCCAGCGGCGCCTCCCGACCCTGTTGGACGCCGGGGCTCGAGTGGAGCTCGTCTCGCCGGAGGCGACACCTGCGGTCGAGGGCATGGCTCAGGCCGGTGAACTGCGCTGGCATCGCCGGCGCTACGTCGATGGCGACCTGGCGGACGCCTGGTACGTGCTGGCCCTGACCGACGACGTCCAGGTCAATGCCGCGATCGTGGCCGAGGCGACGCAGCGGCGGATCTTCTGCGTCCGGGCGGACGACGGCACTGCGGGCACGGCCTCCACCCCGGCGAGCGGGGAGTGGAACGGCCTGCGGATCGCCGTCGCCAGTGGGCACCTCTCGCGGCGCTCACCGACCAGTGGCGGACGCGACCCGATCCGGGTGGCCTCGGTCCGCGACGGCGTCCTGGATTGGTTGCGTTCCGGCGCGGGTGAGGTGCTGCTGAACCGTCCGGGGACGCGCTCGGGATCGCGGGCCGAGCTGCCCGGGATCGGCCTGCCCGGGGTGGCCCTGATCGGTGGTGGGCCGGGTGACCCGGAGCTGATCACCGTCCGCGGTCAACGACTGCTGGGCCAGGCCGACGTCGTGGTCGTCGATCGACTCGGTCCGCGTGCGCTGCTCGGCGAACTGGCTCCGGAGGTCGAGGTGATCGACGCGACCAAGCTTCCGCGTGGCCGGTTCATGGCCCAGGAGGCGATCAACGCCTGCTTGATCGAGCATGCTCTGGCCGGCAAATTCGTTGTCCGGCTCAAGGGTGGCGACCCGTATGTCTTCGGCCGTGGCTCGGAGGAATTCGAGGCCTGCGTGGCGGCCGGCGTACCGGTCACCGTGGTCCCCGGGCTCAGCAGCGCAATCGCCGTCCCGGCGTTGGCCGGGATCCCGCTCACCCATCGCGGCGTCGCGCATGAAGCCGTCATCGTCTCCGGGCACCTGCCGCCGGGCCATCCGGAGTCGCTGATCGACTGGACGGCGCTCGGTCGGCTCAGTGGCACGATCGTGGTCCTGATGGGAGTGCAGAACCTGCCGACGATCGCTGCCGTTCTGCGGGCGAACGGGCGTCCCGGGAACACTCCGGTGGCGGTCGTCCAGGACGGCTCGATGCCGGCGGAGAAGACCACCATCGGCACCCTGGACAGCATCGGTCGGATCGCTGACGAGGCCGGCGTGCGTGCCCCGGCGATCATCGTGATCGGTGGTGTGGTAGCCCAGCACACCACCCTGAAGCCGGTGTAGACGCCGGCGGTCTCTGGTGCCGGCTGCGCTCAGCCTGGGCGGGGGACCACCAGAAGTGGGTTGACGGACCGGCGCATCAGGCGGGTGGAGACACCGCCGAGGAGTACCCGGCGAATCGGGCCGTACCCTCTCGAGCCGCAGATCAGCAGGTCGACTTCGGGTAGGTCGGCCAGCGACCGGACCACGTCACCGACCAGCAGGGTGGCATCGACCTCCAGCCCCGCCGTCGCCTCCATCGCCTCATCGAGAGCGCGCTGGACACTGTCTCGGACGGTGGCCGCGAACGCTTCCTCACCGTCGACCCCGACCAGCCAGGGGACGACGCTCGCCTCCTCCGCGACGGCGGTGTACAGGTGCAGGGACGCACCGGTGCGGCGGGCGATGTCGGCCGCCGTCGCCAGAGCGAGCATGCCTTCGTCAGTGGCCAGGTAGGCCACGCCGATCCTGGCTGGCCCCTTCCAGCCAGGGGCGGCCAGGCCTTTCGGAGCGACGACGATCGGCCACGCGGCTCCGGACAGCAACCGGCTCGCCGTACTGCCGGCGAAGACCCGACGGTCGAATCCCTCGGTCGCCGCCGAACCGACGACGATCAGGGCCGCGGACTGCGACTCAGCCAGATCGTGCAAGCCGCGCGCCGCCGAGGACGAAGGCACCAGTTGGTACTCGATCGCGGTGGCCTGCGTGCCGCCGGCCACATGCAGTTCCTCGACCTGACGCTTTGCGGCGGACAGGATCGCCGCCGAAGCCGCCCGCCGATCCGCCACCCACTCGGCGTCCACTCGTCCGGATCCGATCGGCGCCGGCGCGGCATGGACGGTGGCCACGATCACCGGAAGCCCGAGGGCAGTGCCTAGCCCGACACCTAAGGTGAGCGCATCGGTACCCGAACTGTCGGCGTCGTATCCAATGATCACCGGACCGGAGAGGACGGGTTTGATACCCGGTTCGACCAGGTCCGTTTCAGTCACCGTCAGGTCAGTTTTGGTTACGTCAGACGCAGGTATGTCAGCCATGTCGGTCACCGGCTCATTCGTCGATCGGCCGGGTAGGGGTATCGCGGGTGGCCGCTTGAGCGGGGCCACTGCCTTCGGTGCGCAGCCGCGAGTGGCGGTAGCCGTAGAACACGTAGATCAAGACGCCGGCGCCCAGCCAGGCGAGGAACCGGATCCAGGTGGTCAGCGGCAGGTCGGCCATCAGATAGACGGCAAAGATGATCCCAAGCAACGGCAGCCACGGGGACAGCGGCACACGGTACGGCCGGGGCATGTCTGGCCTGGTCCGACGCAGCACGATGACGCCGATGTTGACCAGAACGAAGGCGAACAGGGTGCCGATGTTGACCAGCTTGATGATCTCGCTGAGCGGCACCAGGGCCGCCAGGATCGAGATCAGGATGCCCATCACGATGGTTAGCCGGGCCGGCGTCCCGTACCGCGGGTGCACCTTGCCGAGGCTGCGGGGCAGCAACCCATCACGGCTCATGGCGAAGAAGATCCGGGTCTGGCCGTACATGATCACCAGAATCACGCTGGTGATCGCCACCAGGGCGCCGAAGGACAGCACCGACGAGGCCCAGGTGATCCCGGCCCCCTGGTCCAGGGCGGCCGACAACGGAGCATCGCTGGCACTGAGTTGCGCCGGACTGGCAATGCCGATCGCTCCGATCGCGACCAGGACGTAGAAGATCGTGCAGATCCCCAGCGATCCGATGATCGCGATCGGCAGATCCCGCTTCGGGTTGTGCGATTCCTCGCTGCCGGTGGAGACCGCGTCGAAACCGATGAAGGCGAAGAAGATGATCGCCGCCGCTGCGGTGATCCCGTCGTGTCCGTCCGGGGCGAAGTTGTTGAAGTTCGTCGTGCCGAAGTTGGCGAAGGCGATCACCAGGAAGAACGTCAGGGTGGCGAGCTTGATCACGACCATGACCAGGTTGGCTCGGGCGCTCTCTCGGGTGCCGAGGACCAGCAAGAAGGTGATCGCCAGGGTGATCAGTACGGCGGGAAGATTGAAGATCCCGCCGTCCTCGGGAGATTGGGCGATCTCTACGGGTAGCGCGAAGCCGAAAGTGGAATCGAGGAAAGCGTTCAGATTGCCACCCCACCCGACGGCGATCGCCGCCACCGAAACGCCGTACTCCAGGATCAGGTCCCAGCCGATGATCCAGGCGGTCAGTTCACCGAGGGTGGCGTAGCTGTAGGTATACGCGCTGCCGGAAACCGGTATGGACGAGGCTAATTCGGCATAGGACAAGGCGGAGAAGACGCACGCGACGGCCGCAAGAACAAACGAGAGAATCACCGCCGGGCCAGCGATAGCGGCCCCCTCGCCGATCACCACGAAGATCCCGGTACCGATGATCGCGCCGACGCCCATCGCCGTCAGTTGCAGGGCACCGACGGACTTCTTCAGCCCTTCGCCCTCCTCCTCGGTGGCGGCAACGAGCGCTGAAACGTCCTTGATCGCAAAGAGTTTGCTCGTAGTGCTGCCACTACTCTTCCGGCCCCCCGCGCTGCCGCTGACATTGGGTTGCATGCTGCTGGACAAGAGCCCACCTCCGGAATTGCCGGTCGGTCAGGGACAGCACCGGCGCAGTCGCCGATAGAGCGCGCTGGCCAGAGTTGATCGTCTGGAGTTCGGTTACCCATGGATCGATGTCTCGACGAAGATAGATCCGGTTTCTCCATTTGTCGTCCGCTGATGGCCATCAATCGGTAAGTGGCCGGTGAAGTCGAAGTGACGGGTGCCAGTGATCGGTGAGGGTGGAGTGATGGACGACGTTGCGGACGTGCTGATCGTCGGAGCTGGTCCAGCCGGAGCCACGGCCGCCCTCGCGGCCCGGCGGGTCAGGCCGGAGCTGAGCGTGCGACTCCTTGATGCCGCCTGCTTTCCCCGGGACAAGGCCTGTGGCGACGGCATCGCGCCGCATGCGCTGGTCGAGCTGCAGGCCCTCGGCGTCCCGGATCTGACTGCCAATCACCGGCCGGTGCGATGGCTGGACCTGCGCACTCCGGGTGGAGTTCGGGTGCGAGCCGAGCCGCTCCGGCCGAACTACGTGATCCCTCGGAAGGTGTTCGACGCCCGGATCGTTGCGGCGGCGGTGGCCGCCGGGGCGGTGCTGGTCCAGCATCGGGCCCGGCGGATCGAGGTCCGCGATGATCTGGTGATTGTGGACGGCGAACATGCCGGCCGGGTGCTAATCGCCGCCGACGGTGCCAATTCGGTGCTGCGCCGGGCTGTCGGCCTGCCTCGCAACCCGGATGATCACCTGGCGGTGGCCGTTCGCGGGTACGCCGCCGAACACGTCGACGACCGGCTGGACGACGATCGGCTGGCCGGCCCGGCGCAGCTGATCGCCATGCAGGACCATGCGTGGCCGGCCTACGCCTGGTCCTTCCCGCTCGCCGACGATTCGGGTCGAGCCAACGTCGGCTATGGGCGGTTGCGTTCCCGGCTGTCCACTCGCCAGCAGCTCTGGGGCGAACTGGAGCGACTGCTCCCTGACCAACCGGCCGACGATCTGCGCGCGCATCACCTTCCGCTGTCCACCTGGCGACCCGAGCAGCCGGCTGGCCGGGTGCTGCTCGTCGGCGACGCCGCGTCGCTGATCAACCCGCTCACCGGGGAAGGGATCTTTTACGCCGTCCGATCCGGGCGGCTGGCCGGGATCGCGGCGGTCGAGCCGGGGGGCGCGGCCGCGGGGGAGGCCTACCGGCGGATGCTGGCTCGATCTCTCGGTCGGCACCTGCGGCACACCTCGGCGCTGGCCCGGTTGTCCCGGCACCGGCCAGCCCTTGATGCCGCGCTGGCCGCCGCCGCCACCAGGCCGGCGATGCTGGACCGACTGGTGGACGTCGGCCTGGGTGACGGACTGGTGCCAGCTACCTGTCTACCGGTCACGGCCGGAATGTACCTGCGCCGTCTGGCCGCTAGAATGTCGAGCTCGGTTGCGTGATCAGGGTTTCCAGTGCGGATCGCGGCCGGAGAAGCCGAGCAGCCGGTCCAGCGCCGCAGCATCATCCGGAACTGGCACGGCTTCACCGAAATCCTTTCCCACGCCACGGTATTCATCGGTCAGCATATTCGGGGCGAACTCCAGGGCGTTCTCAACCGCAGTGGTCGGCGGGTTCCAGGTCTGACCGGTGGCCTTGGCCAGGTCATTGCCATGGACCAGGTACTCCCAGAGCGCCATCCGGAGTATGGAACCGCCGGGCATGGTGGACTGGATCATCAGGACCGGACGCTCGGACACCCCACTGTCGACGGCCTCGGCAATCCGGGTCGCCGCCGCCCGGACCATCTCAGCGGCGGCCTCAGGGTCTCGCGGCGCAACGGCATTCGTCGGGTCGGGACGGACGGTGGATCCGTCCGGGTCGTTCAATGCCGCACCGAAGAATGTCACCCAGCCGAGCACATGGGCCCGCAGCGTGGCGACGTCGAAGTCGGCGCAAGGAGTGGGATCGGTGAACTGCTCAGGACTGATCTTCGCGATGACATCGGCGAGGTCCTGGAGTACCGGTTTGATCAGCTGACCTGCATCCGTTGAAGTAGTCATGGCTTTCAGGCTATCCGGGCCCGGCCCGGCGGTATTGAAGAATCGCGACACTTGGATAGCGTCGTCCAGATGAACCAGCCGCTCGTGCGCCCGGACCAGTCGCTGGACCCGATCGCCTCGCGGGACAGTCGAGGCATCCTGGACCCAGGGCGCTTCCGGGAACGAGTCACGCTCACCCGGTATCTGCCCGGGCCGGCGCTGGCCGGACTGATCGAGTTCTTCTGGGTGGTGTCCTATCAGCTGCCCGAGGGCATGGTGCACAGCCAGCAGTTGATCACTTACCCCTGTGTCAACCTGAGCATCGCCCACGGGCAGGTGGGGGACGACGGACAACTGCCTGGTCTGGAAGCGACGCTGACCGGAGTCACGCGCCAGCTCTATACCCGGCGGATCGCCGGCACCGGCTGGGCGGTGGCAGCCAAGAGCACACCGGGCGGGTTCGGTGCGTTCGTTGCCGGGCCGGTAGCGGATTTCACCGACCAGGTACTTCCGCTCGGCACGGTCCTCGAGCTGGACGAGCGGGCGTTGATCGACGAGGTCGCTGCCGCCGACGCCGAATCCGCTCGGGTGGCGGTGCTTGACGCCGAGCTGACCAGGCTGGCCGAGGCCGCTACCCCGGCTCGGAAACGGACGGCGCTGGAGGTGGCAGAGGTGGTCGCGGTCGCTGAGCGGGACCGATCGCTACGCAAGCTCGCTGACCTGGCGGCGGCGTCCGGGATCGGCGCCCGCACCCTGCAACGGTTGTTCAACGAGTACGTCGGGATCTCGCCGACCTGGGTGCTGCGGCGGTACCGATTGCTGGACGCCGCCGAAACGGTACGCCACGGTCAGCCCGTGGTCTGGGCGAAGGTAGCGGCCGATCTCGGCTACAGCGACCAGGCGCACCTGGTCCGCGACTTCCGGGCCGCCGTCGGGACCCCTCCCGCCGCCTATGCCGCCCAGCAACTCCCCGCCAACCCCACGTGATCAGCATGAAATGATATCAATCCGGTCAGTCGTGTCATTTCGTGCATAATTACGGAGCAAGCTATCGGTGAGACCCCATGTCGGACGCTGGTAACGTAAACATGGCGGGGGCGTTGCGTCATGCCCTTTTGCCGCCGACTTATGGAGTCACTCGATGCTTGCGCCAGCTCACCCTCGCCGCTCGACCTCATCTCGGCCGCGGCAGCGCGGCCGGACGCTCGGTGGGATCACTGCAGCGAGTCTCGTTCTTGCTGTGCTTCTGGCCGGATGCACGAAGGACAGCCCGGCGGCCAAGGGCGGGGCGAGCGGGGCAGACGACACCAAGACGGTGAGCGAATCCGATCCCAACGCGGGCCTGAGAAGCGGGACCCGGCTGAAGGCGGCCTTGATCACCGAGAAGGACCTGCCTTCCCGGTACAAGATCAATCCGGACGTGACGCGAGACAGCGCGGACACCTTTAGTCCCCCGGTCGCGCCGGTCGAACCGACCCGTGCGTCCTGCAAGGAACTCGCGACAAACCTCTGGATTCAGGGTGCCGGCATCGAGTCCGCGTCCTTTGCGCAGACCGGGTTCGGCGATGACATCGGGAGTGAGATCGATGCGGAGCTCGAGTCGTACCGGGGCGACGACGCCAAAAAGGTGATGGCCAACGCGCGCACGCTCTTCACCCTCTGCGCCAAGTTCAAGATGCAGGTGAAAGGCGCCGGTCGAGCGACGATCAAGGTTGTCGCCAAGCCCGGCCCCAAGATCGGTGACGAGAGCGTCCGAGCCATCCTGACCTCCCCGGTGTGGGAGGGCGGCTCAACCCTGCTTGCCGTTCGGGTCGGAACCGAGGTCGTGTCCATCCTGTCCTCCTCGGCCAGGAACAACGGTGGGCCCGCGGCCGCGAAGCAGGCCAGACTCATGGTCAGTCGGCTCACCAAGAGCGAGTAACACTGCGTCCAACTGCCCGCCCCGCGCCGTCCCACCGGTGAAGAACACCCGGTGGGGACGGCGCGGACGGATCACGCGATCGGCACGGATTCAGTCGCCCTCGAGGTCACCCTCTGCCCGGAGGAAGACCTCGCGCAGGGCATCGAGCATCGCCGGATCCGGCTGCGCCCACAGTCCGCGCTCGGCAGCTTCCAGTAGTCGCTCCGTAATCCCGTGTAGTGCCCAGGGATTCGACTCGCTCATGAACTTCTGGGTGGCCTCATCGAGGACGTAGGTCTCGGCCAGTTTGCCGTACATCCAGTCCGCGACCACGCCGGTGGTGGCGTCGTAGCCGAACAGGTAGTCGACTGTCGCGGCCATCTCGAAGGCGCCCTTGTAGCCATGCCGCTGCATCGCGGCGATCCAGCGCGGGTTGACCACCCGGGATCGGAAGACCCGCGAAACCTCCTCCTGAAGTGACCGGGTCCGTACTGCCGAGGGTTGGGTGCTGTCCCCGATGTACGCCCGAGGCGCGGTTCCGGTCAGCGAGCGGACCATCGAGACCATGCCACCGTGGTACTGGAAGTAGTCATCACTGTCGGCGATGTCGTGCTCGACGCTGTCGTAGTTCTTCGCCGCCACCGCGATCCTGCGGTAGGAACTCTCCATGTCGGCTCGGGCCGCCCGCCCGTCCAGTCCTCGGCCGTAGGCATACCCACCCCAAACCGCATACACCTCGGCCAAATCGGCGTCGTCGCGCCAGGTCCGGGTGTCGATCAGCGGCAGCAGGCCGGCTCCGTACGAGCCCGGCTTGGATCCAAATATCCTTGTGGTAGCGCGTCTTTCATCGCCGTGATCGGCAAGATCGGCCTGCACGTGGGCGCGCACGAAATTCGCCTCGGCCGGTTCGTCCTGGGCGGCGGCCAGTTGCACCCCGTCGTCCAGCATCGACACCACGTGCGGGAAGGCATCGCGGAAGAAGCCGCTGATGCGGATGGTGACGTCGATCCGGGGCCGACCGAGTTCCGCCAATGTGATCGGTTCCAGCCCAGTGATTCGGCGGGAGGCGTCGTCCCAGACCGGGCGGATGCCGAGCAGCGCGAGCACCTCCGCGACGTCGTCCCCACTGGTCCGCATCGCGCTGGTGCCCCACACCGAAAGGCCCACCGACTGCGGCCATTCGCCGGTGTCGGCGCGATAGCGCTCCAGCAGCGAGCCGGCCATCGCCCGACCGGTTTCCCAGGCCAGCCGGCTGGGAACGGCACGCGGGTCCACCGAGTAGAAGTTCCGGCCGGTCGGCAGGACGTTGACCAGCCCGCGTAGCGGCGAACCGCTCGGCCCGGGGGCGACGAATCCGCCGCCGAGCGCGTGCACGACCGCCGTCAGTTCATCGACGGTCCCGGCCAGCCGGGGGACCACCTCCTCAGCGGCAAATCTGAGGACGGCTTCCAGTGCCACTCGATCGACCCGGTCACCGGTCGGGTCCGCCGTTTCGGTCGTTTCGGCTGTCACGGTGGCGCCCAGCGCCTCGTCGATGACCGATCCGACGTCGCTTACCGCCCAGTTGCGATCCTCCATGGCCTGGATCAACGCCAGGCCAAGGTTCTCGGCGGCGTCCATCTCGCCAAGCCCGATTCCGTCTTCCTCGCCGGTGCCGACTGCCTCTTCGCGCAGGCCCAGTGCCTCGCGCAGTCCGGGCAGCGAGACCGTGCCACCCCAGAGCTGGCGGGCCCGGAGCATGGAGTTCACCAGGTGCACCCGTACCGATCCGATCGGGGCCTCGCCCAGGATGTGCAGGCCGTCCCGGATCTGCGCATCCTTCACCTGGCACAGCCAGCCGTCCAGATGCAGGATCCTCTCGTCGAACTCGTCGTCCTGCGGGCGCTCCTCGATCCCGAGGTCGTGGTGCAGTTGGGCGGCGTGCATCAGGGTCCAGATCTGGGACCGGACGGCGGGGCCCTTTGCCGGGTCCATCGCGATCACTGCGGCGTACTCGTCGAGCAATTGCTCCAGCCGGGCAATCTCGCCGTAGCTGTCCGCTCGGGCCATCGGTGGGACCAGGTGATCCACCAGGGTGGCGTGCGCCCGGCGCTTGGCCTGAGTGCCCTCGCCCGGGTCGTTGACCAGGAACGGGTAAATCAGCGGCAGGTTGCCGAGCGCTGCGTCCGGGGCGCAGGAGGCGGACAGCCCCAGGTTCTTTCCCGGTGTCCACTCCAGGGTGCCGTGCTTGCCCAGGTGGATGGCCGCGTCCGCGCCGAAACCGCCGGCCGCGACAGGCAGATTCAGCCAGTGGTAGGCGGCCAGATAGTGGTGGGACGGCGGTAGGTCCGGATCGTGATAGATCGCCACCGGGTTGTCGCCGAAGCCGCGCGGCGGCTGCAGCAAGAGAACGACGTTCCCGGCCTCGATCGCGGCCAGCACGATGTCGCCGTCCGGGTCGCCACTGGAGCGCGGCCCCCCGGTCGGGTCGACGAACAACTCGCCGGGCGCGGGCCCCCAGTGCTGTTCGACACCGGCGCGCAGGTCCGCAGGCAGGGTCTCGAACCAGGAGCGATAGGTGGCGGCTGGGATCCGCACGGGGTTGCCGGCTACCTGCTCCTCGGTCAGCCAGTCCAGGTCCTGGCCACCGGCCTCGATCAGGCCGTGCACCAGGGCATCGCCGTCCATCGCGGCCAGACCGGGGAACGCGTCGTCACCGTCGGCCGGGCCGATGTCATAGCCGGCGTCGCGCAGAGCGGCCAGCAGTCGCAGCGCGCTGACCGGAGTGTCCAACCCGACGGCGTTGCCGATCCGGGCGTGCTTGGTCGGGTAGGCGGTGAGTACCAGGGCTATCCGCTTGTCGGCCGCCGGCACGTGCCGGAGCCGGGCGTGCGCTACCGCGATCCCGGCGGCGCGGGCCGCTCGCTCCGGATCGGCGACGTAACGGGTGAGCCCCTGCTCATCGACCTCCTTGAAGGAGAACGGCACGGTGATTAGCCGACCGTCGAATTCCGGGATCGCCACCTGGTTCGCAGCATCAAGCGGAATCAGCCCTTCCTGGCTGTTCTGCCAGAACTCGCGGCTGGTCAGCGTGCTGATCGCCTGCAGTACGGGGATGTCCAGACCGGCCAGCGCGCCGATGTCCCAGGACGAGTCGTCGCCACCGGCGGCCGCGTCGGCCGGCCGACTGCCACCGGCCGCGAGCACCGTCACCAGTAGCGCGTCCGCGGTCTTCAGCTTCGCCAGCAACTCGTCGTCCGCCCCGCGCAGGGAAGCGCAGAAGATCGGCAGGGCGGTGCCACCGGCGTTCTCCACCGCGGTGCACAGCGATTCCACGAAGCCGGTGTTTCCCGCCACATGATGGGCTCGGTAGTAGAGAACGGCGATCGTCGGCCGGACGCCGCCGGCGGGTGCCGCGCCGGGGTGCGGCTCACGCTCCAGCACGCCCCACGTCGGCGTCGCCTCGGGTGCGGCGAATCCGATGCCGGTGAGCAGCAGGGTGTCGCAGAGGAACCCGTGCAGTGCCGTCAGGTTGGCCGGACCGCCCTCCACCAGGTAGCCGTGCGCCTGCGCCGCCACCCCGACCGGAGCGGTGGACAACTGCATCAGCGCAGCGTCGGGCAGTGCCTCGCCGGAGAGCACGACCACCGGCCGTCCGTCCGCGAGCAGCGCATCGAGCCCTTCTTCCCAGGCTCGGCGGCCACCGAGCAGGCGCACCACAACGATCGCCACGCCGTCCAGCAGGTCGGCCAGTCCTTCAGGCTTGACCCGGTTCGGGTTGGCCAGCCGGTAGGGAGCCCCGGACGCGCGGGCGCTGAGCAGGTCGGTGTCGGACGTGGAGATCAGCAGGACGGTGGGGACGACGTCCGTCTCGGTGGTCTCGCCGGGTGTCTCGGACATGAGCGGGTCCTCTTCTCGCCGGTTCGCGCGGCGGTCGATAACGGCGTGGCGCAGTCTCCTGGCTCGGCGTCGTCGCAGGTCCCGGCCTTCCCACTGGATGCTCTCCAACGGTGACCTTGCTCTGGGACCTACTCAGCGCTCACAGTGGCGCGACCGCGCCGGATTCGCACCGGCTTCCTGTCCGCCACGCCGTAGGTGGGTGTTCGGGATACGGGGTCACTCTGCCATTAGCCACCGACAGTCCTCCAACCGACGCTGACGATCGTGATAACTGGGTCGAAAATGGTCAATTTCAATCGACAAGGACAATAGGTGCAGGTGGAAGTGCTGATCAAGCTGGCGGCGGACCCGCTGTTTCCCCGTCTGAACGGCAGGTAGATTCAGGTGATGCGACGAGCTCACGGGGTGCTCAAAAGCTGGCTTTCAAAGGCCGGTTTCAGCCCATGCGCCTGCTGAACTATGGCCGCCGCGGGCTCCTTGTCGAGCTGGACTCGCTCGATCAGGCGCTCCGGCTGTCGATCGACCTCGACCACCGTCGACCGGTGGGAGTGACGGAGCTGGTCCCCGGTGCGCGGACGGTGCTGGTCCAGTTCGATCCTGACCGCACCAGCCCGGTCGCGTTGTCCACCGAACTCACGCAGCGGGCCAGCGCCCTCGAAAACGCCGTTCCAGTCAGGTTTGAGGACGAGCACATGAGGGACGGGCAGCGTGCGGACGTCGATCACCCGGGGGACGACGTCATCGACATTCCCGTCGTCTATGCCGGGCCAGACCTGGACGAGGTCGCCCGTCTCACTGGCTTGTCTGCGGCCGCGGTCGTCGACCGGCATATTTCGGCGTCCTACCTGGTGGCTTTCGCCGGTTTCGCTCCCGGCTTCGGATATCTCAGCGGCGGTGACACCGCCTTGGTCGTGCCCAGGCGCAGCACCCCACGGACCAGGGTGGCGGCCGGGGCGGTCGGCCTGGCGGGAGAATTCACCGGGGTTTACCCCCGACCTGGGCCGGGGGGCTGGCAGATCATTGGCCGCACCGAGGCGCCGATGTGGGACCTGCAACGCACTCCTGCCGCCCTGCTGCGACCTGGCGTCAAAGTCGTTTTCCGGGCAGTAATCTCGTGATCGAGGTGCTCTCGCCCGGTCCGCTGGCGACCATCCAGGACCTAGGCCGCCCGGGTCAGGCCGCTCTCGGCGTCGGGCCCTCGGGTGCCGCCGATCGAGGTGCGCTGCGCTTGGCGAACCGACTGGTTGGCAACTCGGAAGCGACCGCGGCCATCGAGGCGACCCTCGGCGGGCTGCGGCTCAGGTTCGAGGCACCGGCGCTGATCGCCTGCACCGGCGCGATCGGTCCGGCCTCCGTTGATGGTCGAGCCGTCGGGATGAACGCCCCGATCCAGGTGCCGGCTGGCGCCGAAGTCAGGCTTGATCAGTCGAGCACCGGGCTGCGCAGGTATCTCGCCGTCCGAGGCGGGATCGACGTGCCAGCGGTGCTCGGATCGCGGTCCACCGACCTTCACTCCGGTATCGGCCCGCCGCCGCTCGAAGCCGGAACCCGACTGCCGATCGGGCGGCTGACGGTTGGGTTTCCGCACGTGGACGTCGCTCCGGTGGCTTCGAACCCGGCCGGAATGGTCCTCACCGCCCTGCGTGGCCCGCGCGATGACTGGTTCACCTCCGCATCGCTTGCCGCCCTGACCGATCAGGTCTGGACGGTCAGTCCAGACAGCAACCGAATCGCCGTGCGGCTGACAGGTCCGGCACTGCGGCGGGTCATCACCGGCGAGCTGCCGTCTGAGGGGTTGCTTCGCGGTGCGATTCAGGTGCCGCCGAATGGTCAGCCGGTGCTGTTCCTCGCAGATCACCCGGTTACCGGCGGCTACCCAGTGATCGCCGTTGTGGACGAGGCGGGGGTCGATCGCGCCGCTCAGATCCGACCGGGGGACGTCGTCCGGTTTCGGCTGGCCTGAAATCGCTGTCGTGGCCGCCTGATCGCGGGCGCGGGCGCCGCATCCACCCGGTTGCGGCGCCCGCCGAAATTTCTACCCGTCGTTGAGACGGGTAGTGCTCAGACTTAGTAGCCTTCCTGAGTCTGAGCGTTCAACCGCCGGACCGTGGTCCGGTTGGTGCCCTTCAGTCGCGGATCCGTGATCTTGAAGACGTCGAAACCGCGTTGGATCTCGTTCGAGTAGATGTAGCCGTTGTACCAGTAGGTCGACCAGTTGCCGGCGAGAACCAGAGCGGTCTCGTTGTACGGCCCGCGGTCGAACCAGCCGATTTCCTTCGGGTTCGCCGAATCGGTGAAGTCGAACACCGTAAAGCCGCCCTGATACCAGGCCTGGACCATGATGTCCTTGCCGGGCACCGGGATCAGCGATCCGTTGTGCGCCACGCAGTTCTCGGTGTTGGTCTGGGTCCGCGGGATCTTGAAGTAGCTGCGGAATTCGAGCTTTCGCTCGGAACCCTCGCCGACGATGTCGTAGATCCCATCGGCGCCCTTCTGCGCACCAACCGTCGGGTTGCAGACCGGTCCGCTACCGCCACCGAGTTCGTCGGTGAACACGACTTTGGTGCCGGAGTTGTTGAACGTCGCCGAGTGCCAGAAGGCGAAGTTGACGGTATCCCGGACGGTGGCGAACACCTTCGGGTTCTCCCGGTCCTTGATATCGATCAGGACGCCGTCACCCATGCAGGCACCGGCCGCGATGTCCTTCTCGGGGTAGGCGGTGATGTCGTGGCACCCGGAGGTCGCCGACGCGCTGCGCGCTGGATCGCCCGGGTAACCGCCGTCCGGGAAGAGCACCGGTTCGGCGACGATGGAAGCCTTCGTCGGATCCCGCAGCGGCACTTTGATGATCGAGATCTTGTCGTGCGGCGGCTTGCAGTCCGCCAGCGCGGCGTTGGGGGCGTAGGACGAGACGTAGAGGTAGGCCGTCCGGCCGGTCTTGGCCGGAATCACGGTGTTGGTGTGCGATCCGCAATCGGTCTCGACCGACTTGATGTACTGCGGATTCGCCGGGTCCTTGATGTCGAAGATCTTCACCCCTTCCCAGTAGTTCGTGGCATTGGGGGTCGATTCGCTGGCGCATGAGTCATCGGTGCGGCGGGAGTCCGTGGAGAGAAAGAGCAGGTCGCCCAGGACGGAGACGTCGTTCTGTGCTCCGGGGCAGAGCACCTGGGTCGCGATCGTCGGCGCCTCCGGTTTGCGGATGTCGTAGACGGTGAAGCCGTTGTAGTTGCCCGCGTAGGCGTAGTGACCCTGGAATGCCAGGTCGGAGTTGAACGCCGTCTCCACGTCGAATGGCGCCTGCTTCGGCAGGTTCGCCAGCAACGCGATGTTGCTGGTTCCGTCCGACTGGCCAGCCGCGAGGTTGGCACCGGAGTCGTCCAACGCCGCGATTTGCTCGTCCGGAAGGCAGAGCGCCTCGAAGTTGTCGCCCTGGTCGGAACCGGCGGCGCCGAGTTGGGCGCACCGTTCGTCCAAGGCCTGGGTCGGCGTTGCCAGCGCAGCGACGGTCAGTCCACTGGCCAGCAGAGACCCGATGCCGATGAGCACCGTGGTTCGCCGGGGGATGGTAAGGAGCCTCATGTAACCACCTTCGACCGAAATCGGGCTTTCGTTCTTGCGGAAGATAACCCAGACTGCGCGGAGGCAACATCTTTTTGGAGGACCAATTGTGACTGATGTGCTCGGTCTTTCCCGCTCTGTCGGGGCGCCCTTGGTCGCCGCGGTGTGGGCGGTCTCGATGGTTGCGGGCTGCTCGGGGAATCCACCGACCCCAGGCCAGTCCGTCGCGCCGAGCCGATCAGGGACGTTGAGCGGGCCAGCAGCCTCGGGTTCGTCGACGACCTACACCGCGCCGGTGACGGTGGTGCAGCCGGGCCGCCCCGGGGAGACCGCCACCACCCTGGCCCCTGGTCAGACCGCACAGCGTCCGCCCGAAGCCGCCTGGAACGGCGACGACCTGTACTTCGTCAGCACGATGGTGCTGCACCACATGCAGGCGCTACGGATGGCTCGGCTGGCCGACGCCCGAGCCTCGGACCAGCAGGTTCGCGCCGTGGCCGAGCGGATTTCGGCGGCGCAGGCCCCGGAGATCCAGGCCTTGAAAGCGTGGCTGTCCGCTCGTGGTCAGAAGATTCCGGACAGCCAGGCCGACAGCGGGCACCGGCACTCCGACATGCCGGGCGCGGTGACCCCGGCCCAGCTGGAATTGCTGGGGCGGGCCAGCGGGCGCGCGTTCGATCAACTCTTCCTCGACCTGATGGTGGCGCACCACGCCGGAGCTGTGCAGATGGCCGCCGACGTGAACATGGCCGGCAGCGATCAGACGGTGCAGGAGATGGCCGCCGAGACGTCCGTCGGCCAGTCCGCAGAGATTCGCCGGATGGAGCAGGTTCGATCCGAACTCTGAGGCTTACCGGTATCCGCTGATGTCTTCGCGCCAGAGCGTCGGACCCGCCGGATACCCTGGCGAAGCGCCCGGTCGGCAGCGTGGCCGCCCGGGTTGCCCGCTAGATCAACTCATCCTCGGTGGGAGCTCACGTGATCGTCGTCCATGGTTGGTGGTCGCTGCCGTCGGCTGCCGCGGACAACGGCACGCTCGAGCTCTGGGCTGAGGACGGTCTTGGTCCGGCCGAGGGCATTCATCGTCCCGGTCGGCGTCCGAAGGTCCGTGATCATCCCTTCGCGTTGGACGCCGAGCAACTCGCCAAAACGCTGGGGCTGCTGGACGTTCCTGAGTCGGTGCCCTCGCCTGGGACGATGCAGTCAACCCGGGCGAAGCGGCCAACCAGGGCGAAGCAGTCAGCCGCTTTCGGTTCGGCGGAGCTGGCATTGCCCGGCTTCACGAATGCCCCCTCCGCCTCACCCGAACTGCTCGACCTGCGTTCGCTGAGCCAGCAGAGCGTTGCCGTCGGGGAGTCGCTTCGCCTGCACCCCGGCGTGCGCTGGCGGGTGCCGACGCTCAGGTTGCCGCTCGAGCGGGCCATGCACGTTCTGGCCGCGCTCGTGGTAGACGCCGACGACCCGGATCTGGTCACCGTTCGGGTCGGTAGCGACCTGCGCCAGGTGCAGCTTCTGGCCGGATTCGCTGCTGATCTCGTCGAGCGCGGTCGAACCCTGCCGATCGCTGTACCGGCCGGCCCCGAGCAGGGGGTGGCTCGGTGGCGACCGGTACTGACCGGGTCCGATGCCGAGTGGTTTCGGGCTGCGGTGGCCGCGCTGCCGGCATCCTACGGTTCGGCGTTCCACGCGTTGGGTTCCCCCACCAGGGCGAGCGCCCGAGCAGCCGTCAATCCGGCCAAAGTCGCCGCCAATCGGGGCAAAGAGGCTGGCGCGAACGGCCTGGTCGCCGGTGCCACAGGCCGGCCGGCGGTCAGATCCGTGGTGGCCGCCCTCGACGCCCTGGTTGACGGGATCGTCCGGGAGCGGATTGCGTCGCCGGCGCAGGCCCGCGGAGTGCAGACCGGTGTCGCCGGGTGGCGGCGAGCATTGCGCGGAACCGACCCGTTCTTCGAAGCCACCGGTGAACAGCTGACCCAACTGATGCAGGCGCTGGCGACCTGGCAGGCCGATGCCGTCGGTGGCGGTGCGATCCGCGCCTGTTTCCGGTTGGTGGAGCCGCGTGATGACGACGAGGCGAGCGTTCTGCGCCGGCCCACTGCGGTGGCCCGGTCCGCAGCGGAAAGTGCTTTCTGGTGGCTGGAATTCGGTCTCCAGGTCGTCGATCAGCCTAGCCTTTTCGTCCCGGCGGAACGAATCTGGGCAGCCGAGTCGTCGCTCACCGTGCTGACCCGGCACACGCCACGCCCGCAGGAACAGTTGCTGGCCGAGCTCGGCCGGGCGTTGCGTCTGTATCCCTTGCTGGAACGAGCCCTCGCCGGGCCGCGACCGGCCGAGTTGGCGCTGGATGCTCCGGCCGCTCACGCGTTTCTGGCCGACGTGGCGCCGCTGCTGATCGGTGCCGGGTTCGGCGTCCAACTGCCGGGCTGGTGGAGTAACCCGAAGGCTCGGCTGGGGGCACGGTTGAAGGCCGGCACCCCGAGCCAGCCGGGTCGGGTGGAAGGTCCTGCGGCGTTCGGCCAGGACGGCCTGGTGGACTTTGACTGGCGGCTGTCGATCGGTCCCGACCTGCTCACCGACGAGGAGGTCGAGGCCCTGATCGAGGCGCAGTCGCCGTTGGTGAAACTGCGCGGCGAATGGATGCAGGTCGATCCGGAAAAGCTGCGCCGAGCCCGGGATTTCCTCCGCCGGAAGAACTCTGGCGGCGGCATGACGGTCGGCGAGGTGTTTCAGGTCCTCGGCTCCGCGGACGACGGTCCCGGCGGCCTGTCGGTGACCGGGGTGGACGCCGAGGGCTGGCTGGGCGACCTGCTCGCGCCGGCCACCGAGCAGCGATTGGCCCCGGTCCCCGTTCCCCGTGGCTTCGTTGGCACCCTGCGCCCGTACCAGGAGCGCGGGGTGGCCTGGCTGGCGTTCCTGGAGACGATCGGGATGGGGGCGGTGCTGGCCGACGATATGGGGCTGGGCAAGACCGTTCAACTGCTCGCCCTGATCGCGCATGACCTGGAGAACCCCGGCTCCCAACCGGTCGGGCCGACGCTGCTGGTGTGTCCGATGTCGTTGGTGGGCAACTGGGAGCGAGAGGCCGCCAAGTTCACTCCGCAGCTGCGGGTGCATGTTCAGCACGGAAAGGAACGGCCGCAGGGCAAGGACTTTCGTGCCGCAGTGGCCGACAGCGACCTGGTCGTGACGACGTACTCGTTACTGGCCAGAGACTCCGCCGCCTTGCGGAAGCTGCCCTGGCGGCGCGTTGTGCTGGACGAGGCACAGGCGGTGAAGAACGCCGCCACCCAAGCCGCGATCGCCGCTCGCGCGCTGAGGGCCCCGCGTCGGATCGCCGTCACCGGGACGCCGGTGGAGAACCGCCTGGCCGACCTCTGGTCGCTGATGGAGTTCGCCAACCCCAGGCTGCTCGGCGACGCGGCGGACTTCAAGCGCCGGTTCGCCCTGCCGATCGAACGGGTCGGCAGTACCGAAGCGGCAGCCCGGTTGCGCCATCTCACCCAGCCGTTCGTGCTGCGCCGGCTGAAGACCGACACCTCGATCATCAGCGACTTGCCGGCGAAGCTGGAGATGGAGGTGGTCTGCACGCTGACCGCCGAGCAGGCGGCGCTCTACCAGTCCGTGGTCGAGGACATGTTGGAACGGATCGCCGACAGTAGCGGGATCGAGCGGCGCGGGCTGGTGCTGGCAACGATGACCAAGCTCAAGCAGGTCTGTAACCACCCGGCTCAGTTCCTCCGCGACGGCAGCCGAATCGGTGGCCGCTCGGGCAAACTGGCACGTCTGGAGGAGACCCTGGACGAGGTGCTGGCGGCCGGCGAGAAGGCGCTGCTCTTCACCCAGTACGCCGAGTTCGGGGAGATGCTGCGAACCCACCTGACCGCCCGGTTCGGCCGCGAGGTGGCCTTCCTGCACGGTGGCTTGCCCAAGGCGCAGCGGGACACGATGGTCGCGCGGTTCCAATCGGAGAGCCGGACGGGTCCGTCGCTGTTCGTGCTCTCGCTGAAGGCCGGTGGCACCGGGCTGACGCTGACCGCCGCGAATCACGTCATCCATGTCGACCGCTGGTGGAACCCGGCTGTCGAGGACCAGGCCACCGATCGGGCTTTCCGGATCGGGCAGTCGCGTGCCGTCCAGGTCCGCAAGTTCGTCTGCGCCGGCACCCTGGAGGAGAAGATCTCGATGATGATCCGGGACAAGCGTGGGCTGGCGGCGTCCGTGGTTGGAACCGGTGAGGGGTGGCTCACCGAGCTTTCGACGTCCCAACTGCGTGAGCTACTCACTCTGGACGCCGGGTCGGTGGTCTCGTGACCCCGCCCGGACGTCGAGGTGGCTCCGGGTGGGGGTCTTCGGACTGGTCCGACGGCTTCCCGACGGCCAAGCCGATTCCGGTGCAGGGCGGGCTGATTGCCCGCAGCACCCGGGGTGGGATCGGCGAGCAGTGGTGGTCGCGCCGGTTCATCGAGGTGATGGAGTCGTTCGCGTTGGGCGGCCGGCTCACCCGGGGCCGTAACTACGCCCGCAAAGGACAGGTGATCTCGCTCGAGGTTGAGTCGGGCGAGGTCCAGGCGCTGGTCCAGGGTTCCCGGGTGACGCCGTACCAGGTGCGGATCGGGTTGGCCCGGTTCACCGAGCTGATCTGGGCCAAGGCCGAGGTGGTGCTGGCCGAACAGGCGATCCACAGTGCCCGGTTGCTGGCCGGGGAGTTCCCGCCCGAGCTCGAACCGGTCTTCGCCGGGATCGGTGCCCCGCTGTTCCCCAGCCGGCTGGGCGACCTGAAAATGTCCTGTTCCTGCCCGGATTCGGTGATCCCGTGCAAGCACCTGGCGGCCGCCTTCTACCTGCTGGCCGAGCGCTTCGACGACGACCCGTTCCTGATTCTGCGCTGGCGAGGCCGGTCCCGGGAGGCGCTGCTGGACCGGTTGCGCCAACTGCGCGCGGACGATCGACCGGACGTCACCGGTGGGCCGGCTCAGCCGGCGCTGGTGTCGGTTGCCGTCCCCATGCTCAGTGCCGCACTGGCGCTGGACGACCTGCAGTTGGACGCGACGGATACCGTCGGTGCCGCAGTGGCGGCGGGTGGGCCCGAGGCTGCGGTTACCTCCGGTGTCGGGGCTGTTGGATCCGAAACCGCCGAGCAGACGGATCGAGGAATCTCGGGTTTTTGGACGGCGGGTGACACGCCGTCGTTGCCGACTCACCCCGAGCTCCCGGTGGACCTCCTGCTCCGGTCGCTGCCAGTTCCCGGCGCCGGGCTGGGTGGCCTCAAACTGCTGGCCCAGCTCGGCCCGCTGTACGACCAGCTGTCTGCTCGGTCCGAGGTTCCGGGACCGGCGTCCGAACGTGGGGCCACCGGACTGTCCGGCTCGACTGGATTGCCCCGATTGGCCAGGTCGACACGACGAGTCGGAAAGACCCCTGAAACCCATTGACCACCTGAGCACGGCAATCTTGGGTCCGTGACTACCTCTCCGCCGCCGCGTACGCCGTCCCGACGCAAGGGCGACAAGGTCGATCCGGTGGTCGCTTCGACGGAGCCGACCGTTGGTGCTGAGGCGACCGTTGCGCCGGAGACAACTGGGGGGGCCGAGCCCGAGACGGCCGTGTCCGCGACGGCCGTGTCCGCGACGGCCGTGCCCGCGACGGCCGTGCCCGGAGCGGCCGGGGCCTGGCAAGGCGGTGACTGGCCCTCCGGCGAAGTGACAGCTGAGCACGCCCGACTGGCCGAGTCGCCCGATCCGACGGGCCCATGGCGGCAATGGGGGCCCTACCTGTCGGGACGGCAGTGGGGAACCGTCCGGGAGGACTACTCGGCGGACGGGGACGCCTGGGAGTCCTTCCCGTTCGAGCATGCGCACGCCCGGGCCTACCGCTGGGGTGAAGATGGGCTGGGCGGGATCTGCGACCGGTTCGGCTTCCTCAACTTCTCGCTGGCCCTGTGGAACCGCAAGGACTCGATCCTCAAGGAGCGGCTCTACGGTCTGACCAACGGTCAGGGCAACCACGGTGAGGACGCCAAGGAGTATTGGTGGGCAATCGACGGGACGCCGACACACAGCTGGATGCAATGGATGTACCGCTACCCCCAGGCCGAATATCCGTACCAGAAGCTGCGCGAGGAGAATGCCAAGCGCGGTAGGGACCAGCGCGAGTACGAGCTCGGCGATATCGGCGTGCTGGACGATGACCGATTCTTCGACGTCCAGATGACGTATGCGAAGGCCTCGCCTGACGACCTGTGCATCACGATCACCGCAACGAATCATGGCCCGGACGCCGCTGCGCTCGACCTGCTGCCGCAGCTGTGGCTGCGCAACACCTGGGCCTGGGGCCGCGATCCGCGCCGCGGCTCGATGCACCAGCTGCTGCCTCCCAGCCTCGCGGTCGGCGGGGTGGAGGCGGTCGAGGTCAGACACGGCCTGCTGGGCACTTATCACCTTGCCGCGCAAGGTTCTCCGGTGCTGCTGTTCTGCGACAACGAGACCAACCAGACCGGCTTGTTCGGATCCGGCAAGAACGCCAGTGCTTTCCCGAAGGACGGCGTCAATCGGCGGATCGTGAACGGTGAGATGGGCGCGATCAACCCGTTCGACGAGGGGACGAAGGTGGCGATCTGGTACTCCTTCGACTCGATTCCGGCGGGCGAGTCGGTCACGGTCAAACTGCGGCTCTGTCACGAAGCGCCGGACGTCCACACCTTCGGGCCGGGCTTCGATGCCGTCCTGCGGAACCGGGCCAACGAGGCAGATGCCTTCTACGCCCAGGTCATTCACCCGGCTCTCCCGGCCGAGGACCGGCACGTCGCCCGCCGGGCCTATGCCGGATTGCTCTGGGGCAAGCAGCTTTACCGCTACGACGTCGAACAGTGGTTACACGGCGACCCGGCCGCGACACCGGCGCCGGATTCCCGCCGGGCCAAGGGCGGGCGAAACACCGCCTGGGGCTGGATGTCGCTGGCGGATGTTATCTCCATGCCGGACGAGTGGGAGTATCCCTGGTTTGCCGCCTGGGATCTGGCTTTTCACGCGATCCCGCTGGCTCACGTGGATCCGGATTTTGCCAAGGAACAGCTCGTGCTGATGTGCCGGGAATGGGCGATGCACCCGAACGGCCAATTGCCCGCCTATGAATGGGAATTCGGCGATGTCAACCCACCTGTTCACGCCTGGGCGGCGTGGCACGTCTACCGGATCGATGGGTACCGGGATCGGGAGTTCCTGATCCGGGTCTTCACCAAGCTGCTGCTGAACTTCTCCTGGTGGGTGAACCGCAAGGACTCCACCGGATCGAACCTGTTCGAGGGCGGGTTCTTGGGGATGGACAACATTGGCCTGTTCGACCGGTCCGCCCCGCTGCCGCCCGGTTACCGGCTGGAGCAGTCCGACGCCACCAGTTGGATGGCGTTCTACTGCCAGCAAATGTTCAAGATTGCCCTGGAGCTGTCCCGGCACGACAAGGCCTGGGACGACACAGCAACCAAATTCCTCGAGCATTTCCTGGCAATCGCCAAGTCGATGAACGCGTTCGGTTCGCACGACGTCTCGCTCTGGCATGAGGAGGACGGCTTCTTCTACGACGTCCTGGTGGCGCCCGATGGCAGGGCGCAGCAGATGCGGGTGCCCTCGATGGTCGGGCTGCTGCCGATTCTTGGCGCCACCGAGGTGCCGTCCTGGATCGCCGAGGAGTGTCCGGATGTCACCGCTCGGCTGCAATGGCTGCAGCGGCGTCGTCCGGAACTGGTCGGACCGCTGTTGTTCGCCAAAGGCCCTGGGCAGCGCAAGATGCTGCTCTCGCTCGTCGACCCGGTACGGCTGAAGCGGATTCTGACCCGGATGTTCGACACCGACGAGTTCCTCTCGCCGTACGGCATCCGGTCCATGTCGGCGGCGGTGCGGGGCGGGATCACTACGGACGTCGGCGGCCGCAGCGCCTCCATCGAGTACGAGCCGGGCGAGTCTCGAACCGGGTTGTTCGGTGGCAACTCGAACTGGCGTGGCCCGGTCTGGTTCCCGGTGAACGTGCTGCTCGCGGACAAACTCCGGACCTATGGTCGGCACTTCGGTGACTCGTTTACGATCGAGATCCCGACCGGATCGGGCAACCACAAGACCCTGATCGAGGCCGCAGACCTGATTGACGGCGGTTTGACGGCGCTGTTCCGGCCGGTCAACGGCCGCCGACCGGCAGACGGAGAGCGGATTGAGGCCAGCGACAACCCGCTCTGGAGCGAACACCCCACGTTCAGCGAGTTCTTCGACGGCGACACCGGGGAAGGCCTGGGCGCCACCCACCAAACCGGCTGGACAGCCCTGGTGGCCCACCTGCTCAACCCCCGCCTTCCGCCCGACCCCCGCCACCGCGGCTGGGCCTAAGTCTTGGCGGGGCGTTACTGGGGAAGATCCTGCCCACGCGATGGGTCGGATCTTCCCCAATCCCTCCTGTTGGGTTCAAGTCGGCATCGGGGTCCGCAGCGCTTCAATTGCCCTGTCCACCCCTGCATTGTGAGGACGGCGCCAACTTGGCCGGCGGCCTCGCAGGCCAGAAAGGTCACATCTCGCCAGCCGTAACGCAGTGGTCGTTGTCCCGTTGTGACGACGGCATTGTCACGGCGGAGGTCTCTGAATGCCTCATCGATCGGATGGGCTTCGCGTCCATCAAGCTCCACAATTGTGGCGAAATCTTCGTAGCGAACATCGCGATAGCGCCGGCCTTTGCCGTTGCCGAGGGTCTCCGGTGCGTTCCGTCGACCGTGGGGCAGTCCGTGTGCACGCTCGACGTTCCGGGCGTAGCGCAGTTCCAGGGCCGAGGCGATGCCGTCTTCTGCTTCGGCAAGGATTTCGATGAGTAAAGTGCGCCAGCGATGACGAGGCCAGAGCTCGAGAGCGGTCCGTAGCCTGGGGGCCGTGGTCAGGCGCCGCTGGGTGGCTCGAAGCGTGAGATCGATCACCGTCCCGATGGCTTTCGCTCCGGCTGTGGCACTGAGGACAGCAGACTCCACTCGCAAGCGTGGTGGCTGTGCCATTGGGTGTGTCAGCTCCGTCAATCCGCGCATCCGGTAAAGGCGCAGATCAGTCTCGCCCTCCGCTCGCCGATGATGGGGAATCGCCACTTCAGTGATGTCGGGACGCTTGTCGATCACTCCCCACAGCCAGAGCGCAGTCCGATGGCTGGCTGCGGCTCCCGGTCCCGCCCGCAACACCGCCGCCCAGATCTGAGCCTGATCCGGAACCGGACCCGTGAATGTGACATAGACACCGTCGTGCAGCCGCCGCCAACGTCGAGCAACGATCTCGCGCCGCGCTACACCTGACGTCAACCCTGCGTCGATGAGCTGACGTCGAGCCACAATGCCGTCCTGCGCTATCGCAAGCGCCGGCCAAATGTGATCAAATTTCGGGCTCCGCGAGGCCATGACGACACCCTCGCTCACCCGACGCTCGCCGCTGCCCGCCATGTGGATAACCGACCGCTGGGGATAACGGGTGCCGAGGGCAGATTGGGGAGGATCCTGCTTACGCCATGGGTCAGATCTTCCCCAATCCCTGGACCTAATCCCTAGTGCGCCGAAGGAGTGGTGCTGGGGCGCCCGTAGGATCGGGGGGTGACGGAGGCGGTGAAAGCGCAGCGGCAGAGTGCGGACGACGGGTGTCCGGGCGCTCTGCGACCCCACCACGCCGCCGACGGTGAACTGTTGCGGATTCGGGTGCCCGGTGGGGCGCTCGCGCTGACCGCGCTGCGGGCGCTCAGTGCCGCTTCGGTGGATCTTGCCGACGGCCGAATTGGTCTCACCTCTCGGGGGAACGTGCAGGTCAGAGGGGTAGCCGAGGCTGACGTTGGGGCCCTGGTACGGCGGGTGCGGGGTGCTGGACTGCTACCGGATGCCGAGCACGAGCGGGTCCGCAACATCGTGGCCTCGCCGCTGTCGGGGCGGCGGTCCGGCTCGCTGGACGACGTCGATCCGCTCGTCCACGATCTTGATGCGGCGCTCTGCGCCCGGCCCGCATTGGCTGCGCTGCCCGGCCGGTTCCTGTTCGCGGTGGACGACGGCAGTGGGGACATCCAGGCGGAGGGTGCCGATGTGCTGGCCATCGCGCTCGGTGCCGGCCGCTACGCGGTTCGCCTGCCAGGCGCCACCCGTGGGCTGCAGGTGGGGGTGGAGAACGTGGTGGCCGCCATGCTCGCTGCGGCCGAGTGTTTCCTGGCCGAGCGGCTCGCGCAGGACAGCAAGGCCTGGCGGATCGCGGAGCTGGTCGGCGGCGGCGCCGCACTCGTGGAACGGCTGCGGACGTCCGGCTGGCCGATCGAGGAACACCAGCACCACCAGCGCCAGTCGGCACCGCGCGCGCCGGTCGCGCACGCGCCAAAGGTGCCGCAAGATTCGGCTGCGCCGGGAGCGACGGACGCGCCGCAGGGCGGGATAACCCTGGAGCCTGGACTGATCGAGCAGCGGGACGGCCGGTTCGCGGTCTGTGCGCTCACTCCGCTCGGCCTGCTGACCACCGATCAGGCGGCCGCGCTCGCTGCTGGGACAGAGTTGTCGCAGGCACCGGCCGACGGGCTTCGGGGCGCACTGCGGATCACCCCGTGGCGCCGGATAGTGATCCGAGATCTGCAGTTACCGGCCGCGCTGGCGGTCCGCGAACTGCTGGCCTCGGTCGGTCTCGTGGTCGAACCCGGGACGGCCTGGTCGCGGTTGACTGCCTGTGCCGGGCGACCCGGCTGCGCGAAGTCGCTCACCGACGTCCATGCGGATGTCCAGGCCTTCGCCGCCGTCGCAGACCCCGCCGGACCCGCTCTGCACTGGGCCGGGTGCGAGCGCAGTTGCGGCACGCCGTCCGGTCCCAACGTCGTCCGATTGTTGGCCACGCCCACCGGGTATCGGGTGGGCGGCGACTCAACCGGCGACCCCGCCCGTGGTTCCAGTGGTGACTCAAACGACAGTGCCCGGCTCAGCCCGCGCGATCTGTCCGGAATTCGAATCGAGGTCGCCAGATGACCGAAAGACCGCAGTGGCCGGGACGTTACGAGGCGAACGGAGCGCAGATCTATCGCGAGTCGTTTGCCACCATCCGGGCCGAAGCCCGGATGGATGCCCTCGGCGAGGACGTCGCCCGGGTCGCCGTCCGGATGATTCACGCCTGCGGGATGACCGATCTGGTGGACGATCTCGCGGTGAGCCCGAACGCGGTCAAGGCCGCCCGGACGGCGCTGCTCGCCGGCGCGCCGATCCTCTGTGATGCGCAGATGGTGGCCAGCGGGATCACCCGATCCCGACTGCCGGCGGACAATGAGGTGATCTGCACGCTGCGTGACCCGTGGGTGCCAGACCTCGCCAGAGAGCTCGAAACCACCCGCAGCGCAGCCGCAATCGACTTCTGGCTGGAACGGCTGGAGGGTTCGGTGGTCGCGATCGGGAACGCGCCCACGGCACTGTTCCGCCTACTTGAACTGATTCGGGACGGCGCACCCCGGCCGGCCGCGATCCTCGGCCTGCCGGTCGGTTTCATTGGCGCCGCCGAATCCAAGCTCGCCCTGGCCGACAATCCGCTCGGCCTCGACTACGTGGTGGTGCATGGCCGGCGCGGGGGTAGCGCAATGGCTGTGGCCGCCGTCAATGCGATCGCGAGCGAGCAGGAATGAGCGAGACTCCGCAGACTGAGCGGCAGACTGGACGGTTGTACGGCGTCGGGTTGGGGCCAGGCGATCCGGAGTTGGTCAGCGTCAAGGCTGCCCGGCTGATCGGCGCGGCCGACGTGATTGCCTATCACAGCGCCCGGCACGGTCGCAGCATCGCCCGTAGCATCGCCGAACCGTATCTTCGTGCCGGGCAGATCGAAGAGCAGCTGATCTACCCCGTCACCACCGAGACCTCTACTCACCCGGGCGGCTATCAGGGAGCGATCGACGACTTCTACACCGCCGCTGCTGCCCGGCTGGCCAGCCATCTCGATGCCGGCCTGGACGTCGTGGTGCTGGCCGAAGGTGACCCGTTCTTCTACGGGTCCTACATGCACATGCACAAGCGGCTGGCCGACCGCTACCCGACCGAGGTGGTGCCGGGGATCACCTCGGTCAGCGCGGCCGCGGCGGCGCTCGGTCGACCGCTGGTGGAGCGGGACGAGGTGCTGACCATTCTGCCCGGCACGCTGCCCGCCGATCAGCTTGCCGCCCGGCTGGCCAGCACCGACGCCGCCGTGGTGATGAAGCTGGGTCGAACGTTCGGCGCGGTTCGGGAGGGCTTCGCGGCCGCCGGCCGACTGGACGATGCCTGGTACGTCGAGCGAGCCAGCATGCCGAGCGAACGGACTGCGGCGTTGACCGACGTCGACCCGGATGAGGTGCCCTACTTCTCCCTGGCCCTGTTGCCCGGTCCGCTGAACAGCAAACCCCTCCGCGATTCCGCTGGCGTTCGGCCGGGAGATGCCGCACAGCTGTCCGCTCCAGACCGGGTAACCGTGCATGATCACGGTGGGGTTGAGCGGCACGGCGGGGTTGAGCGGCACGGCGGGGTCACGGTGGTCGGGTTGGGCCCGGGCGGTCGAGATTGGATGACGCCCGAGGTGCACCGAGCGATCGCCGAGGCCGACGAATTGGTCGGCTACGTCACCTATCTCAACCGGGTGCCGATCAATCCCCGGCAGCGACGGCACGCCAGTGACAACAAGGTGGAGTCAGAACGGGCCGCGTTCGCCCTGGATCTGGCATTACAGGGCCGCCGGGTGGTGGTCGTCAGTTCCGGTGACCCGGGGATCTTCGCGATGGCCGCGGCGGTGCTTGAAGTGGCCGACGAGCCGGCCTACAAGGCGGTGTCGGTCCGCGTGCTGCCGGGAGTCAGCGCCGCACAGGCGGTGGCCGCCCGGATCGGCGCTCCCCTCGGGCACGACTTCTGCACGCTCTCGCTCTCGGATCGGTTGAAGCCCTGGGACGTGGTGGAACGTCGGCTCGAGGCCGCGGCCTCCGCCGATCTGGTGATCGCGATCTACAACCCGGCATCGCGGGAACGCCGGCATCAGGTGGCGCTGGCTCGCGACGTCGTGCTCCGCCATCGGGCCCCAGAAACTCCGGTGGTGATCGGTCGAGCCGTCGGCTCCGAGCAGGAGTCCGTGCGCGTGGTCCAGTTGATCAATCTTGATCCCGACGAGATCGACATGCGCACCCTGCTGATCATCGGTTCGTCGCAGACCCGGGCGGTCACCCGTGCCGACGGTTCGCTGTCGGTCTGGACGTCCCGCCGCTACCCCGCCGAGGGAAGTCCCGCGCAGTCCTCAAACCCTTAATCAGCGATGGGGCGATCGTGCACAGCTGCGCCTCCCCTCCGATGGGGCAACCGTGCACGATCGCCGTAGGTGGATCAGCCGGAGTCGCGGACGACCAGGTGCGTGGCGAGGACGACGTCCTGGTGCGGGCCCGTCGGATCGGCGATCACGTCGTCGAGCAGGCGGACCATTGCCGCGCCCATCGCCTCGACCGGCTGGTGCACGGTGGTTAGCCGGGGCGTGACCAAGCGGCTGCTCGGGGAGTCGTCGAAGCCCACCACCGCGACGTCGACGGGTACCCGGCGGCCATGCTCGGCGAGCGCGGCGATCGCCCCGATGGCCATCTGATCCGAGGCAGCGAACACGGCGTCCAGATCGGGAGCCTGCTGCAGCAGGGTTTCGGCCGCTTGCCAGCCGCTCTGCTCGCTGAAGTCACCTTCGACCACGAGTGCCGGGTCGAACGACAGGCCGGCCTGCTCCAGGGCCGAGCGGTATCCCTCCAATCGATGCCGACCGACGAACATGTCTTGCGGTCCGTAGATCGTCGCGATCCGCCGTCGTCCGGTCTGAGCCAGGTGCGCGACGGCCTGCCCTGCTCCGCCGGCGTTGTCGGCATCAACGAAGTGCAGTGCCGAGGCCTGGGTCGGTCGGCCGCCGAGCACCGCCGGGACGCCCCGGGTTTCGAGCTGCCTGGGGAGCGGGTCGTCGCCGTGCAAGGACAGCAGCAGCACGCCGTCCACGTGCTGCCGGCTCAGGTAGTTGTCCAGCCGACCGCGATCGTGCGACCGGTGGGCCATCGTCAGCAGCAGTTGACGTTGGCTGCCGGCCAGGGCGCCGCTGACGCCGCGAACGATCTGACCGAAGAACGGCTCGCCGAAGAACCGTTCCTCGGACTCGGAGACCACCAGTGCGACGACGTCCGTCAGCCGGGTGACAAGGGACCGCGCCGCCCGGTTCGGCACGTACCCAAGATCGTCGATGGCCTGTAACACCGCTGCCCGACTGACCTCGCTGACCTGTTCCGACCCGTTGATCACGCGGGAGGCGGTACCGCGACCGACCCCCGCCCGGGCGGCCACCTCTTCCAAGGTCGGTGGCCGCCGTGGGCGCGCAGAACTACTCATGATCGTGATTATGTCCGGCCTCAGCCGGACACGGAGCCAGGCTTCGGGTGATGCAGCGTGTCGGGCCTCGGGTCGGCCAGCTCCTCTGGGACGAAAGGGAACATTTCCTGCATTTCGTACTGATCGCTCAGATCGGGCAGGGTGCCGGTGCGCAGTACCCGGGAGTAGAACCCGGCACTGTCCTTCGGTGTTCGTACTTGGGTGTCGTAATCGACGTGCACGATCCCGAACCGCCGGGTGTACCCGCAGGACCATTCGAAGTTGTCGAAAATCGACCAGACGAAGTACCCCCGCAACGGCACACCGTCCTCGATCGCCCGATGACAAGCCCGCAGATGCGCGTCCAGGTAGGCGACCCGATCCGGGTCGTGCACGCTGCCGTCTTCGCTCACCCGGTCGGTGAAGGCGGCACCGTTCTCGGTGATCAGCAGTGGCACGGCCGGGTACTCGTCCCGCAACCGGGTCAGAACCTCGTACAGCCCGTCCGGGTCCACCTCCCAGTCCATGTCTGTGCGGGGCAACCCGCGAAAGACCCCGCGCACGTGCTCGCTGCCGACCCACGGTGAGGCCCCGTCGGTGGCCGGGTGGCCGGCTTGTGGGACGTCGTCCGGACCGCTGCCCCCGGCGGTAATCACATGCCGGGTGTAGTAGTTGACGCCAAGGAAGTCGAGTGGGGTGCTGATCACGGCCAGGTCGCCGTCCCGGACCTCACCGAACCCACCGAGGTCCGCGACGTCCTCCAGCACGTCGCTGGGGTAGTGCCCGCGCAGCACCGGATCCAGGAAGATCCGGTTCTGCAGGCCGTCCACTCGGCGGGCGGCATCGATGTCGGCCGGCTTGTCGGTTGCCGGGTCGACGGCGTACAGGTTCAGGGTGATCCCGATGGTGGTGGCCGGGTTTGCCGCCCGAATCGCCTGAGTAGCCAGGCCGTGCCCGAGAAGCAAGTGGTGGACGGCGCGCAGGGCGGCCGCGGGTTCGGTTCGGCCGGGTGCGTGGCCGCCGGCGGCGTAGCCGATCAGGCTGGGGCAGAACGGCTCGTTCAGCGTCGTCCAGTTCGTCACCCGATCCCCGAGGGCCTGGTGCATGAGTGCGGCGTAGTCGGCGAACCGTTCGGCGGTGTCCCGGTTCGGCCAGCCACCGGTATCCTCCAGGGCCTGCGGGAGATCCCAGTGGTAGAGCGTCAGCCACGGTTCGATGCCATGGCCGAGCAACTCGTCGACCAGTCGGCGGTAGAAGTCCAGACCGGCCTGGACCGCGGGGCCGCTGCCGGTCGGCTGGATCCGGGGCCAGGCGACCGAGAACCGGTAGGCGTTCAGTCCGAGCTGCGCCATCAGGGCGACGTCGTCTCGGTACCGGTGGTAGTGGTCGATGGCCTGATCGCCGGTGGTGCCGTCGACGATCCGCCCCGGGGTGCGGGCGAACGTGTCCCAGATCGACGGCCCTCGGCCATCGACCTGGGCCGCGCCTTCGATCTGGTACGCCGCAGTCGCCCCACCCCAGAGAAAATTGCTGGGAAAGCTGACGGTACCCGTGGGTTCCTTGAGTAACTCGCTCACGCCTTTACCGCTCCGTCCATGATTCCGCTGATCAGTTGCCGGCCGAAAATCACCACGACGGCGATCAGCGGGAGGGTTGCCATCAGCGTTCCGGCCATCACCAGGGCCTGGTCCTGGTAGTAGTCGGTGCCGCTGGACAACCGGCTCAGTGCCACCTGCACGGTCGGGTTTTCTGGGTTGAGAGACACGTAAGGCCAGAGGAAGTCGTTCCAGTACTGCATGAAAGTGAACAGCCCGAGGATCGCGGCGGCCGGCCGAAGCGCCGGCAGCACCACGCTGAAGAAGATCCGCAGCGTGGAGGCGCCGTCCACCCGGGCCGCCTCGATCAGCTCGTCCGGCACCGCCTGACTGGCGTACTGGCGCATCATGAAGACGCCGAAACCGCTGACCAGGAAAGGCAGGATGACTGTCGGCAGGGTGCCGGATATGCCTAGCCAGTCCATCATCATGTAGAGCGGGATGGTGCCCAATTGGACCGGGACCATCATCGTGAGGACCACGACGCCGAGCAGCAGATTGCTGCCGCGAAACGTCAGCTTGGAGAAGGCGAAACCGGCCAGGGCGGAGAAGATCACCACCGAGACGGTGATCGTCCCGGCCACGATGAAGCTATTCATCAGGGCCTTGGCGAAGAGCACGTCCTGGGCGGCGAAGAGCTTTTCGACGTTGTTGGCCAGGTTGCCGCCCGGGACCAAGGGGGGCGGCAACTGGACAACTTCGTCGTTCGTCCGGGAGGCCAGCACGAGCATCCAGTACAGCGGGAAGGCCGACAGGATGAACGTGATCACCAGGACGACGTAGTTCAGCGGGCTGGCCCGGAACAATTTGTTGTTGCTTTCGACCAGCCGGCGGCTGAGCCTCGGCGGTGGGTCAGGCAACGACTGGGGGGTGGCCAGATCGATAGTGGTCATCGGGAGTTCCTCTCAGTCGGCCGAGCTGATCCGGCGCATGATCAGCACATTCAGCAGCGAGACGATGAGGATGAGGACAAAGATCATCCCGGCCACCGCACCGGCGTAGCCGAATTCGAATCGGGTGAAACCGTTCTCGATCAGGTACATGGTCATGGTCTGGAACTGCCGCGTCGTTCCGCCTTGGATCGCCCCAGCCCCGGGGGCGAACAGCAGCGGTTCGGTGAACAGCTGAACGCCGCCGATGATGGAGATCAGCGAGGTGAAGATCAGCGTGGGTTTCAGCAGCGGCAAGGTGACCGAGAAGAACTGCCGGGTGCGCGACGCTCCGTCAATCTCGGCGGCCTCGTACAGGTCGGTCGGGATCGCCGTCATCGCGGCCAGGAAAATCAGCGCGTTGTAGCCGGTCCAGCGCCAGTCGACCATCAACGCGATTGCCGACCAGGACGACCAGCGATCCGCGGTCCAGTCCACCGGATCGATATTGACGAAGGACAGCGCCCAGTTCGCCAGGCCGAAGCCCTGGGAGAAGATCGCGCCGAAGATCAGGGCGACGGCGGCGACCGAGGTGACGTTCGGGATGATCGCGCTTACCCGGAAGAGGGTCTGAAAGCGCATCCGACGGCTGAGCGTGTTAGCCAGCACCAGGGCCAGCACGAACTGCGGGATCGTCGCCAGAACGAAGATTCCGAACGTGTTGACGGCGGAGTTCCAGAACTGCTCGTCGCTCATCAGCTTGCGGTAGTTGTCCAGTCCCGCCCAGCTGTGCTCACCGAGCAACGGCCACTTGTGCAGCGATACCCAGAACGTATAGATCAGCGGGAAGGCGCCGAACACGGCGAAGATTAGGAAGAACGGCGAGACGAAGAGGTAGGGCGAACCCTTGGTGTCCCACCGGCTCAGGGCGATCCGGAAAGCCGAGCGGGGCGGGCGGTCGTCGCTGTTGCCGGGGTCACCGGCCTTACCGGTGCCGCCGGACGCCGGGATACCGGCAGATCGGGCGGGATGGTCCTGGATGGTCATGCGAATCCTCTGGTCCTCGGGCAGCAGCGCCGATGCAGATGTCGTCGCGCCGAGCAGACGGCTGTACTCACAGTGGAGGGCGGCACCCGCGACCAGCGATGGGTACGAGGATCTCGGTCGCGGGTGCCGCCAGTTCGGAAAGGTCAGACGCCTGCTGCAGCCTTCGCGCTCTTAACTGCCTGGTTCCAGGCCTCTTCGCTGGTGCGCTTGCCCTGCTCCACCGACCGCAGGTCGTTCTCGATGGCGTCGCGGACGGCCTGGTTCTTCGGGCCGAGGTACACCGGCTTCAGGTTGACCGCGCCCTTGATGAAGATCTCGCCGACCGGTGCGCCACTGAAGTACGGGTTCTTGAAGTCCAGCAGCGCCGGGTCCTTGTGGACCTGCGGGGACGACGGCAGGTTCCCGGCCGCCTTGAACGCCGCCAGCTGGCCGGCCGGGTTGGTCAGGAACTTGACCAGTTCGATGGCCTCGGCCTGGTGCTTGCCCTGCGTCGGCACACCGAGGAAGGAACCGCCCCAGCTACCGCTACCACCGGGAACCGTGGCGATGTCCCACTTGCCGTCGCCGGAGGCACCGGCCTGGCCCTTGATGTAGCCGGTCATCCAGGCCGGGCAGGCGATGGTGGCGAAGGCGCCGCTCTTGAAGCCGCTGTTCCACGGCGGCGTGAACGACCTCAGATTGGACGAAAGTCCCGCCGCAAGTAGCTTGTTCGTGGTGTCCCACGCCGACTTGACGGCTGGGTTGGAGTCGAACACCAAGTTGTTGCTCTTGTCGAAGTAGGTGTAACCGGGGTCAGCGCCGGCCACCTGCATCAGGATCGAGTTGTAGGTGTTCGTCCCCGAGTCCATAAACTTGGTCTTACCCGGGGCGTTGGCCTGGAATTTCTTCCCGGTCTCCAGGTACTCGTCCCAGCTGGGCCAGAGTGCGGACACCTTGTCCCGCTCCGTCGGCAGCCCGGCCTGTTTGAAAAGGTCCTTGCGGTAACACATCGCCAGGCCACCGACGTCAGTGCCGAGGCCGATGGTGGACTTACCGTCGACGGTGGTTGCCTGGTTGTACTTCCAGTCCAGCCAGTTGCCCTTCATCTCGTTCGCGCCGTGCTCCTGGAAGTTCACGAATTTGTCCGGGCTCTGCAGGAAGTTAACGATCGCCCCCTCCTCGATCGCAACCACATCACCTGCGCCGCTGCCGGCGACGATGCGCTGAGTCAGTGTCGTCGTGTACTTGCCGATGTCACCTTCCGCCGACTCGACGATCGTGATATTCGGGTGAGCTGCCATGTACTGCTTGTAGAGGTCCTGGTATCCGAACAGGCCGAAGGTCTGAACCTTCAGCGTGACCTTCTCGTTCGGGTCGGAACCGGTCTTGCCGTCGTCGTCCGATTCTCCGCAAGCGCTGATCACCAGGCTGAAAGCGGCCACGGTTGCCGCAGCGAACACCATTCGGCGCCGGGACGTGGTGGGCCTCATGGGATCTCCTTGCGGGGCCTCTTCGACCCGATCAACGCGCCGTCCGGATGGGAGCGCTCCCAATACCGTGACGGTGGTCACAGGGATACGTCAAGAGGTAGATGGGAACGCTCCCATGACGTTACCGAACTGTTACGAGGAGGTGAGCCAGTTCAGGGCGGTGGGGACGTCGTCCACAACTCGGACGCCGGGGGGCAGGGGCGGCCGGGCGACGACGATGACGGGAAGGCCGAGTTGGCGGGCGGCAGCCAGCTTGGCCGCCGTCATCGAGCCGCCGCTGTTCTTCGTCACCAGGACGTCGATCGAAAGTCGGCGCAGGAGAAGGAGTTCGCCGTCAATGGTGAATGGTCCGCGATCACGAATGAGCTCGGTGCGAGCCGGCAGCGGGGCGTCGGGTGGATCGACCGACCGCAACCAGAGTTGTTGGGAGGCAAGGGCAAAGGCGTCGACGCCCTGTCGCCCGACGGTCAGGAGAACCCTGGCGTCCGCGTCATATCGATCGAGTTCGGTCGCGGCAGAAGGAAGGCTGGAAACGATCGTCCAGCGGTCGCGCTCCGCTGCGGTCCAGGGGGCGCGGCGCAACACCAGCAGCGGTGTCCCGGTCCGGGCGCAGGCGGCGTTGGCATTCGCGGTAATTCGGGCGGCGAAGGGATGCGTCGCGTCAACGACGGCCGAGATTCGGTGGTCGGCAAGGTACTCGGCGAGTCCCTCGGACCCACCGAAGCCGCCGACTCGAACGGCGCCCGGTGGTAGCCGTGGCGCGGACACCCGGCCCGCCAGGGACGATACCACCGGAACCGCGGCCGCAACGAGTTCTGTTGCCAAAGTGCGTCCTTCGGTGGTCCCGCCGAGCACCAAGACCGGGCCCGGGCCGCTCATGGGCGGCGCAGGAGGTAGGTGTCCATGATCCAGCCCTTGCGCTCGCGGGCCTGCGCTCGAACCCGGACGATCTCCGCGCCGACCTTCGTCACCGGTCCGGAGATCAGAAGTTCCTCCGGGGTGCCGAGATACGCTCCCCAGTAGATCTGCACGGTGTCGTCGTGGATGTTGAGAAACGCGCACTCGCCATCAAGCATCACCACGACATTGTCCAGACCGGCAGGCATCCCGGCGGCCAATCGACGTCCGGTGGTGATGTGGATCGGTTCACCGATCCGGTTGAGCGGGATCCGGTGCCGAGCAGTCAGCGAATGCAGGCTACTCACACCAGGAATCACCGAGTACTCGAACGGCACCCGGCCACGCTCCACCAGTTGGTCGATGATCCGGATCGTCCCGTCGTACAGCGAGGGATCACCCCAAACCAGGAACGCGCCGACGCCGTCCTCGCCGAGCTCATCGGTGATCATGCGCTCGAACATCGCTGCCCGCTGTTCCAGCCAGGCCTGCACCGCGTCCGCATACGCAACCGAATCGGTGGGGGTGCGGTCTCGTTCGGGGTCGCGGACCTCGACGAATCGATACCCCGAACCGGTGATGTGCCGCTCGCAGATCTCCTTTCGCAGCTGCACGAGATCGTCCTTGACGGAACCCTTGTCGACGATGAAGAAGGCATCGACCCGGTTCATTGCCTTGATCGCCTGGACCGTGATGTAGTCCGGGTCGCCCGCGCCGATCCCAATGACCAGTACTTCTCTCACAGTGCAGCCTCTTTCGCGGGGGGCGTCCGGCATCGTTCGGTGGAGTAGAGGTGGCTGTCCGGGAACTGGTCGGCAGTGAGCACCCGGCCGACCACAATGATTGCGGTTCGGCGGATTCCGGCGGCGCTGACCTGGGCGCCGATCGAGTCGAGAGTGCCGCGCAGGACCTCCTCGTCGTCCCGGCTGGCTCGGGCCACCACCGCCACCGGGCAGTCGGTGCCGTAATGCGGACGCAACTCGGTGACCACCTCGTCGATGTGCTGGACGGCGAGATGCAGTACCAGCGTGGACCCACTGCGCCCGAGCGCGGCTAGATCCTCACCGTCCGGCATCGGGGTGGCCCGGCGGGAGATCCGGGTCAAGATCACCGCCTGGCTGACTCCCGGGACGGTCAACTCACGCTTCAAGGCCGCGGCCGCCGCAGCGAAGGCCGGGACGCCGGGCACGACGTCATACGGCACCAGAGCGACATCCAGGCGGCGCATCTGCTCGGCCATCGCGCTGAAGACCGACGGGTCGCCGGAGTGCAACCGGGCGACGTCCTGCCCGCGCTCGTGCGCCGCCACCAGTTCGGCGGTGATCTGGTCCAGGTTCAACTCGGCGGTATCGACAATCCTTGCTCCGGGCGGTGTTTCGGCCAACAGTTCGGTCGGGACCAGCGCTCCGGCGTAGAGGCAGACCGGACTGGCACGCAGCAGTCGCAGACCGCGGACGGTCATCAGATCGGCAGCGCCGGGACCAGCGCCAATGAAGTGCACGGTCACTGATCGATTCCCTTCTCGACATCGCGGTTCGCGGTCTTCTCGACAACCCACTGGGTGACCGGCATCGCCGGGCGCCAGCCGGTGTATCGGCCGATCGGTGCCGCCCGGGTGATCTCGATCCGGGTCAGCTCGCCGCCGTGCAGTGCGCGGGCGGCGTAGACGGCTTGCTCGGATTCCACCGTCGTCACGTTGACAACGAGCCGACCGCCGGGACGCAAGGCCTGCCAGCAGGCATCGATCATTCCGTCGGCGCCGGCGCCACCACCGATGAAAATCGCATCCGGGGTGGGAAGACCGGCCAGGGCCTGAGGGGCGCGGCCGGTGACGACCTCCAGCCGGGGGACTCCCAGCTCACCGGCGTTGCGCTCGATGCGGGCCGCTCGCTCAGGGTCATGCTCGACGCAGACCGCTTCGCAGGCCGGATGGGTTCGCAGCCACTCGATCCCGATGCTCCCCGCACCGCCGCCGACGTCCCACAGCAGTTCACCAGGGGAGGGCGCGAGGGACGAAAGCGTGAGCGCCCGGACGTGCCGCTTGGTCAGCTGGCCGTCGTTCTCGTACGCGGCGTCCGGCAATCCAGGGACGAGAGGCAGCCGGACGGCGTCCGGACCGGGCACACACTCGATGCCGAGCACGGTGAGCGGTTCGGCACTCGTGCCATCCGGCCAGCCGGCTTCCGGCCACTCGTCGGCGGTGCGCTCGGCCCGCTGCTCGTTCTTGGCTTCGAGGTTGCTCAGCGCGATCAGCTGACTCGGACCGAAGCCCCGCTCGCGCAGCAGCCCGGCGACCTGAGCCGGGGAATCGGCGCCCTGCGCCAGGACCAGGATCCGCCGGCTGGGCTGGATCAGCCGGCCCAGCGTCTGGAGCGGCCGGGCGACCAGGCTGGCTACCTCGACGTCCTGCTGCGCCCAGCCGAGCCGCGCACAGGCCAGGGAGATGCTCGAGGGATGCGGAACGATCGCCTGGGTCACGTCCGGCGCGAACCGGGCGATGGTCGAGGCGATTCCGTACAGCGTCGGGTCACCGCTGGCCAGTACCGCTCGGCGACGGCCGGCGTGTTCGGCGAGCAGCCTGGTCAGCCCGGCCAGCAGCGGGGTGGGCCAGGCGACCCGATCGGCGGCCAACTCCGGCGGCAGCAATTCGAGCTGGCGGTCCGAGCCGAAGATCACCTGAGCCGTGGTCAGCGCTTCTCGGCCGGGCGGACTCAGCCCGGCCCACCCGTCCGCCCCGATCCCGACAACTCTCAGCACGCTGGTGGGCGATTCAGGCGCTCGCTGGCTCGATGACACGAGACCTGACGTTACTCGGCTCGACCCGATCGGGCCGATCGCCCTCAAGCTCGCTCAATCCTCCCGGGCGGTACAGCCGGTTCGCGGCGAGCGTGAGGGTCAGTACATCGGGTCGGGACGGGCCGGGCCCGGGGGAGGCGGGTCGGTGCCCGGACCGGGGATCGGTGGACCGGGCTTGGGCGGGACGAACGGCTCGGGTGGAGACGGGTCCGGCGGGACGATGGGCTCGCCCGGGTCGTGTTCACGCCATGGTCAGGCCGGAGCGGCAGACCTGCAACCTCACTCGGTGACGATCCAGGCTGCGGCGTCGGCGGGGAGGCGGTCGTCCTCGATCGGCGCGCTGGACAGCACCACCCGGCCCGGCGGTAGCGGCACCGGCACCGCACCGGTGTTGACGATGCAGATGAAGCCGCCGTCCCGGGTGAAGCCCAGCACGTCGACTTCGTCACCGGTCCAGGTCAGCTCGCCACCGCCGGCACCGAGATGGGGCAGTTCGCGACGCAGCCGCAGGGCGTCCCGATAAAGCCACAGCATCGAGCCGCGGTCGTCCTCCTCGGCCTGCACCGAGAGCTCCGCCCAGTCGGCCGGCTGCGGCAGCCAGCCGGGTCCGGTTCCGAAGCCCAGCGATGGACCGCTTCGAGCCCACGGCAGCGGCACCCGGCAGCCGTCCCGGCCCCGGACGGTGTGCCCGGAGCGCTCCCAGGTCGGGTCCTGGAGCACCTCCTCCGGCAGGTCGTCGACCTCCGGTAGGCCGAGTTCCTCGCCCTGGTAGAGGTAGACCCCACCGGGCAGTGCGAGCAGCAGCATGATCGCGGCCCGGGCTCGACGCCGGCCGAGCGGCACATCGACCGCCCCGGGGGCATCGTGCAGCGGGTCGTCACCGCGCACTTCCTGCGACCGGCCGTAGCGGGTGACGTGCCGGGTGATGTCATGGTTGGAGAGCACCCACATCACCGGAGCATCGACCCGCTGGTGCGCCTCCAGCGACGAAGCGGCGGTCGCCCGCAGCGCCTTCGCCAGCCAGGGAGCCCGGACGAAGTCGAAGTCAAAGGCGGTGTGCAACCGATTCGGCTTCAGGTACTCGGCCAGCCGGTCGGAGGAGGCCACCCAGGCCTCGGCGACGAACAGCCGGGGCGGGTCGTAGCTTTCCGCCACCGAGCGCCAGGCCTGGTAGATCTCCTGCACCTCGGGCCGGTCCCAGTACGGGTGGTTCTCCTTGAAGACGTTCTGCAGCAACTGCCCCTCGGGCATGTTCAGATCCGGCAGCAGCGGGTCTTTGGCCAGGCCGTGTGCCACGTCGATCCGGAAGCCGTCCGCGCCGCGGTCGAACCAGAACCGCAGGACGTCCTCGAACTCGGCCCGAACCTCGGGCTTGCTCCAGTCGAGGTCCGGCTGCTTGCTGTCGAACAGGTGCAGGTACCACTCGCCGGGGGAGCCGTCTGCCTCGGTGATCCGGGTCCAGGCGCTGCCGCCGAAGACCGAGCGCCAATCGTTCGGCGGCGCCGATCCGTCCGCGCCGAGCCCGGCCCGGAACAGGTAGCGGCCGCGTTCGGGGGAGCCGGGGCCGGCGCTGAGTGCGGCCTGGAACCACGGGTGCTCGTCCGAGGTGTGGTTCGGGACGATGTCCAGGATCACCTTGAGCCCGGCCGCGTGCGCCTCATCGATCAGTAACTGGGCCTCGTCCAAGGTTCCGAAGGCCGGTTCGATGTTCCGGTAGTCGGCGACGTCGTACCCGCCGTCCGCCTGCGGGGAGGGATACCACGGGTTGATCCAGATCGCGTCGACGCCGAGCTCGACCAGGTAGGGCAGCCGGGACCGGATGCCTGCCACATCACCGAGCCCGTTGCCGTCGGCGTCGGCGAACGACCGGATGTACAGCTGATAGGTGACTGCCGTGCGCCACCAGTCGGAGGCAAGCGCAGCGGTGGGGACCGGTGTTGCTGGGGACGAGGTACTCACGTCGCGCAACGCTACCCGCGCCGTGCCGGTGGCACCGTTCGGAGGCTGCTCAGAAGCTGCTGCTGTGCGCTTGCCGATCGAGCCAGATCAACCGGAAGGCGTGTTCGGCCTCGATGGTCTGAGCCAGCGACTGGGCGATGCCGGCCTCCACATTGCGACCGGCGAGCCGACCTCTGGCCTCGACGACGAGGCTCAGGCTGAGCCGGGTGCCGCCGGTACCGATCGGGATCATTGCGCCGTCACCGGCGATGTTCACCGACATCCCGCTGATCTCACCGGTGGCCACAAATCGGCGCGAACCATCCCAATTGGCCGGGTGCCAGACGTGGGTCTGCTTCAGCATCGGTCGACTGGACAAGAATCGCACTCGGGCGCCGGAGTCGACATCCAGCTGACGCTGAGCGACGTACCGGAAAAACCCTTCGCGTTCTCGCAACTCCAGTATCGAGTGCTGCTGATGCTCCAGATGGCGAGCTTCCTCGGTCAGATGCTCGAGTCGCGTCACCATCCGGAAGGTCGCCAGCGGGGTGGTCTCGTACACCCAGCCGAAGTCGAGTTGTTCTGCCACAAGATCCTCCTCACCTGGAAGATAGGGCACTGAGCTGGGTTTTCCGTCGTGCAGTATCCGATGGTCGGATGATCGTCACGGCCTGCGACCGGGGTAGCGCTTACTGTTTATCTCCCGTGTCAACCGGACGTGATTAGCCGTTGAACCGGCTGAGGTAGCCTCGACGACGTGGCTGAGTACATCTATACGATGAGTAAGACGAGGAAGGCTCACGGCGACAAGGTGATCCTTGACGACGTGACCCTGTCCTTCCTGCCCGGAGCGAAGATCGGGGTTGTCGGGCCCAACGGCGCCGGCAAGTCCAGCGTCCTCAAGATCATGGCCGGGCTGGACCAGCCGTCGAACGGTGACGTGCACCTTGCGGCCGGGGCGACCGTCGGCATCCTGATGCAGGAACCGGAGCTGAACGAGAGCAAGACCGTCCTCGGCAACGTCGAGGAGGGGGTCGGCGAGATCAAGGCCAAGCTCGACCGATTCAACGCGATCTCCGAGGAGATGGCTTCGCCGGACGCGGACTACGACGCGCTGCTGGCCGAGATGGGCGATCTGCAGGAGGCGCTGGACCACGCCGAAGCCTGGGATCTGGACGTTCAGCTGGAGCAGGCGATGGACGCGCTGCGCTGCCCGCCGCCGGACGCCGACGTCTCCGTGCTCTCCGGTGGTGAGCGCCGTCGGGTGGCGCTGTGCAAGTTGCTGCTGTCCAAGCCCGATCTCTTGCTGCTGGACGAGCCGACCAACCACCTGGACGCCGAGAGCGTGCAGTGGCTGGAGCAGTACCTGGCAAAGTACGCCGGCGCCGTCCTGGCCGTGACCCACGACCGGTACTTCCTGGACAACGTCGCCGAGTGGATCCTGGAGCTGGACCGCGGTCGGGCCTACCCGTACGAGGGCAACTACTCGACCTACCTGGAGAAGAAGGGTGAGCGGCTGGCCGTCCAAGGCAAGAAGGACGCCAAGCTGGCTCGCCGGCTGAAGGACGAACTGGCTTGGGTTCGGATGAACGCCAAGGGCCGGCAGACCAAGAGCAAGTCCCGGCTGGCCCGGTACGAGGAGATGGCCAACGAGGCCGAGCGCACCCGCAAGCTCGACTTCGAAGAGATCCAGATCCCGCCCGGCCCGCGGCTGGGCAGCCTGGTGATCCAGTCCGACAAGCTGCGCAAGGGCTTCGGCGATCGGGTCCTGATCGACGGTCTGTCGTTCTCGTTGCCGCGCAACGGCATCGTCGGGGTGATCGGCCCGAACGGGGTCGGAAAGACCACGCTGTTCAAGACCATCGTCGGGCTCGAGGAGCCGGACGCCGGCGAGGTCCGGGTCGGCGACACGGTGAAGGTCTCGTACGTCGACCAGAACCGCGGCGGTCTGGACCCGAAGGTCAGCGTCTGGGAGACGGTCTCTGAGGGGCTCGACTTCATCAAGGTCGGCAACGTCGAGATGCCGTCCCGGGCCTACGTCGGAGCCTTCGGTTTCAAGGGCCCCGATCAGCAGAAGGCGGCCGGCGTGCTGTCCGGCGGCGAGCGCAACCGGCTGAACCTGGCGCTGACCCTGAAGCAGGGCGGAAACCTGCTGCTGCTCGACGAGCCGACCAACGACCTGGACGTCGAGACCCTCGGCTCGCTGGAGAACGCGCTGCTGGAATTCCCCGGCTGCGCCGTCGTGATCTCCCACGATCGCTGGTTCCTCGACCGGGTGACGACGCACATCCTGGCCTGGGAGGGCACCGACGAGGACCCCTCGGCCTGGTACTGGTTCGAGGGCAACTTCGAGAGCTATGAGAAGAACAAGATCGCCCGACTCGGTGAGGACGCCGCTCGCCCGCACCGGGTAACCCACCGCAAGCTCACCCGCGACTAATCCCCAGCCGCGATCATGCACGGTTGCCTGGTTGAGCCTGGGCAACCGTGCATGATCGCGAGAGGGTGATCAGCGGTAGGGG
>JANNPJ010000626.1:0-3266 GCA_031400005.1 Kineosporiaceae bacterium | reverse complement strand
GCTACGACACGCGTATCACCAATGATAGATAATAAAAGAGATCTAAGTAGAAGGAAGAGACTAAAAGTAAAGATAACTAAACAAGAAAATATCAGAGTGAACCTGGCAGGCATCCGGTACGGCGCGTAAAGCGTTGGTTGGTTGGTTCCAAAATTCACCCGCATCTGACCGAGTCCTGCTACCGTCGGTTCCCGAGAGCAAGCTCCCGGTGCATGGAACAGAATCCTTGCTGTTACAGCAGTCCATCAATCGATTTGATTGCATTAGCGATTTTGACGGCATCCTCAAGGCCAGATTCCTCAAGATCACCGGGGAGACCAAGGAACTGAACCAGGAGACCGTGCACCGGGCTCGGCAGTTATCGGGCCTGAAGGGGTATGTGACCAACCTCGACGCGAAGATCATGGACGGCTCCGCCGTGATCGACGCCTACCACGACCTCTGGAAGGTCGAGGCATCCTTCCGGATGACCAAGTCCGACCTGAGAAAGCCCGGCCGGTGTTCCACCACACCAAGGACGCCGTCGAAGCCCACCTGACCATCGTTCTGGCTGCCCTGGCCGTCTCCCGCGACCTCCTAGAACGCACCGGGACCAGCATCAAGAAGATCGTCCAGACCCTGCGCGAAGCCCGCTCAGCCACCATCGAAATCAACCACCAGGCGCTCACCATCGACCCCGAACTCACTCCGGCAGCCCTCGACCTGCTCCACCGACTCCAGAATGGTCACTAAACAGCGAGACGAGTCAGGAGCGAAGGCGGATGGTTCGCAGCTACGATCGTAGATGCAGAAAATGACGTGTCTTGCTTCTCTGTCGTTCGGCGCTTCCAGCAGGTAGACGGGCGCCGCCGGTCACGATGTCCGACCCGCTCAACCGCCTCGCACGGCGGTGAAGACACCGTCGGCAACCAGGGCGATGACAGCGGCTCGGACGTCGGGTGCCAGCAGCTGGATCATCGCGTTGACGCGCGCGTTGACCACCAGCTCGCCGTCGGCCAACCCGGCCGCTGCGAGCAGCCCGGCCAGGTTCTCCGGCGTCACGGCCGTCACGTCAAGCGACGACAGCAGCTGAGCGAACCCGGGATCGATCGGCTCCGACGGATTGGCCCGAACCTCGGCGACAGCCTCGGCCAGGTCCGCCGCCAAGGCTTCAGCCGTAGCCTCGGCACCGGTGTCGACGGTCAGGTGCACGGACGGCGGGGCGGCACCGAAGGCGAGCTGGGCCTGCAGGTACCACCCACGCGCGCGCATCGCATCGTTCACTGCACCGACGTCCACACCGTCCTCGTCCGAAGCGAATGCGAGCAGGCTTGCCGCCGGTGATCCGAGCAGGCGAATCCCCGGGATCGTTTCGATGGCGGCCGCGATCGTCCGGGCGGCGCGCAACTGGCGCTCGAAAGCCGACAGGTACCCCGAGGAGCCGAGCGCGCGCAGCGTCGCCCAGGCGGCCGCCAGCGGGCCGGCGGACTTCGTGCTCTGAATCGTCGAGTTCACGATCGGGTACCCGGCCCACGCACCGTAGGAGAACCACGACGCCCGCCGCCGCTGCCGGTCGGCGAAGAGCACAGCCGAGGCGGGTTTCATCGCGTACCCGTACTTGTGCATGTCGACCGACAGCGACGAGACGCCCGGCACAGCGAGGTCGAACGGCGCCACCTCCTCCCCCAGCGCCCGCCGTCCGGCCAGCACCAGCGCGCCGATGCAGCCGTCGACGTGCAGCGGCACCCCGCGCTCCAGGCAGCCGGCGGCCACCTCGGCCACCGGGTCAAGCACTCCGTGCGGGTAGCTCACGGCCGAGACCACAACGAGCACCGTCCGGTCGGTCACCGCCGCAAGCACGTCGGTGGCGCTCGGGGTGAGCGTGTCCGCGGAAACCGGCACCCGGACGACGTCCAACCCCTGCCATTCAGCAGCTTTGGCGAACGCCGGGTGCGCGCTCTCAGCCAGCACCAGCTCCCCGCCGTCCACACCTGCGCTGCTCGCAAGCACGGCTGCCGAGCGAACGGCGAGCAGGCACGACTCGGTGCCGCCCGACGTGAACGTGCCCGCCGCGTCGGGCCCCGCGCCGAAGATGTCCAGCAGCGCGCCGATGACCTCGTTCTCCATCGCGGCCACGCTCGGGAACGCCGTCGGGTCGAGCATGTTGATCGCACTGAACGCCGTGAACGCCCGGTGCTGCAGCCGCGAGAGGTAGGCGTCCCCATGTTCGAACACATAGCTGAACAGCCGGCCGCCCTCGTGCGGCAGATCCTTGCCGCGCAGTTGCGCCAGCGTGGCCAGAATCTCTTCGTGCGGTTCACCTTTCGAGGGAAGTCCGGGCAGTTCGTGCGGGGTGGACGACGTCACGCGGGTGCCTCCTGGTCGCTCACTGGGTCGCTCACTGGGTCGCTCACTGGGTCGCTCGCTCGGGCAGGTGCCGGTAGCGCAGCACGCCGGCGCCGATGAGCGCCGCCGGGATCAGTCCGATTGCCAGCACGATGCCGAACACGGCACTGCCGGGCTGATCGAGGGTCTGGCCGGACTCCCCCGAGACGTAGCCGAACAGCGCCAGCAGGCCGCCGACCAGTGCGGGACCGAGCGCGAACGTGCCGGTCTCGCTCGCCGTCCACAGCCCGCCGAGTAGCCCTGCCCGGCGGTCACCGGTGCGCTCGTCTTCGTCGGCCAGCGCGTCCGACAGCATCGAGTAGGCGTAGAGCTGCTGCCCTGCGTAGCCGATGCCGCAGCCCACAAAGCCGAGCAGCGGCAGGACCGGAGACAGCCACCCCGGTGCTGCGATCAACGCGCACCCCGCGAACAACCACGACGACGACAGCAGGCACCATCGTTTGCCGTACCGCGCCTCCAGTCGCCGCCACACCGGCACGACCAGCAGCGACGGCCCGACCAGCGCCGCGAACAGGACCGACGTGAAGCCTTTCCGGTCCAGCACGTACGTCGCGTAGTAGGGGATCGCCGTCAGCGCCGCCGCTACTGCCAGCGACTGCACGACGTACCCCGTGTAGAGCGGCCAGTACCCCTCCGCTCGCTGCGCCACCTTGAGCGCCGCCACGAATGACCCACGACTCTCGGGCGCAACGACGGGAGAACCCGTGGTCGCTTCGATTGCCGACTCGGGAGCCGGCGCCTCGGTCGCCGATTGCGTCGTCGGCACGGCCGCCACGCAGCCCAGCATCCCGACCGCCAGCAGCACCGCGATCACGGCCGCCATCAGCAGGTGCCCGGACCGCCCGTCCCCACCCGCGGACACCAGCGCCGGCGCGGCCGCC
>JANNPJ010000619.1:0-8966 GCA_031400005.1 Kineosporiaceae bacterium | reverse complement strand
CGCCTGGCACGGTAACGCTGCGCCCGGTCCGGCGAGACGACGTCCCGCTGTTGGATCGCTGGCGCAACGACCCTGAGCACGAAGGCGAGTACGGCGATTTCCTGGCAATGCACCGCCGCCGGACGGTCAACCAGGATCGCTGGGAGGTCGACGGGCTGCTCACCGAGCAGGAAGGGCAGCTCCTGATCTGCCTGGACGACGAAGCGGTCGGCGTCCTGCAATTTCATGGTGTGCAGTACGGACCCAATCGCGGCAGCGTGGCGATCAACCTGGGGATCGCGATCACCCCGACCGCACGCGGTCGCGGCATCGGCAGCCAAGCTCAGCGGATGATTGCGGACTACCTGTTCGAGCAGACCCTCACCCAGCGGGTGGAGGCCACGACTGACATCACCAACGTCGCCGAGCAGCGAGCGCTGGAGCGGGCCGGCTTCAACCGGGACGGCGTCCTGCGCGGTGCCCAGTTCCGCCGCGGCGAGTGGCACGACATGGTCATGTACAGCCGCCTGCGCACGGACTCCTGACCCACTCCCCCGCACCACGGCTGCCAGGACCAGACTTGGCCTTCGGCCCACCTTTACGGCAGGCTGAACCCAGGATCGAGAACGCCAGATCCAGAGCTTCACCGGACGCAGCCACTACCCGGCTACGGCGTCCGCGAGTCGCGGCGGCCAGACCCCGCGCACCCGCCCATAGGGCTTTCGGCAGGGCACCTCTGCGCCGAACGCCGCCTTTGGGTCGGGCCACCCCGCAATGAACCGCGCCCGACACAGGTCGGCCTCGGCGGGTGGTGCGCACATTCAGGGACGGGCGCATCCGAGGCCGAGCCAATGGCGGACTTGTCCGCCCACACTCGGAATCGGAGACATCGAAGTGACTGGCGAAATCGAAGCTGCTGCTATCACACAACAGTGTTGTAAGGTTGCAACATGGTGAGCCGGGGTCGGCACCCGAAATCCGCCGTCGCCTCGGCTCTGAGTAAGGCCAAAGCGGCCGGCCTCATCGTGGAGGAGGATCGCAACGGGCATCGGTGGGGCCGCGTCCGCTGCCCGACCTGCGCCAGCCCATTCACCATCGCGGGAACGCCCCAGAACCCGGACAATCACGCGAAGAAGATCGACGCGTTTATCGCTAGGCATGACCACAAAGACCATCAGATAGGAAACGCTCAATGAAAACGCTGACCCATGTGGAGCCAATGGTGATGCATACCCAGCCGACCTGGTCATTTACCATCCTGCTCAACCGAGCGCCGACCGATGACGAGTTCAACGCGATGTACGACGCCGGGCTCGACGATTCGTCGATCAGCTCGGAGTTCGGTGAGCACCACATGGCCATGGATCGGGAAGCTCCCTCACTGTTCGCGGCGATCATCAGTTCGGTGCGTGATCTGCGTTCTGTGAACGGTCCTCGGGCAATCGGGGTTCGATTCGACGACTCGGTAACGCTGTCCGACATTTCGCAGCGGCTGCATGGGACGCGGACGGCGGAAAGCCTGCGACTGCTCGCGGCTGGCAAGCGCGGCCCTGGCGGCTTTCCCGCGCCCCGCCTCGACACCGGCAAAATCCGGGTGTACTCCTGGGCTCAGGTTTCCACCTGGCTGCGGGACGTCCTGGGCGACGATGTACCCGAATCCGACCCGGACTTGGCACTCGCAGATGCCGCCCTGCGCCTGGTCGAATGGGCCCGGGTCACCCACCGCACCGACGAGATCAACGCCCTGATGAAGCTTGCGTGATCAGCGGCGGGAGGTTTTGATCCTCAGCGGTTGGCTCTGACCGGAGCCAGGGGCCGAGCACGAGATAGGCGGCTGCACCGGCGACGAGACCCCAGAAAGCCGAGCCGATGGAGAGGAAGGCACACCCGGACGCCGTCACGGCCAAGGTGATGAGAGCGGCCTCGGACGTCGGGCCGTCGCCGGAGAAGGCATCGCGGGAGGCCCCGAGGAGGGCTCCCAGCAGAGCCAGGCCGGCCAGCGCCGCAACAAGATCGCTCGGCACCACAGTGAAAAGCCCAACCAGGCCAGTGCTTCCGAGGCTGATCAGGAGATAGAACAGCCCGCAGGCAATCCCCGCCACGTAGCGGCGACTCCGATCCGGATGGGATTCCGGGCCGGTGCAGATGGCTGCCGTGATCGCCGCCAGGTTGATCCCGTGGGCACCGAAAGGCGTCAGGACTGCCCACACCGCGCTGACCGCACCAACCAGGTGCCGGGCGTTCGGCTCGTACCCATCGTTGCGCAGCACGGTCAGCCCGGGCGCGTTCTGCGAGGCCATGGTGACCAGCAGGAGGGGAAGCCCGATTCCGACGATCGCGGTTAGCGAGAAGGTGGGCGTCGTCCAGTGCGGCCCGTCCAACCCCCAGGCCACGTGCGCACCGGAGAAGTCACCAATCAGAGCACTCGTGAGGACGCCGGCCACCAGGGCGGCAAGCACCGCGTATCTCGGGATGAGACGGCGTGCCAGCAGGAAGGCGAGCCCCATCACGCCCACCACAACGGGTGAGGTCTGCATGGCGACAGCCGCTTTCAGCACGAATGGTAGGAGCACCCCAGCGAGCAGCGCCGAAAGTATCGGCCGAGGGAAGGCATCCAGCATCCGCCCGAACAGGCCGGAGTACCCGAGCGCGGTGGCGGCAATCGCGGCCACCAGATAGGCGCCGACAGCATCACTGAACCGGTAGTCACCCAGGGCCGTGACCAGTACCGCCGCACCGGGGGTTGACCAAGCGGTGATCACCGGTTGACGGGTGGCCCAACTCAACCCCAGGCAGGTCAACCCGCTGGCCAGGGAGATCACCCAAACCCAGGACGTCGTCTCCGCGACGCTCAGGTCACCGGCCTTGGCGGACTGGAGCACGATCAAGAACGGCCCGGTGTACGAAACGAGAACCGCGACGAATCCGGCCGACACGGCTGAGATCGAGATGTCACGGCGGAGAGAACGACGGCCCTGCGGCGGAGAGACGTTGGGTTTCGGGTCGGTGATCATAGTGAGACTTTCATGGATCACTCGAGATCGGCGACCTGCCACGGCGATACCGGGTCGCCGGTCGTCTTGTCGTTGTCGCACCTTCTGAGACCCTCACCTAGGGGGCCAGAGCTGGTTCTGTCCCGGACAGGGAGGTCCGAACCCATGAGCGACATCAGCCAGCACGAGCCGGCGGCACAACCCAATGACCTCGGCCGGTTCTTCGTTGCGCGGTTCAACGCAGGCGACGTCGACGGCTTGGTGGCACTGTACGAACCTGACGCCACCTTGGCCTTCCCGAGCGGTCAGATCATCGTCGGCAGTCAGGCGATCCGTGAGGTGTACGAGGAATTGCTCGCCGATAAGCCGACGATCGCCGCGGGAGAACAACAACCTGCGCTATTCAACGGCGACGTGGCGCTCACCTCGACACGTCTGGGCAGCAGCGGGGCAACGGCGGAAGTGGCGCGCCGGCAGTCGGACGGCAATTGGCTGTGGGTGATCGACCAGCCGAACATACTCGGCTAACCCACAACCGCAACTGGGGAGCCGCGCCCTCAGCCGATCGCGGCCTTGGCGGCCTTGCTGGCGTTGGGCTTTGCCAGTTTCACCAGTTCAGTACTTGCCAGGCACGTTTGGGCCCAGAAAGGGCAACCACGTGCGCACCGAGACAACGTCAACACCGGCGGTGGTGAAGTACGGATCCTCGGCCATGATCCGATCTACCCCTTCACGGTCGAGGATGAAGACCAGCAATGCCCCTGAATCGTCGTCCCACGGGCCGGCCAGGAGCAAGGCGCCCTGTTCGTACTGGGCACGCAACTGTTCCCGGTGAACTGGTCGAGCCGCCAGCCGCGCCGGGTGATTCGTGAAGGACAGCTCTACGCAGATCATGAAAGAGATCGTATTTGGTCCTCGACCGTGCGGCTGTATCGCCGGATACTCTCCGACGTGGACACGAAGCAATTGGCCGCGGTGCCGCTCTTCTCGATGCTTGAGGACGAGCGGGTCCAGTGGTTGGCCGAGCAGTGCCCGCCGCGGGACGTGATCAAAGGCGCCATTCTCGCCCATGTCGGGGACCCCGCCCGGCACCTCATCGTTCTTGAGCGGGGAATTCTGTCCGCCATTTGTGACACCGGCTACGGCTCAAGGGTCCGTTTCGCAACCGCAACGGGTCCCTGCGTGATCGACAAAGCTGCGGTGCTGGAGGGCGGGGTACATACGGCGACCTGGACGGCATTGGCTGACTGCCGGATCCGCTTCCTGCCTGTGGCTCTCCTACGAGGTCTCATCGACGACGTCCCGGCGCTGCGTGAGCACATCTTGCGCCACCTGTCGGGGCAGGTTAATCGTGATCGGCTAGCCCGGGTACGGCACGCCACGTCGCGCCCGGTTGTGCGGATCGCAGACTGGGTAACTGAGTCCATGCGCACCCAAGGCAGACGGATCACGCTGCCTGGGGCGCAGCAAGGACTCGGAGAGGAGATCGGTCTGTCCCGGGTCACCGTCAACCGCGCTCTACACGTCCTCGCCGAGGCAGGAGCGATCCGGATCGAGCCGGGCGTCATCGTGGTGCTAGATCCAGGACGACTCGCCGCTGCAGCAACCAGCACCGGGCACTAACGGCGGGCAGTCCGGCGAACTCGGCGGTGTCGAGCATCCGCCGATGTGCTGCGGGGTCCTGGACGACCAGCCGACCCGGCGCCACAGCTCCAGATCGAGGGTCTCGGTGGCCTCGGCCATCGAGCACTGCCTGCGATCGGACCGCAACTGAAGGCAGGTCACAACCCCGGGGTTCCAACTGCCGGACAGGTCGAGCCCCATAGGCCCCGGTAGGGCGCTGTAGTGGCGACGGCTTGTCGGTGGCAGACCACTGCGTTAGGGTAAATCCTGAATGAGTCGGCGATAACCTAACCGGCTTGAGGAGAACGCCTCCTGCGTGTGCCGGGCGTGGTCGCACGCCGGAGCCTGACGATCTCCTTAGAACCGGTTGTCGGACTGGGTAGACGAACAAGCAGAGGAGAACCTGTGGCCGAGAAGCCGCACGTCACGACGCTGCAAGACCTCGGCGAGATGACTCCCCATGAGCGTGACGCAGCTGAGCAGGCAAGCATCGTGCATGACCCTGCTGCGCTACCGGCGGCGTACGTGGAGATGATTCAGCAGCGCATGGCCAATCTGGCGGCGCGCGACCGTCGCGGTTCGTGAACCGGGTTCGATTCGCTCGGGAGTTCTTTGACCAACTCGACGTGCTGGTGCCGATCGAGAACGGACTGGTCAATGACCTGCCCCGTCGGAACGACTTCGAGGCGACTGTTCTGCACATCATCTTCGAGCAGTTCCGCGACTATTGGGATGAACTCCTCTCGCTCCGAGGTAACGATAGTTACCAGTCAGTCATCGGCGTCGGCCTCGTCGTTCCGGCGTACTCGGTCCAGGGGTATCGATTTCCAGACGGCACGGTGCTGGTTCAGCAGGTCTCGATCGACTTCGATTTGGATTGGTGATCAGTCGGCCGACGGGGCACGCGATGCCGAGAACGCACCAGCCGATCAGGTCTCGGTCTCACTCGATCTTGGTGAGCCGAAGAAGGTCTTGAGCGCGGTGGTTGCGTCGCCGATGGCGACTTTGGCGTCGTCGAAGGGGTGGCGCAGGAACTCGTGGATCATCCCGTCGTAGCGCTTCACGTTGACGGGAACACCTGCGGCGGCCAGCCGCTCGCCGTACTCCTCCCCCTCGTCACGCAGAGCGTCGTACTCGGCGGTGATGATGAAGGCTGGCGGGAGTTCGCTCAGATCGGGCTCCAGAAGTGGGGAGACCAGCGGGTCGCGCTTGTCGTCCTCGGTGGTGATGTAGTGGTCCATGAACCACCCCTGGGCCTCACGGGAGACGTTGCCGTACTTTCCGGCGAACTCCGTAATCGAGTAGTTCGTTCGCCGGAAGTCAAGGTCTGGATAGATGAGCAGCTGGAATCCGACGTGCGGCTGCCTCGCGGCACGTGCCTTCAGCGCGACCACGGCGGCGAGATTGCCGCCGGCGCTGTCGCCGGCAACGGCGAGCCGCGCCGGGTCGACGCCGAGCTCTTCGGCATTGTCAGCGACCCACATGGTCGCCGCGTAGCCCGCGTGGACCGGCGCAGGAAACGTGTGCTCCGGTGCCAGTGGGTAGTCGACCGACACGACAACACTCTGCGAACCATTGGTCAGTGCGCGGGCCAGGCCGTCATGGGAGTCGAGATCACCCAGCACGTAACCGCCACCATGGAAGAACACCACGACCGGAAGCATTCGCCCGCCGGTCGGTACCCCGAGGGGGCGATAGATTCGCACCGCCACGTCGCCAGCGGTGGTCGCGATGACCCGGTCGATTACCTCGGCGACCTTCTCCGGTTCGCCGATGGACGCCGCCGCCAAGCGGCGTGCGCCAGCGCGGGCCTGCCCCGGCGAAACGGTGTGCAGGCTGGCGAAATTGACGGTAGCAAGTCGGTCAAGGTGCGCCTGGACCTGAGGGTGAAGCGGCATGGTGAGTGATCTCCTCGTGAGCAGCTTGCCGGTGTTCTCCTGAAATCCTGTAACTTGAACCATGGTTCAAGTCAAGGAGCCACTCGCCGCCGTCCTGGCCGATCGAGCAGGAGCTGAGAACGTGGCACGCACCGAGGAGCTAGACATCGCCGAGGTCGCCGAGCAGACCGGGATGACGGCATCTGCGCTGAGGTACTACGAGCGGCGTGGACTGATCGAGTCCAGCGGCCGCAACGGCCTGCGCAGGACGTTCCGCCACGACGTTGTCGATCGAATCGATCTCATCGCTTGTGCACAAGCCGCCGGGTTCACCTTGGCGCAGATCGCACGCTTCCTCGTCGCGGCGCCCGGTGACGACGCGTTGCGCGAGCGGATGGCGGACAAGGCCCGAGATCTGGACAAGGACATTTCCCGTCTCACCCGCATGCGAGACAGCCTCAGGCACGCCTCCACCTGCACCCACACGCCGCTCATCGAGTGCCCTGAGTTCAAGTTCCGCATCAGGGAATGATGGTCTGTCCTGACCGTCCCGACGATTCGCCTGGGAGGGCCTCGCCCACACCGGATCCGGCCCCGACCCAGGCGCCAACCCGCAGACCGACGCGTACTTCGGCGATGGTCGACGACATGCGACGTCGACAGCGCGACGGTGAACTGTCCGCTGATCTCGACCCGCCGTACGCGCTGCAAGAGTTTCTTGAGGCGTACGCCGAGCAGCTGAGGCGCGTCATCGCCCGCCTCGCCCCACCGCCGTAGTCATGCACGGAAGCTTTCGTGGGGCAGAGGACGCTCGGTCGTCGGTGGGTCAGGAGTCGCGGACTTTGACGTCGGCGGTGATGTCGCCGGGCAGCTCAGCCAGGCGTGACGTGGCGTTGGAGTCGAGGCTGCCGAGGATGACGATGCCGTTGTAGTAGGACTGGTCGCCGTAGTAGAGGACGAGGTCGTTGCCAGGCGCGAAGTACCCGAGGTCGCCCACGTCGGGGTCCGCGCCGGCTGGTTGTCCGTCCAGGCTGAGTGGGGTCCGGAGCGGGCCGGTCTTCTCGACGCCGCCGTGGTCGCTCATCTGGACGGTCTGCGGGAGCTGGGCGAGCAGGTCGCGGCCGGCGGGAGTGTCGTCGACGGAAGCGGTGAACAGCTCGTCCCCGACTCGTATCTCGATCTGCATGGTGCCCTCCTGGGCGGTGGCCTCGTTGCGGTTGCTGGGTTCGCGCGGGTCGGGGACGGGGGTCGTCTGCCTGCCCGCTCCGTCCCGACCTTGTCGGTCATCGGACGACTGACCGGCGTCAGCGCGGCTGGTGTCGGAGGTGTCGGTGGTCGTGCTGCACCCGGTCAGGACCGCGATGGCCAGAACCGTCGTGGCCCCCACCAGGCCGGGTCCGTACATCACTGCTCCACGCATGGTGGGTTCCTCTCGGGTTGGTGTCATGTCGTTGTGCGGTGGGTGCCGACGAAGAACGTCGTCAGCGTCAGCTGTACCTGGTCGCCGACGCGTCAAGGTCGCGGCCGACCAGCGGGAGGCAGGGACGTACATGTCGGTGGCCGGCTGCCGCGGAGCTCTCACGGGTGCGGGAGTGGGCCTGCAGGAGGGGCATGCCTCCATGCAACCGGCGGTCGCGGACGCGAGGAAGTCACGCTCGTGAGGTGTACCCGCAGGGCATCCCTCAGCGGCGGGACCAGCGAGATACTCCGGTCTCGATCGACTTCGATTGGATTGGTGATCAGTTGGCCACCAGGGCGCTCGAACTGACCCCGGGACTGTTGGCAACCGAAGGTGCCGGTGTCAGGCCTTCCCACCGCTGGCCTGTCCTGACCGCCCCGACGATCTTCCAGCCATTCCCCAGAGTAGGGGATGAATCCTCGTCACCTACGATCGTAGGTTAAGAAACGCGTTCCCCAGCCAGCCAAGCTACTCCTGGTAGGAATGCCCGAATCCCAGGTCAGCGCCGGTCGACGGCTGCCCGGGGCACATCCAGGTTGTAGGCGGCGCCGCTCCAGGGTGCGACTTCGAGCAAGACCATCAGTTCGGCGTACTGAGCGAGGAGCTGCGCCGGGAACGCGGCTACCTGCTCCTCAGCTTCGGCAGCGACATCAACCGAGTACATCTACAGACCGAGCCGAGCCTTCACCTGCTGCCACGATTCGGTGGCCACCGGTTCGCCGGCGTTCACCGCCGCGGCGGTGTCAAGCATGCGCTGATGTGCTGCGGGATCCTGAGACGACCAGGCGACCCGGCGCCACCGTTCCAAGAGCTCAAGCACGGGATTCAGATCGAGGGTCTCGGTAGCCTCGGCCATGGTGCGCCGGTACTCCCGATCGAAATCACCGGCTTCTTCAGGGAGCAACGCAGCGCGAATCTGCCGAGGCGTGAGGTCGCCGCGTGCGGACGGTTCGGGACCGTGAGCGGCGATAGACACACCCATACGGTACTCGAGTGCCCGGACGTCGCCGGGTTGTAAAGCGTGGCGATCCGAGC
>JANNPJ010000613.1:0-3898 GCA_031400005.1 Kineosporiaceae bacterium | reverse complement strand
AGCACCGGACGGCAACGTCATCAACATCGTCGGCCACCCGGACTGAAGCGGCGACGGTGGACGACGATGTTGATGACGTTGCCGTCCGGTGCTCGGACGAAGAACCGGCGCACGCCCCAGGGCTCGGTCGTTATCGGGTGCACGATGTCGTAGCCGAGTTTCTGTGCTTCCTCGTAAGCGCCTTCGACGTCGTCAGTTTGGACGGAAATAACGGAGTCTTCCGGTGCGGTTGCGTCGCCCGTGACGAGCTGGACGTTCGTCCCGGTGTCCGGAGAGGTGTAGCGGGCAACCCACCCCAGGTTGAACTCCTCGGTGCTCAGCCCAAGGTAGTCGGTGTAGAAGCCCTTCGTTGCCTCGATGTCAGCCACTCGAAGGTTAGGAATAATGCGTTTGGCGCGCATGAGGTCCTCCCTGCTCTGCAACGGAAAGACCAGCTTAGGCGCAAGTCCGGCTGGCTCTAGGTCGGCTAAAGGTGTTGCCGCGAGATCACTTCGGCCAGCATGGAGTCGACCTGCGCGAGATGGGAGAGGAGCAGGTGGGTGGTGCGGTGTCGGTGCTGCCAGAATCGATCGAGTTCCGGTTGAAGTACGGCGGGTTTGGTGTAGTGCTGCTTGATTCCGTAGAGACTGTGCAGCAGGTGCAGCAGTGCCACGCGCACAGAACCACGGACGTCGTCCGCCCGGACCCAGGGGTTGGCCTGAAGATAGCTTTCAATGATTTGCTGACTCCCGGCCAGCCAATCCTGGTCGGTCACCATCGTGTCCGGGCTGAAAGCGACGCGCCCGAGTTCGTAGGCGATCAGAAACGGTTGCGGTGGGCGGAAATCGACGACCGCGTTCAGGAGATCTCCCTCAAAAAGAAGGTTCATCAAGCTGTAATCACCGTGCACGACCTGGGTGGACAGACGGGGGACCGTGGCGATGAGTTCCGGGATGCGAGCGAGGTCCTGCCTGCGCTCGTCCAGACTTTGGACGGCGAGATGGTCGAGGTCGTCGGCGTCCTTGCTTTCTGCTCGTTTACTGGCGACCGCCCGCAACCGGTCGACCCTGGCGGTCAGCGCGGTCACGTCCATGCGGTTCCACCACCGGGCGACCTGGGCGGCCGGTTTCCCGCTCCCGGGCAGGACGGCGAAGGCGGCATGGACGCGACCCAAGGTGGCCCCAACCTGCCGGTACTGCTCATCGGTGAGCTGCTCGGTCACGGTCTCGCCCCGGACCCACTCCCAGACCGAGATTCGGGACCTCCGGTCGATCAGCTGTCCGGCGTCGGTGGTCTGGATGCGGGGGACCGGCACGCCGTTCGCCGCGGCGAAGTCAGCGAGCCGGATCGCCTGCATCTCCGCTTCCAGGTCCGCCTCGGGCGGGTACCACTTGACGAAGACGTCGCCCTCGGCGGCGCTCGCACGGTAGGTGAGGGTGCCCTGTCCGACGGGGAACCGGGTGAGCTTTCGGGTGCTGATTCCGTAGTGTTCGGTGAGGGCCGCCGCGATGAATCGGGTATCCGTACCCGCCGCCCAGGCCGGGGCCTCGGTGTTCATGTCATCCCTCTAGCGGTCCTCTAGCGGCGTTGACTTGGTCGTAAGCGCCATCGCTGTCGTAGAGTAACTGGAGATGACGACTAGTGTCCTCTGGTTCCGCCGCGACCTGCGGCTCGGCGACCACCCCGCGCTGCTGGCGGCGAGCGAGGCCGCCGGCGGCGTCCTGCCGTTGTTCGTGATTGATCCTCAGCTCTGGGACCGTTCCGGTCCACCTCGGCAGGCCTGGCTGGTCCGCTCGCTGACGGCCCTGGCAGCGGCCTGCGACGACCGGCTGGTGATCCGTTACGGCGACCCGGTACAGGTGGTCCCGGCGGTGGCCGCCCAGGTGCGGGCCGAGACGGTGTTCGTCAGCGCTGATGGCGGGCCGTACGGCCGGGCTCGGGACGCCGCAGTGGCGGCGGCGCTGTCGGCCGGCGGCGTCCGGCTGGCTGGAATCGGCACCCCGTACGCCGTCGGTCCGGGCTCGGTGCGTAACGGCAGCGGCGAGCCGTGCAAGGTGTTCACCCCGTTCAGCCGGGCCTGGCAGCGGCACGGTTGGCCCGCCCCGGCCGACTCGGCGGCCGCCGTCCAGGCCGCGGGCTGGGCCCGGACGGACAGCGAGGCGCTGCCGACCGAACCGGATCTCGGCTCGATCCGCCTCCCGGCGGCCGGCGAGGCGGCGGCCCTGGCCCGCTGGCGTTCCTTCGTGGACGACGGTCTGGACGACTATGCCGAGCGCCGGGACCAGCCCGGCGTGGACGGCACGTCCCGCCTTTCGGCCCAGCTGAAGTTCGGCGAACTGCATCCGCGCACCCTGCTGGCCGAACTGGCCGAGTTGGGTCGGCGCAACCGGCATCGCCCGGACAGCGTGGACACCTTCCGTACCGAGCTCTGCTGGCGGGAGTTCTACGCCGATGTGCTGTGGCACCGACCCGCTAGCGCCCGTGAATACCTGCGGGCAGAGTACGCGCGGATGCGCTACGAGCCGCCCGGGGACGGTTTCGACGCCTGGTGCCAGGGGCAGACCGGTTTCCCGATCGTCGACGCCGGGATGCGGCAACTGCAGGCCGAGGGCTGGATGCACAACCGGGTCCGGATGATCGTCGCCAGCTTCCTGGTCAAGGACCTGCACGTGGAGTGGCAGCACGGGGCGCGCTGGTTCATGCGCTGGTTGCGGGACGGCGACCTGGCCAGCAATCAACACGGCTGGCAGTGGGTGGCCGGTTCGGGCACCGACGCCGCGCCGTACTTCCGGGTGTTCAACCCGGTCACCCAGGGCCTCACCTTCGATCCGGACGGGGTGTACGTCCGGCGGTACGTCCCGGAGCTGAGCGGACTGGCGGGGCGCGCGGCGCACGAGCCGTGGAAGCACCCCGCAGGGCTGCCGGCGGGTTATCCGGAGCGGATCGTGGATCATGCGGCCGAACGGCTGGAGGCCCTGGCCCGCTTTCAGGAGATCAGGACGTAGGAGCGACTCGCGACGTCGTCAGCAAGCAGGCGCCGACCTGGCTGGCAGTCCACTCGATTGCCGTACAGTGCAGCGCACTGCGGATCGACGCGATTTTGTACTACAAAAATGTGCCAAGGTCGGACCGGTTTCCGAACGTTGATCACGGGTGCCTCGGCCATCCGCCAACAGATCCTTCGCGCTCGGCGAAGATGCACCGATGCGCTTGTGCGCGGTGTTGTCAGTGACGAAAAGCCTTCCGCGATGGCCTGATTGTCCATGCCTCGGCGACCAAGGCCATCACCTCCGGGTCCATCGCGGTGCCGCCGCCAGCCATCCGCAGAGCGTCGTGAACTCGCTCACCCGGGCTAGAGGTTGCCGAAGCTCTTGATCCCGGCCTTCTGCAGTGCTGCGGCGTGCACGTCCGGGCAACCGCGGGCGAGAGCGTCGTCCAAGGCGTACCCGTCGGCGTTCCTCAAGCCACCGTGATCCTCGAAGAAGGAGGACAGGCCGATGGCGAGCTGCGCTTGGGCGCCGATCTCGGTGTCGGGGATCGTCGGCAGGCTCTCCTTCACCCAGGTGCAGGCCTCGAGGTCGGTGTAGGGCGTCTCCGACGAGGTGCTGCCGGACGATGTCGACGACCCACCACCGCAGCCGGTCAGGGTGGCGGCAGTGACCACAGCGGCCAACGCGATCATCATCGTTCTCCCGGTTCGGCGACCGCGCCGGCCGCCAGGCGCGGCGACGGGGCTGACGGTGGTGTCGGGTGTCGTAACGTGAATGGCCATCGCGGATTCGCTCCCATGCTCGATGCCCTTCCTCCTGGTCGGGCGTGCCCTGAGCGTGGCGGCGATGGGTACTTCCACACATCGGGGATCACCCCGCCCGCAACAGGAGTGATTAGGGGCCCGAGTCCGTCTCCTCGTCCATCTCCT
>JANNPJ010000622.1:0-4725 GCA_031400005.1 Kineosporiaceae bacterium | reverse complement strand
CCGGCACCCAGACCGACATCGCCCGAAGCTGCGTCCACGACTACCTCGTACGACGACTGAGGCTGTTGGCCAATTCGGAACCAGTCGACCATTGCGGCGGGGCCAGGCGCAGCCGCCAGGGTCCGCGATTGGCGCGAGCCGTGGGCCGGGTCGGCACGATGAGCCTGGCCTGGGACGGCGAGCTCGAGCGAGTGGTGATCGAGTGTTTCGAGGCCGGGGACACCAACGGCGAGGACGAAGAGGACCTGCCGGACGCCGATGACGACGCGGACGGCGCGGTGCTGCGGGTCTCACTGGCCGGGGCAGCCGCCCGGGCCTTCGCCAAACGCGCGCTCGCCGTCGTTTCCGCCGGTCGCCCGCCGTGCCCGTTCTGCGCCAACCCCCTCGACCCCGAGGGGCATGTCTGCCCTCGGGCCAACGGATATCGACGCTGAACGCAGACCCGGCTCCGCCCTCCCTGCCGAGTGAAGGCGACCTGCTCGAGCTCCTAACCCGCGGCGAGCTCGAGGTGCACGGTCGGCTCACCGACGCCAGCAACGCGACCCTCTACTCGACAGCGACCCTGGACGACGTGGTGATCGGTTGCGTGTACAAGCCGGTGGCGGGGGAGAAACCGCTGTGGGACTTTCCGGCTCGCACCCTGGCCCGCCGCGAGGTGGCCGCCTACGAGCTGTCCGCCGCCAGCGGGCTGGGCGTCGTCCCCCCGACCGTGCTGCGAGACGGCCCATTCGGACTCGGCAGCGTGCAGTGGTGGGTGACCGGCGGCTCGCTCGGCGCTGGTGCGGTGGGTGATGGGCCGGCCGGGATCGGTGGCCTGCCGGCTGCGGCCGAGCCGGTGATGGGTGAGCTCGGCGCGGGAGTGGTTGACGTCGTCTCGCCCCGGCGGGTGCCGGCCGGTTGGCTGCACGTGCTGGACGCCGAGGGCCCAGACGGCTCCCCAGTGGTCCTGGCTCACGCCGACGACCCCACGCTGCGCCGGATGGTGCTGTTCGATGCCGTGACGAACAACACCGACCGCAAGGGCGGGCACATCCTCCGGCACGCCTGCGGAGCGATCTACGGCGTCGATCACGGGCTGACCTTCAACGTGGAGGACAAACTCCGGACCGTGCTCTGGGGCTGGGCCGGTGACCCGCTCGGCGACGAGGCGGTGGAGGTGCTGGATCGCCTGGTGACCGATCTCTCCGGTGACAGTGCGCTGCGGGGCACCCTGGAGGAACTGCTTTCCGGTCGCGAGGTCCAGCGGACCGCCCGCCGGGCGGCCCAGTTGCTGCGCCGCCGCCGCTACCCGGAGCCGCCCGGCGGTTGGCCTGCCATTCCCTGGCCGCCGTTCTGACCTTGGTCCGCCCTTGGTCCGCCCTACCGGGCGGCCTGCGGTCGGCTGGCCGAGGGGATCGGGTGACTTCCGTGCGCCCAAGAGCCTGTTGCGAAATCGCGGGTAGGGGTGTGTCAGGCGTGATTGATCATGGTTTGTGCTCGAGAATGGCGGTATGGCGAAGGCGTATCGTCCGGTGAATCGTGATCAGCCGTTCCTGTTGCCTCCGGATATGCGGGAGTGGTTGGCGCCTGATCATCTGGTGTGGTTTCTGTTGGAGACGCTGCAGAAGCTGGACCTGAGGGCGTTTCATGCCCGGCATCCGAATGATGGTGGCGGGCGGGCAGCGTATGACCCGCAGATGATGGTCGCGTTGCTGGTGTATGCGTATTGCTGTGGGGAGCGGTCCTCGCGTCAGATCGAGCGGTTGTGCCAGGTGAACGTGGCGTTTCGGGTGGTGTGCGCCGGGGATATCCCCGATCACACGAAGATCGCCCGGTTCCGCAAGGATCATCAGGACGTGTTCGAGGACGTGTTCGCGCAGGTCCTGGCGGTCGCGGCGCGGGCGGGGCTGGCGAAGTTCGAGACCGTCGCGATTGACGGGACGAAGATCGCCGCGAACGCGTCCATGGACGCGAACCGGGACGCGGACTGGTTCCGGCGCGAGGAGATCGCGAAGATCATCGCTGAAGCGCGGGCGGTGGACGAGGCCGAGGACACCGAGCACGGACCCGATGATCGTGGGGATGGGACACCACCGCAGTTGCGGGATCCGACTCGGCGTAAAGCACGGATCGCCGCGGCGGCCGCCGAGATCGAGGCCGAGCAGAAAGCGGCCGCCGACCGGCAGGCCGAGCTGGACGCGGTGCGGGCGAAAGAGGCCGCCCAGCGGCTGGAACGGCTGGGCGCCGGGGAGAAGATCCTCGGGCGTTACCCGCGCGGCGCGGACCGGGTCAGGCAGGCACAAGCTCGTCTGGACCGGATGATCGCCGCTCAGCAGGCCAAACTCGATCGGCGGGCCGCCCGGATCGCCGCCGGTGAACGCCCCAGCGGGCCGGTGCCGGTGCTGATCGAGGAACATGCCCACATCGCTGCCGCCCGGGCCGCGCTCGAGGCAGCCAAGACCCATGTCGATAAGCCGCTGGCGCGTGATCTGCGTAAGCAGAAGAAGCAGACCTCGTCCCAGGCGAACCTCACCGACCCGCAGTCGCGGATCATGCCGACCCGTAAAGGCTGGGTGCAGGGCTACAACGCCCAGCTCGCGGTCACCGCCGACCAGATCATCATCGCCCTCAGCCTCGGGCAGAACCCCGCCGACACCGAGGCGTTCATCCCGATGATGCGCGCCGCTCAGGACGCCGCAGCCACACTGAACGCCCTCACGGCCAACCCCGACCACGTGATCGGGACCCTTCTGGCTGATGCCGGCTACCCCAGCGATGACAACCTCACCGCCGACGGACCGGACCGTCTGATCGCCCTGGGCAAGTCCCGAGATCAGGCCAAAGCAGCGAAAACCAGCCCCACACAAGGGGAATCACCACCCGGCGCGACACCCCGCGAGGCCATGGACCACCGGCTGCGCACCCCAGAAGGCGCCAGGCTCTACAAACGCCGAGGCGCCACCGTCGAACCCGGCATCGGCAACCTCAAGAAACTCCTACCCCGGATGTCCCGCCGAGGCCTCGATGCCGTCCGCAGCGAACTGCACCTGGCCGCCACCGCCTTCAACCTCCGCAAGATCCACACCGCGGCTGCCCTCGCCTGAGGGCCCGGCGGCGGTTGGCGACCACCACCAGGCCCCCCGAGGCCGGATTTACGACGGCACAAGACCCCTCCGGCCCACCACCAGAGCCCACAACAGGCTCCACCCGCCATGGCCGCCCGTGCCACCCCAACCCTGCAATCGCGATTTCGCAACAGGCTCCTGACCGCACAGGAGTCACCCGATCCGCGTTCCAGGGACCAAGACGGGACAGCGCTCGCTGGATGCTGAGACGCGTCGGTTAGGCTCGCTGACGTGATCTCGTGGCCCTCGCCTGCTGTTCCCGTCCTGCCCGGCACGGGGGTGCCTGTCCGCCTGTTCGACACCTCGGTGGGCAGCACCGTGCCAACCGCTCCCGGCCCTCAGGCCCGGATGTACGTCTGCGGCATAACCCCCTATGACGCGACCCACCTCGGGCACGCGGCCACCTATGTCGCGTTCGACCTGCTGCATCGGGCCTGGCTGGATGGCGGGCACGAGGTGATCTACGTCCAGAACGTGACCGACATCGATGACCCGCTGCTGGTCCGGGCGGCCGAGACGGGTGACTCGTGGCGCGCCCTGGCCGATCGAGAAACCGCCCGGTACGTCGACGACATGTCCGCGCTCGGCGTCATCGCCCCAGATGTGTATCTCGGTGCGGTCGAGGCGATCCCGCTGGTGGTGGACGCCGTGGAGCGACTGGTCGAGGCAGGCCATGCCTATCGCGTGGACACGCCCGACGCGCTGCACCCGCAGGCCGCCGACGTGTACTTCGACGTCACCTCCGACAAGCGGTTCGGCGCGGTGGCCAACCTGGACGACGAGACGATGCCGGTGGTGTTCGCTGAGCGTGGCGGCGACCCGGACCGGCCGGGCAAGCGGCACCCGCTGGATCCGCTGCTGTGGCGGGTCGCGCGCGAGGGGGAACCGTCCTGGGACGGCGCGGGGCTCAGCTTCGGCCGGCCCGGCTGGCACATCGAGTGCAGCACGATCGCGCTGGAGCACCTCGGGATGGCGTTCGACGTCCAGGGCGGCGGCAGCGATCTGGCGTTCCCGCACCACGAGATGAGCGCTTCCCACGCCCACGTCCTGACCGGTAACTGGCCCTTCGCCCGGGTTTACGCGCACGCCGGGATGGTCCGCCTGGACGGCGAGAAGATGAGCAAGTCCCGCGGCAACCTGGTTTTCGTCTCCACGTTGCGGGCGGACGGGGTAGCTCCGGCCGCGATCCGGCTGGCAATCCTGGCGCATCACTACCGCACCGACTGGGACTGGACGGACGACGTCCTGCGGGCCGGGCAGGCCCGGCTCACGCGCTGGACCGAAGCCCTGTCCCGCGAGTTGGGCCCAGACCCCGACCCCGTGCTGCAGCGGATCCGCGAGGCCCTGGCCGACGACCTGGACGCGCCAACCGCCCTCGCCGCCGTCGACCGCTGGGCCACCGAGCAACTCACCCGAGGCGGCCCCCACCAGGGCGCCCCCGGCGTAGTAGCCCGAGCCATCGACGCCCTCCTCGGAGTGCGCGTTTAATTTGTTCGCAAGCCTCAGTTGATTTGTAGGTGGTTCCGGCGGCGCTTTGTGGCGTTTGCATACCACGTAGGCAAGCGGGGGAATCGTGCGCCCACAACACCACACTACAAGCAACCCCCCGCCACCCCAAAAC
>JANNPJ010000573.1:0-2636 GCA_031400005.1 Kineosporiaceae bacterium | reverse complement strand
CAAAGGGAGACGTCGAGAATCGCTGCTGTGCCCCTCAAGAACCGGTGATCAGGGCAGATTCTTACCTCGAGCACCGGTTTTTGAGGGGCACAGCAACCAGCAGACCCCTTGGGAGTCAAAGCCAACCGATGCTGGCCTGCCAACCCGCGCAGGTTGCGGATGGTTCGGGACTGCCGAATTGGCCAGCAGGATCACTACGGGGCCGGTGCGGTGAAGCCCGACGCGGTGAACGGGTCACTTTGCGCATGATCACGACGGGTTTGAACGGCAACCGCGCTAACGCCGGGCTGCCGGGCGGTACACCGACACGGTCGGTTCGTCCGCAAGCCAGAACCGCCAGGGGGACGTCGACCCGAGCGCGACCCCCACCCGGGGGCCGGTCCGCAGCCGATCGTGGTCGTACCCCTGCCCGGCCAGAACTCGCAGTTCACCGCCGTCACACAGGTCGCGGCCATTGTCGGACCGACCCAGGGCCAGGGCGTTCGCCAGCCGTGCCGGGCCGCGGGCCAGGTCGACGTCCCGCCGGGCGGCCGGGCGGCGCGACCGGGCCAGCTCATGCCCGGCCACCACCTCGCCCGCCCGCAGCAGCACTCCCCCGGACACCCCGGCCGGACGACACACCACGTTGGCGCAGAAGTGCATGCCGTAGGTGAAGTAGACGTACGCGTGACCGGGCGGTCCGAACATCACCGCATTGCGTGGGCGCAGCCCCCGGTGCGAGTGCGAGGCCGGGTCCTCCCCCTCACCGAGGTACGCCTCGACCTCGGTGAGCCGGATCGCGACCGCTCCACCGTCCAGGTCGTGCACCAGCACCGCATCAAGGAGTTCCGGGGCGACGACGAGCGGATCTCGGGCAAAGAACGAGCGCGGCAGCGGCCGCCTGGCCAGTGCCGCGCTCGCGGTTGCCGGGTTCGAAACCGGCGTCCGGTTCGAAACCCGGGGATTCGAGCTCTCGGAGCTCAGGACCGGCGCATGATCTTGTTGCCCAACCACACCACCGGATCGTACTTCCGGTCCACCACCCGTTCCTTCATCGGGATCAGGGCGTTGTCGGTGATCTTGATGTGCTCGGGGCAAACCTCACTGCAGCACTTGGTGATGTTGCAGTAGCCAAGGCCGTGCTCGTCCTGCGCCTCGACCTTGCGGTCCCGCACGTCCAGCGGGTGCATGTCGAGTTCGGCGATCCGCATCAGATAGCGCGGGCCGGCGAAGGACTCCTTGTTCTCCTCGTGGTCGCGCACCACATGGCAGGTGTCCTGACAGAGGAAGCATTCGATGCACTTGCGGAACTCCTGCGAGCGCTCGACGTCGATCTGCTGCATCCGGTACTCGCCCGCGGCGACGTCCTTCGGCGGCGCGAAAGCCGGGATTTCCCGGGCCTTCTGGTAATTGAACGAGACATCGGTGACCAGGTCCCGGATCACCGGGAAGGCCCGCAGCGGGGTCACAGTGATCACCTCGTCGTCGGCGAAGGTGCTCATCCGGGTCATGCACATCAGCCGGGGGCGACCGTTGATCTCGGCGCTGCAGGAGCCGCACTTGCCCGCCTTGCAGTTCCACCGGACGGCGAGATCGCCGGCCTGGGTGGCCTGGAGGCGATGGATGATGTCGAGGATGACTTCGCCCTCGTTCACCTCGACCTGGTAGTCGACGAGATCGCCGTCCGACTCATCGCCACGCCAGACCCGGAAACTCGCCTGATGGCTCACTGTGAGCCCCCTTCATCCAGTACGGAAAGTTCCTCGGGCGTATAGTATTTCGCCAATTCGGCGCGATCGAACAGGGCCAGCAGTTCGGTCCGCATGATCGGCACCGGCTGCCGCGTCAAGGTCACTTTTCCGGCCGGGACGGTCTCCAGCCCGAGTACCAGGTTGATCTGACGCCACTGCGGATCCATCTTCGGATGGTCTTCCCGGGTGTGACCGCCACGGCTCTCGGTGCGCTCCAGCGCCGCCATCGCGATGCAACGCGAGATCAGCATCATGTTCCGCAGGTCGAGGGCGAGGTGCCAGCCGGGATTGAAGGCTCGCCCGCCGCCGACTCGGACTCGGGCCACCCGGCGCTCGAAGTCGTCCAGCCGCTTCAGCGCCTCGACGATCTCGCCTTCCCGGCGAATGATCCCGACCAGGTCGTTCATCGACTCCTGGAGCTCGCTGTGCACGGTGAACGGGTTCTCCGCCGGACCGTCGAGAGCGGCACCGAAGGGTGCCAGAGCCAGTTCCTGCGCCGCCGTCACGTCCTGCTCGGTCAACTGTGGGCGCTTCTCCCCCAGCCCGCGCACGTAGTCAGCCGCGGCGGTGCCGGAGCGGCGGCCGAACACCAGCAGGTCGGACAGCGAGTTGCCGCCCAGCCGGTTGGAGCCGTGCATCCCGCCGGAGCACTCCCCCACGGAGAACAACCCGGGCACCTTGGCCGCCTCGGTATCGGCGTCCACCTCGATGCCGCCCATCACGTAGTGGATCGTCGGACCGACCTCGAACTTCTCTTTGGTGATATCGATGTCGGCCAGCGATAGGAACTGGTCGTACATGTTCGGCAGCTTGTGCCGGATAAACTCTGGGCCCTTGTGGGTGATGTCCAACCAGGCGCCGCCATGGGGCGTGCCGCGTCCGGCTAGAACCTCTTTGTAGATCGAG
>JANNPJ010000513.1:0-1695 GCA_031400005.1 Kineosporiaceae bacterium | reverse complement strand
TGGAGCCCGTGGTCGGCTGGCTGCGCGGTCGCATCCCGCTCGGTCGGGGGGTGACGATCCTCGTGGTTTACGTGTCGTTCCTGCTCACCGCGATCGTGATGGCGTTCATCGTGGTGCCGGCAGCGGTCACTCAGGCCGGACGGATCCTGGAATCGCTGCCGCCATTCTTCGAACAGGCGCGTGGGTGGGCCTCAGGCCTGCGACCGGTCGCGCTGTCCAACTCGGTCACCGCTCTGGTCGACTCGGCGGCGTCGATCTTCGCCCCGGCGGCGCCGCCGGACCCGGACGAGGTGGTCGAGGTCGGGGCAGCCGTCGCCGAGGCCGCCGTCGCCTTTTTCACGATGCTGACGATCGTGTTCTTCTGGCTCGTCGAACACGCCCGACTGCAGCGCTACACGCTGGCGTACTTCCCGGCGGCCCGTCGGGCCGGGGCGCGCGAGGCGTGGAACGAAGTCGAGGGTCGACTCGGCCTGTGGGTAAGGGGCCAGCTCATCCTGATGGCCGCGATGGGCGTGGCGACAGGTGTCGTTTATACCGTCCTGGGACTGCCCGGGGCCCTGCTGCTCGGATTGATCGCAGCCCTGACCGAGGCGATCCCGATCATCGGCCCGCTGCTGGGCGCGATCCCGGCCGTGCTGGTCGCCGCCACGGTCTCGCCGGAGCTGGCCCTCGTCGTTGCTGTCATCTACGTCGTGCTCCAGATCATCGAGGGCGCGATCCTGGTGCCGCTGGTCATGGGCAACACGATCGGGATATCGCCGCTACTGGTGCTGCTCAGCCTGCTGATCGGGGCGGCCGTCGGCGGGATGATCGGTGCGTTCCTGGCGGTGCCGATCGCGGCGTCCCTGGAGATCATGCTGTCTCGCCTGCAGGATCGCGAAGCTCCGGTCGCGCAGGATCCGGCCGGGATCGAGTCGCCTGACGAAGACGCGGTCGACGATCTGCAGGGAGCGCTGCCCGACGGAGCCAAGGCCGCCCAGGCCGCCCAGGCCGCCGCCATCGACTGATCCGAATGCAGCCCGAGGGCTCGTGAGCGGGGCCGGCGTGTTTGATGCCGTTGATATGCGCAACGGCCGTGTCGTAGTCCGTTCGGGTGGGATCGACCGCGACAGTTCGCACCAGCCCGGACTTCGGGACGCAATACCCAGCAGGCGGGTGAGAAGCCCGCATGTGGGATGGAGGTTTCTCGTATGGACATCATCGCGTGGATCGTCGTCGGCGCCATCGCCGGCTATCTGGCTGGTTTCATCGTCAAGGGTGACGAGGGACTGGGGATCATCGGGAAGATCGTGCTCGGTATCGTCGGCGCGGTCGTCGGCGGGTTCCTGGCCAGTGTCCTGCTCAACCGCGACCTGACCACAGGGATCAACGTCGAGACGATCGTCGTCGCGACGATCGGTGCCGTCATCGCGGTGGTCGTCTACGGTGCGGTCACCGGACGCTCGCGCGCGGGACGTGGCCCCGTCTGATCTGACCGACAGGGCCGGGCTGCCCAGCCCGGAAACCTGTACTGGCTCTGGCGCGACCCACCGGCGCGGGTGGGTCGCTTCTTCGTTTCGGACCACCCGTGACGCGCGTGCAACGTTCGGGCGGCGCGCACATGGGCGACCTTGACGCCCGGGGCTTCAGGCTAGGGACGTGGCTCCCGAGCCACTGGGGGTCCGGGAGCCACCTTCGCCGGCCACGCGAAGGACC
>JANNPJ010000471.1:0-12941 GCA_031400005.1 Kineosporiaceae bacterium | reverse complement strand
CATCGCCGTGTCGACGGAGCTGACCGCTACCTTGCTCCTCGCCCCCACGGGCACCCGAACGCTGGCGACAGAGTTCTGGACCGCCAGCGAGTCGCTCGACTACGCCGCCGCGGCACCCTACGCCTTGGCCATGATTCTGCTGTCGGTGCCGCTGGCTGCTCTACTGCTGCACCGAGCCGATGAGGAGACGACACCGTGACAGCCCTGCAGTTGGATGGGATCACCGCTTCGCACCAAGGCACTCCGGTGCTGCGGGGCATCGATCTCACCGTGCCCGCAGGGACCACGACGGCCGTCCTCGGTCCATCGGGCTGCGGGAAAACCACGCTGCTGCGCGTCATCGCCGGTTTTCACCGCCCGGACGCCGGAACGGCGCAGCTCTACGGCACGACGGTCGCCGGGCCGGATACCTGGACGCCGGCGGAGCGTCGCGGTATCGGCTACGTCGCGCAGGACGGCAACCTCTTTCCGCATCTCACTGTCGCCGCCAACATCGCGTTCGGCCTGCCGCGACGCGAGCGGCGACGTGGGCACCGGGTCCGGGAACTCCTCGAACTGGTCGGCCTGGACCCGACCGCCATCGAGCGTCGCCGCCCGGATCAGCTTTCCGGCGGCCAACAGCAACGGGTGGCCCTCGCCCGCGCGCTGGCGCGGCAACCGCAATTGATCCTGCTGGACGAACCGTTCTCCTCCCTTGACGCGGCGTTGCGGGTTTCGACCAGGCGAGCCGTCGCGCAGGCACTCGCCCACGAGCATGTGACAGTCGTCCTGGTGACGCACGACCAGGCAGAGGCGCTGTCCTTCGCCGACCAGGTCGCGGTAATGCGCGACGGCTGTTTCCGTCAGGTCGACACCCCGGCGGCCGTCTATCGGACGCCGGTGGACCGGCTGTCGGCTGAATTCCTCGGCGAAGCGGTGTTCCTCGCCGGGCACGCGTCGGAGGCGGGGGTCACCTGCACGCTGGGGACGCTGACGCCCGTCGATAAGCAACCGCGCGGCAAGGTCGAAGTGATGGTCAGGCCCGAACAGATCGCCTTGCGGGCACCCCAGGAAGGCCTACCGACGGCTGACGTCGTCGGCATTGATTACTTCGGTCATGACGCCCTGGTCAGGCTCACGTTCGCCCACCCGGACTCCCGGAGCCTGGTGGTCCGGGTCGCCGGACAGGACACCCCGGCCATCGGCAGTCGGGTCGGACTCGCCGTCACCAGTCAGGTACGCCTCTTCCAACCGTGACGCCGATCGACCGTCATTGGCCCTTCATTGGCCCTTCACTGGCCCTTCATTGGCGAGGCAGGATCTTCGACGGTCCTGCCGGTGGGGCCTCACCTCGGTCGACCGCGGCGTCGTGGCTGTCACGGGCCCGCTGGAGGAGGGCCATCAGGGCGGGTTCATCGCGAACCTTCTGCCGGTACTTCGGACCGAGGGCGACGATCTGGTCGCGCTCGGCCAGCAGCAGCTGGAAGATCCGTTCGCGCTCGACCGGGTCGGCGGTGTACTCGACGTCCAGGTACGACGTGGCGTGTCGGCGGGCGTTGGCGATCGCATTCCGGGCCTTGCCCGCCGGGCTGAACAGCGAGGCTGCGACCGTCACGGCGAGAGTCCCGAGGATCACACTCAGCGACAGGCCGGTACTGATCTCTACCACGGGTACATGGTCACCGTTGTTGATGAACGGGACGTTGTTCTCGTGCAGCGCGTGCAGGATCAGCTTCACCCCGATGAACCCGAGGATCACGGCCAGGCCGTACGAGAGGTAGATCAGGCGGTCCAGCAAGCCGTCGATGAGGAAGAACAACTGCCGCAGCCCCAGCAGGGAGAAGGCGGTGGCGGTGAAGACGATGTAGGTGTCCTGCGTCAGCCCGAAGATCGCGGGGATCGAGTCGAGGGCGAAGAGGATGTCGGTGCCGCCGATGGCCACCATGACCAGCAGCATCGGGGTCATCGCCCGCTTACCCTCATGGACCGTGAACAGCTTGTCGCCGTCGTAGTAGTCGGTGGTGTGGAAGACCTTGCGGGCAAGCCGGACAATGATGTTGTCCGCGCTGTCGGACTCCTCATCCTCGGACTTGAGCAAGTTCCCGGCGGTAAGCAGCAAGATCAGCCCGAACAGGTAGAAGACCCAGGCGAAGGAATTGATGAGCGCGGCGCCGAGAAAGATGAAACCGGTGCGCGCCAGCAGCGAGAACACGATGCCGAACAACAGCACCTTCTGCTGGTCCTCGCGCGGCACCCGAAAGCTGGTCATCAGGATGAGGAACACGAAGAGGTTGTCGACCGAGAGGGCCTTCTCGGTGACGTAGCCGGCGAAATACTCCGACCCCCCTTTGCCACCACCGAACACGAGGACGCCGACGCCGAAGAGCAGCGCCACGCCGACGTACAGCGCTGACCAGAGCGAGGCCTCACGGAGTGTGGGTACGTGTGCCTTGCGGACGTGGAAGACGAAGTCGAAGAGCAGGAGCCCGACGATCGCTGCGATCGTCAGGCCCCAGACCAGAGGAGATACCTCCACGAGAACTGCTCCTACCGTGAGACCTGGGCCGGTGGTGCCGGCGGACGAGCGAACGGCACCGATAGTGCTGGGCATCCCCGCCCCGCTGGGCTACCAATGTGGCACGACTCTCCGATTGAGCGACACGACGCACAAGCCCAGTCCGATCCGCGGGCCCCGGACCGGATAGACATGCCCGGTGGACACCGCATCCCCGCTATTCCTGGTGCTCGATCTCACTGGCACCTTTGCCTTCGCCCTGGACGGCGCGCTGACCGCGATCCGGGTGGCAAAGCTCGATGTGGTCGGGGTCATCACGCTGGGGATGGTCACTGCGCTGGGCGGGGGCATCGTCCGCGATGTCTTCCTCGACGCGCTGCCGCCGGCGACGTTCAGTGATTGGCGTTACCTGGCGGTGGCCGCGATCGGGAGCCTGGTGGCGTTCGCCTTCGGTTACCGCTTGGACCGGTGGATGAACCCGATCCTGGTGCTGGACGCGGCCGGCCTCAGCCTGTTCGCGGTCAGCGGGGCGCTCAAGGCGCTGGAGTTCGGTGGCGGCCCCGCCCAGGTAGTGATCCTTGGCGCGATCACCGCGGTTGGCGGGGGAACCATCCGGGACGTGCTGATCGGTCGGATTCCGGTCGTGCTGCGCAGCGAGCTGTATGCCATCCCGGCCTTGGTTGGCGCGCTGGTGATGGTCGTCGCCACCCAACTCGGGGCTTCCGATGTCCCGGCCGCCGTCGGAGGAGCTCTCGTGTGCTTTGCCATTCGGATGCTGGGAGTCCACTTCGGTCTGGATGCTCCCGGCCCGCGGAACTGGCGCAGACCGACCCAGTCGCATTCCGATTGACTGATTCTGACGTCGTCCTGAACGTGTCCTATGACCGTAGAAGGATCTTGGCTGCCGTGCTTGACCTTGACGCTGGGTCAAGGTCAAGCCGGTGCCGCCCAGATCAGGTCAAGAACTACGGCGTGGGACGACGACGTCGAAGCGGACCTTCTGACCTTCGCTCACGAGGACGCCGGGTCCGGCCGCGGTCGGATCCTCCGCGTTGTAGGTCACCGCAGCGTGCTTGCTCGTCGCCTCGGTGAACAAGTCGTAAGTGAAGGTCCCGGACATCGGGTAGTAGCCCTCGCCCTGGGCGTCGTACTCGGTGAAGGCGTACCAGCCGTCCTTGTCGGTGTACGTCTCGCTGCCGTTGTCCCCTTGATGGATCAGCGAAGAGATCCGCATTTTGGAGACCGGCTTTCCGGTCCGGCCGTCGGTCACCTGCCCGTAGAGCACCGTCGGAACACCGGCCCCGGACAGCGCCACATCCTTGACCAGCGTCGACTCTGGTTCGAACGAGATATCCCCACTGGTCCAGACCGGGTACGGCAGGTCGTCGTACACGTCGAAATACGCGTGCACCGGCGCCTTCACCCGCAACCGATAGACCCCGTTGCCGTCGGTACTGACCTGTTCGTGGTCACCGCCCACGGCGTGATACCGGATGACGGCACCCTCGACCGGGCTGCCGGTCGCGTCGGTCACCGTCCCGGTGATGACACCTCGCGACGACGCCACGGCCGGTGAGGCCACAATCCCGGACAAGGCGATGCCCAGTACAGCAATGAGAAAAAGAGGACGTTTGACCATGATCGGTCATGGTAGCCATGCCGAAGGCGAGAGCGCAGCACTGATTCAGCGTTATTCAGGCGACTCGGGGAGTGAGTGCGTGGACGTGACCGCCGCCACGCTGCGACGCCAAACTGTTCCCTCCGAACAAGAATCATTCTCCTGTTCACGCATACTGGTCAGGATTTATCCCCTGGATGCAGGCAGACTGAATGCATGAGCATCTCCGTCGAGCCGCGCCGGTCCTCCCGATCCGCGCTGCGGGACCGTGTCGTCCGGCTGGCCGAGCGGGCGACCACCCCCTTGCTGCCGGCAGACTACCTCGACCTGTTCGACCCGCTGCGCGCCGGCGCCGCGCTGCGCGGCCGGATCGTGCAGGTGCACGCCGAGACCGCTGACGCCGCCACCATCGTGATCCGCACCGGAGCCGACTGGGCCGGGCACGTCCCCGGACAGTACGTCCGGGTCGGCGTCGACGTGGACGGCGTCCGCCAATGGCGCGCCTACTCCCTCACCCATGGCCCGCGCAGCGACGGCAACATCTGCATCACCGTCAAGGCCGTGCCGGAGGGCAAGGTCAGCAATCATCTGGTCCGGAACGCCCGGCCAGGAACGCTGGTGCACCTGGAGCAGGCCGCCGGTGACTTCGTCCTCCCGCCGGACGGCGGCAAGTTCCTCTTCGTCACCGCGGGATCGGGCGTCACCCCGGTGATCGGGATGCTTCGTAACCTGTTTCCGGTGGCGGACGATGGCGTCGTCCGGCTGGCCCGGGCTCAGGCGTTCGACATCGTCGTCGTCCACGTCGCGCCGAGCGAGCCCGACTCCATCTTCATCGCCAACCTGCGCGCTCTCGACGCGGCCGGCCTGATTCGCTTGGTAGCCCGCTACGACGATCAGCACGGCGTCCTCGACGTCGCCGACCTCTCCCGACTGGTGCCGGATCTCGACCAGCGAGCCACCCTCGCCTGTGGCCCGGCCGGCCTGCTCGACGCACTCGCGCGGCACCACGACGAGCGCGGCCTCGACCTGCTGACCGAGCAGTTCCGGGCCACCAACCTGGTGGTCGGCGAGGGCGGCACCGTGACGTTCGCCCGAACCGGCACCTCGGTCACCGCTGACGGCAGCACCTCGATTCTGGACGCCGCCGAAGCGGCCGGCGTGCTGATGCCCTCCGGGTGCCGGATGGGCATCTGCTTTGGCTGCGTCCTGCCCCTGCGTGAGGGCGCCGTCCGAGATCTGCGCAACGGCGCGATCACCACCGCCACCGCGGCCGAGTCGGATCGTGGCGGCATCCCCATTCAGACCTGTATCTCGGCTGCGGCCGGGGCCTGCGACATCGAGCACTGACCCGACCGCCAGCCCGAAACTCCAGCCAGACCTCCAGCGAGACCTCCAGCGAGACGAGGACACCCATGACTGTCATGCAGAAGAAGTCGACCAGCCCGATCGCCCACCTAACCCCGGAGGACATCGAGCAGATTGGCCTTGAGCTCGACACCATCCGCCAGTCGGTGCTGGACACCCGCGGCGCCGACGACGCCGCCTACATCCGCAAGGTCATCGACCTGCAGCGGAAGCTGGAGCTCGGCAGCCGCGCCGTCCTGCTGGTGTCGATGTTCCCGCCGGCCTGGTTCGTCGGCACCGCTGGTCTGGCCGTCGCGAAGATCATCGAGAACATGGAGATCGGCCACAACGTCATGCACGGCCAGTGGGACTGGATGCGTGACCCGAAGATCCACTCGACGACGTGGGAGTGGGACAACGCCTCGCCTGCCGAGCAGTGGAAGCACGCGCACAACGAGATCCACCACACGTACACGAACGTGGTCGGCAAGGACAACGACCTCGGCTACGGGATCATGCGCGTGGACGAGGACCAGCGCTGGATGCCTTTCTATCTCGCCCAGCCGCTCTGGAACTTCATCAACGCCTGCTTCTTCGAGTACGGCATCGCCGCTTATGACCTGGAACTCGGCAAAAACCTGGCCACGAAGGAACGGCGCAGCGCACCGGAATTCCGGGCGCGGGCCAAGCAGACACTGCAGAAGATCCGCCGGCAGGTGACCAAGGACTACGTCGTCCACCCGCTGCTGTCCGGGCCCTCCTTCTTCAGCACTCTGGGCGCCAACGCGACCGCGAACCTCATCCGGAACCTCTGGACGCACTCGGTAATCATGTGCGGCCACTTCCCGGAAGGTGTGCAGACCTTCGAGCGCCGCTCGATCGAGGGCGAGACCCGGGGCGAGTGGTACCTGCGCCAGATGCTCGGCTCGGCGAACATCTCCGGCAGCAAAGCCATGCACTTCATGAGTGGGAACCTGTCCCACCAGATCGAGCACCACCTCTTCCCCGACCTGCCCAGCAACCGGTACGCCGAGGTAGCCCCCAAGGTGCGCGGCCTCTTCGACAAATACGACCTTGACTACGTGACCGGGTCGCTGCCGCGCCAGGTCGCCTCCGCCTGGAGCAAAGTCGTCCGGCTGTCGCTGCCCAACAACGTCATCGCCGACACCCGTGCCCGCGTTGCGCGGCGCCTCCCGTTCCGGTCACCGTCAGCCGCAGCCTTCCCTCGGCCCGAGATGTCAGCATGATTGCGGGATATCCGGTCACCCCGATGGGAGCGCGTCCAGGTAGCCGTTAGACCGAGAACGGACCACGTACCGTGACGCCACCGTCGTCGCGATGGCGCCACACGCCACGATGTTCATCCGGATTCCGTCACCGGCGTCTTATTTGACGAACGGGAGCACCGCTCGAGCATAGGCATCTTGCCCGGCCTGATTGGGATGAAAGCTTGTGCGCTTCGGCGAGGGAACCTGCGGAGCAGTCACAGACGTGAGCTGAACACCATTGATCCATTTATCGCCGCTACAGATTCGATGATCAGTAAATTCTCCGCTCGACGGAGCGTACTGGACGGTCATGGTCTTTCCGGAATTACGCAGGGTCGTGTTGGCCAGACTCACCTCGGACGAGATTGCGGCATTTGCCCTGGCCGCAACCGTGTTCAGCCATTGGCCGTCCGCGTAACTGATGAAGACCCCCGAAATAGTCGACACCGTACCGACTTTGCAAGCCAAGGTTGTGCCGGATTCCTTGTTGAAGCCATATCCGAACTTGGATTCCGCGAAGAGTTTCGGATAACCAGTGACGATGAGCTTGCTCCCTGGAGCCATCTTCACGACCGCGTCCACATATACCTGACCCAGCCTCTTGGTAAGCCCGGCTCGCTCCAGCACAATACCCTTCGTCAATGACGCGAGACCGTTGTCAGCCGCAGTGCGCGCCACTCTGCCCGTGTTTCGACATCCGAATCCGTTCGCCCCCCAGATCGAGGTGACTGACTGCGCGCAGTCGTTGAGGATCTTTTCGAAGCCGACATCGTTTCCGCCGATACTCAAGGTAGCGAGCTTGGTGTACTGGCTGAGACTCGCGAGTTGCGCGGATTCCTTGGCTGCTCCGTACTGGACCCACTTTGCGTTGTCCGTGTAAAGGTCATCCACGACACCACCGGAACAGGCGACGAACTTGAAGTCCGTAGCCAGCCCGGAGGTTGCAGCCTGGGCGGCGACCTTGAAGGCCCATGACGTCGTTGAACGGTGGCAGCCGACTGTCGCGCCCTGCGCCACCGGGTCACCGAAACTCGTGCCGACCTGAAACGTGTTCTCCGCAGCGCCTTCCCCGGAACCGAACGAGTCCCCGAGAGCGACATAGCGAGGCGCCGGGGTCGGGACAGGGGTGGGCATCGGCGTGGGAGAAATTGAAGGCGTTACGGACGGCGTTGGGCTGGGGGTGGTACTCGCTGCAATAGCGAGCGTGTCACCCCAACCACCCGACGCAATTTTGGTCACCCCAGAGAGTCCCGCGACACGTACGGGCACGTTACTGCCCCGCTGGAAGGCACCGCCGTCACCGAGGTTCCCCTGGGTATCGTCACCCCAGGCCCAGGCGCTGCCGTCGGACCTCACGGCATAACCGTTGTACTGCCCACCGGTCACGTCGACGACACCTGTCAGGCCGGAGACCGCCACCGGCGTCCGAGTGAATGACCCATCGAACGTACCGCTACCGAGCGATCCCGCCTCGGCCTCGCCCCACGCCCTGACTGTGCCGTTGCTCTGCAGCGCATAGCCGGTGCGGCCGGTACTGGCGACGCCGGTGACGCCCGACAGCCCCGCCACTGGTACTGCGGCGTTGCTGCGAGCGGCGGTGAATCCGGTACCGAGCTGACCGTAATCATTTGCGCCCCAGCCTAATACCGTTCCGGCCGTCGTTAGTGCGAAGCCGCCGAACGAGTTTGCGGAGATTCTTCTTACGCCTGATGCCCCCGACACAGCCACTGGTACCGGCGAAGTCGCCGCCGTACCGTTGCCGAGAGCGCCGGTCTCGTTGGACCCCCAACTACGGATCGTACCGTTGGACAGCAGCGCATAGGCGGTGCGCCGTTTCGCGGTGATAGCGGTGACACCGGTCAGGCCAGTGACTCGAACCGGCACCGAACTGCTCACCGAGGAACCGTTTCCCAGTTCACCATCGATGCCACGGCCCCACGCCCAGACCGTTCCGTCCTGCAGCAATGCGTAGGCGGTTGACGCACCACTCGCAACGGATACGGCTTGCCCCAGACCCGGGATCTTGACGAAACCCGAACCCGTGCCGGTCCCGGTGCCGCCGCCCAACTGGCCGTCACCGTTCCCACCCCGAGCCATCACACTGCCGTCGCCCAGGACGACATAGTCGCTGCTGTCGCCGACCGCCAACGCCATCGCTGTCGCGAGCCCCGGGACGGCGACCGGAGCGGAGCTGCCACTCGTGTTCTCGGGGCTAGCGCCCCAATGAAACAGCCCCATTGTGGCCGCGCTACTTGCCGGGGCTCCCGCCAAGGCGAACGAGCTCGCGACCAACGCCGTGACGGCGGACGAACAGAGGAGAGATTTCCAGCGCATCGCGACGGCCCCAGTCTCAGACGACATTCGAGCCCTTCGGCACACGACGGACAGTAGAGACGGGCGGGCCATTGCCGGGCAGCAAGTCGCGAACGCCACCCAGATGGGCGAAGCAACGGCCGGCACGCCGTACTCCCGAGCGATCACTGCGCCGTGGGTCATCAGGCCCCCACCTCCGTGACCAGGCCGGCGATCGCCACGAACAGCGGCGTCCTCTTCTACCTCCCACTGCAGCCGGGTGAACGCGCCTACCACCCGGCCTCGTCCGTTCAGCAGGAACAGCTCGATTCGGTGCCGGTTGACGAGCATCCCGCCGAAGCTGACGCCCAGGTCGAAGTATTCGTCTACCGGAGCCAGCGCTCCCGTGGTCCGGAAGAAACGGTCGGAGGGACCGAAGGCGACCCCTCGGAGGTCTCCGCAGGCTCTTGAACGGGGCCCGGGGTGTCGAACCCGGGATCGTAGGTGATGGCCCACCTTGATCCGCCCGGCTGTCTCAGCGCCCGGGGAGGCCCGCACCTGCCGGCCGTCGTCACCGACCGAGGACGGTCAGCGGGTGGACGGGCGGTGTAATGCTGCTGACCTTGGCAGTCTTCTTGTCTTCGGTGCAGGTGAGGTCGCTGCCGGGCAGGACGCCGTCCAGGAGGTAACGGTCGACGGCGGCATCGGCGCAGCTGCTGCCGCCTAGGTAGACGCCGTGCCGGTAAGCGTTCTTCAGGGTGACCAAGCGGGAGCCGGTCAGGGCCTGATGCATGACCTGGGCACCCGGGTAGGGGGTCTGGGTGTCGCCGGTGGTGTTCAGGATCAGGGCCGGGGCGTCGTTGCCGATCTGAGTGGTGGGTTCGGCGGGGGTGGCGGGCCAGAATGCGCAGGGCGTGATGTTGCGGATGAGCGGGCCGTAGAGCGGTTCTGTCGAGCGGTGCGCTTGAATGTCGCGGTAGTAGGTCTGGGGGTCACGGGAAACGGCTCGGTCCGCGCAAAGGATGGCCATCTGGACGCTGACGAAACCCGTGACGTCCGGGGAGAAGTATTCGGTCAGGCTCTGCTTCATGCTCGGGGTGAGGGTGACCTTGATCCCTCGCGAGGCGTCCCTCAGCACCCGTGCACCGGCTGCCAGTTCGGCGTAACTCTCCTCATGGTCATCGCTCGCCCACAGCAGCAGCGGCAGCAGATGGTTGTCGATCGTAAACGTGCCGACCTTCAGTGGGCGACGGTCGGCGGTCTTGCGGATCCGTTCTACGGTGGTCAGCACCTGGCCGGCCGTGGCGCCGAGGCGGTACTTCTTGTGGTGGCGGGCGGCCCAGGCAGCCCAGCTCTTCAGGGCGGCGGTCATGGCGGCGTTGTTCCGGCTGAGCAGGCCGGGGCCATAGACGTTCGGGTCGACGGCGCTGTCCAGGACGAAGCGGTCGGCCTTCTCGGGGAACAGCTGCAGGTACACCGCTCCTAGGTAGGTGCCGTACGACCCCCCGAAGTAGGACATCTTCTCCTCGCCGAGCGCAGCGCGGATGATGTCCAGGTCCCTCACGGTGTTGCGGGTCGAGGCGTACGGCAGCACGTCCTCGTTGGTGCGTTGGCAACGGGCCGCGCGATCCTTGGCGAAGGCGACGCTCTGCGCGAAGCTGCGCCGGTCGGGGCCGGCACTGTGCAAGCCGACCAGTGTGGGCCACGCGCAGTTGATCGGGGTGCTACGTCCCACGAATCGGGGGTCCATCCCGATCATGTCGTACACGGCCGCGGACGCCGACCCGCCTTCCGCGAGGAACAACGGAAGGATCAACCCCTCGCCACCAGGGCCGCCCGGGTTGGTCATCAGGACACCACGGCGCTTGGCCGGGTCGGTGGCCTTCAACCGGGAGATCGCCACCGTGATCGTGCGACCCTCCGGCGCGGAATAGTCCAGTGGCACGATGACCTCGGCACACTGTGCCTTCGCCTCGTCCAGCACCTTGCCGAGTTCATCCTTCGCGTCGAGCTGGCACCGGCGCCAGTCGACGGGTTGCTCCTGGAACCGGGCCAGACCGTCACCGGACTTAGAGTCGTTCAGGGTTGGGTCCGCCGCGGCGAAACCGACCGATCCGCCCAGAACTCCAACGCTGGTCAGCACCACTACGGCACCGATTGCGGCGATCCGCGCTCCACGCATCGAGACACTCCTTCACATCTGTGGGAAAGGTCGGTCAGCCGACGGGTGCCGGAGCGGTCGTGGTAGAGGCGGACACGCCAAACATGGCGCAGCTCGCGGCGATCACCCCGCTTCAAGAGGCTATGTCCACAGATCCACCGAGTCGTCATCCTCACGACTGAACCGCCGTATCCGACTCGAGACGGACGCCGTCCATCCCAACCCGCCCGCACCCCGATCAGCGCCGCCTGGGGCCGAGTACGGCTCATCAAGCGAACTCCCTGGCTTCTTTGAGAGCGAGAGCTGACCAGGCAACCTGGGAGCAACCGGGCTGGCAGAACACCACCGTCCTGCGCGGTGACGTCCTCGACGAGGTCCAGGCGCTCAAAGCTCGGCCCGGTCGCGACATCGTCGCCACGGGAAGCATTCACCTCGTTCGCGCGCTGCCCGCGGCCGGGCTCGTCGACGAGATCCGGCTGTTCGTCTTTCCCGTGGTCGTCGGCTCCGGGCAGCAACTGTTCCCGTCCACCGCCGCCGGGTCGTGGCACCTGCTGGAGGCGCGGGCGTTCGCGTCGGGTCCGGTGCTGTTGCGCTATGCCACCGCCTGAACCAGAACGCGAAGTGCCCCTGGTTCACCGTCGCTTCTGCAGGTGAACTGCGGTGGGTCGGTCAAGGCAGGATCTCGACGTACCCGTCAGTTCCGTGCACGCGGATCCGCTGCCCATCGGGGATCAGCCTGGTGGCATCGACCACACCGACGACGGCCGGCACGCCGTACTCCCGGGCGATCACTGCGCCATGGGTCATCAGGCCCCCACCTCCGTGACCAGGCCGGCGATCGCCACGAACAGCGGCGTCCAACTGGGGTCCGTGTAGGCCGTGACCAGGATGTCCCCCGCTTCAAGATCGGTCGCCAGCGCGTCGCCGATCAGCGGATCGGATCTGCTCAGGGCCTCCAGGAGGCCGGCGCGGGTTCCGGCTGAGCCGCTCCGCTCGAGAACCTTGAGGCTACTCAGGAACCCCGAGGGCCAAGGAAAAAGGGAGAAAGTGGGCAAGCCCATGAAGAGCCTGCCCCACTTAAAGGTCCTGCGTGGCGGCGCAGGCCGCGACCTCTTCTACCTCCCACTGCAGCCGAGTGAACGTTGCGCACACCCGGCCCCATCGGTTCAGCAGGAACAGCTCGATTCGGTGCCGGTTGACCAGCGTTCCGCCGAAACTGACGCCCAGGTCGAAGTATTCGTCTATCGGAGCCAGCGCTCCCGTGGTCCGGAAGAAACGGTCGGAGGGACCGAAGGCGACCCCTCGGAGGTCTCCGTAGGCCCTTAAGCGGGCCGGGGTGTCGAACCCGGGATCGTAGGTGATTGCTGCAGTCTGGATCGCCCCGTCCGGCCTGAGTTCCGCGAGCCGCCGCTGAAGTCGGCCCAGCTTGGTAATCGTCAGGGAACACTTGTTGGGATTGTCGCAGCGCGTGTAGAAGAACGTCACGACCGAGGGCCTGCCGGTGAAGTACTGCCCGAACGTCACCCGAGTGCCGTCCTGGTCCTCCAGCTCCACGTCGACGAGACCCTCAATACGAGAGTTTATTTCGGGAATGAATGGCCCAGCGCCCGGAGCAGGGTGGGCCCCGCCAGGAGATGACACCAGGGCCGGTGCGCAGCAGGATCGGGCGGTTGAAAGCCCCGAGACGACCGATTCCAGCGTGTCGCGAGCCGCCTGCGACAGCACCCCGGTTTCCGCCAGCAGGCTCCGCAGCGCAGGCAGCGC
>JANNPJ010000466.1:0-2793 GCA_031400005.1 Kineosporiaceae bacterium | reverse complement strand
AGTAGTCAAGCTGCATGACGCGGTCGACGACCCACCAGACGAACGGAAGGTCCTCATGAGCGCGCGCCTGGTCAGCAGTCAGGTCCGGACCGCCCTGCGGGACCCGTTCGAACGGCTCGTCGGTGAGCGAGAACGCGTGGCCGTCTTCGTCCGCGAAGCCGATGGCGTGAAACGTGCCACCGCCGAGATTACCAGCGCCGATCCCGATGGACAGGTGGGCGACGTGCGGTTCCGAACCGGTGGTCCAACCGAATGCGTACGAGGCTAGTTCACCACCCGGTCCCACGAACTCGCCGAACGCACGTCGGTCCATGCCCGTGACCCCGGCTGCAGGCACCTCGACGAGTGCACCCTCCAGCACCTGTACATCCACTTGGGCAAGATAGACGATCCGAGCCTCCCCTCGAAGACACCGTCAACGGTGCCGACCGCGAAGCGGCCCGCGCCAAACAAGTCAGCGATAGCGGGACGACCAGGTGACCATCGACCCGTAGCTCCTGCCGGGTGTGTACCTCGCCGTTCTCAGCGCGGAGGACGACCAGCTCTCCCGAGTTAAAGGTGACGTAGACGAAGTCGGTGTCCGCGTCGATCGCTGTTGCTTGGTGGTCGGCCGTGAAGATCCACTGCAACTACCCCGTGGGAAAGGCGCGGCGGATCACGAGGGCATTTCCCTTCAGCAGTCCAGCCCCGTTGTGAACCGCACCGGTGTGCACTATTGCCGGTCCGAGCCGATCATCGAGATACGCGCCGCTGCCGCCGCCGCCGCACGCCGCCGAACGACCCTCGGCGTCATTGCACAAGCGGTCCCATAAGCCGTCGAGCGGTGGTGAGCATCTCGCGGCGCAAGGTGTCGTGGTCGAGTTCCGAGAGGATGGGGCTTGATCCGAGGGCGTAGAGGCCGGCACCCACGATGGACATGGCGACGAGGGTGGCGGCGTCGGGATTCGGCCCGGTGAGCAGGGCCCTGACCCGGTCCTCCAGTGGCTGGGTCAGCGCGTCGACATCCATGGCGGCAGCGACCGCCGGGTCACCTTGCAGCACCGCAGTTGTGCGCCCGTGCTGGATCACCACCTCGATAATGCCGCGCAGGATCACGTCCACCTGTCCGGCCCGCGTTGGTTGTGCTTCGGCTTCTTCGGCGAAGGCGATCATCAGGTCCAGCACCGGCTGGATGACGGCCCGGATGAGCTCATCCTTCGTCGAGAAGATGTGATAGATCGCGGCTTTCGTGACGTTCAGCCGGTTCGCGATCATCTGCAGAGATGTCCCGCTGACACCGTGTTCGGCGAAAAGTTCCAGGGCGACCTGAATCGCCCGCTCGCGCGTCTCACCCGGTCGCCCTACTGGCCTGGCCATAGTCGTCGCATCCCTTGGTAATCGTGGCTGAACCGCCGATGCGTATGGGTGATGGTGATCACTCAACTTGGGACGGAGCTATCCTATCGGCTAGCTTTGAGTTAGCCGATAGGTCAACTCTCGTCACCATGACGGGCGGTGAGGATCTGGCTACCCCAATCCGAAGGGCATCAGACATGGCGTGGCATCTGTTCCGGCTAGGGCGGTGGTCGTTCCTGCACCGCAAGATCGTGCTGGGGTTCTGGGTGGTGCTGCTCGCGTTGGGGTGCCTCGGCGCAGCGACGCTGTCCGGCCCGACCAACGACAACTTCGAGCTGACCGGAATCGAGTCGACCCAGGCGTTCGACCTGATCAACGAGCGCTCTCCCGGCATTTCCGCCGACGGCGCCACCGCCCGGATCGTGTTCGAGGCCCCCGCCGGCCAGAAACTGCAGGCCGCAGCCAACAAGGCGGCCGTCACGAAGGCACTGGCCACGGCGAAGACCGCCGACGTCCAGTCGGTCGCCGACCCCTTCACCGCCGGCACGATCTCCCCGGACGGCACCGTCGGCTACGCCACCATCACCTACTCCAAGATTGCCGTCGACCTCACCGCGACCGACCACGACGCCCTGGACACGGCAAAGGCCCAGGCGGTCGCCGCCGGCCTGAGAACAGCCATCGGCGGTGACGCTGTGACCGCCGAGACCAGCCCGCCGACCGCCGAGCTGATCGGCGTGATCGTGGCCTTCGTCGTCCTGCTGATCACCCTGGGTTCCCTGGTGGCTGCCGGAATGCCGCTGCTCACCGCCCTGATCGGGGTCGGTATCGGAGTCACCGCTATCACCACCCTGACCGGGTTCGTCGAGCTCAGCTCCGTCACCTCGGCCCTGGGCACGATGCTCGGCCTGGCCGTCGGGATCGACTACGCCCTCTTCATCATGTCCCGCTACCAGCACGAGGTCCGCCAGGGCCGTCCGCTGGACGAAGCCGCCGGACGGGCGGTCGGCACCGCCGGCTCCGCCGTGATCTTCGCCGGCCTCACGGTGATCATCGCGCTGGCCGGGCTGTCCGTCACAGGAATCGCGTTCCTCACCCAGATGGGCTTCGGGGGCGCCTTCACCGTCTTCCTCGCCGTCCTCATCGCCCTGACCCTGCTGCCGGCCCTGCTGGGCTTCGCCGGCCGGCGAGTCGTCAGCGGCAAGTTCACGTTCCTCAAGAGGCGCGACACCGAGGGCGACCAGACCCGGCCGAGCCTAGGACGCCGCTGGATCGCAGGCCTGACTCGGTTCAAGGTCCCCGCTCTGATCGCTGGGTTGCTGACCGCCGGGGTGCTGTCCATCCCGATGCTGTCGATGCAACTCGCGCTGCCCGACGACGCCTCTGCCCCCGCCGGCAGTGACAACCGGGTTGCCTACAACCTGATCGCCGACAAGTTCGGCGCCGGTGCCAACGGGC
>JANNPJ010000465.1:0-2079 GCA_031400005.1 Kineosporiaceae bacterium | reverse complement strand
GTGACCGACAAGATGGCGCCCGCGGTGCTGCGCCTGTGGCAGCAGATGCCCGAGCCGAAGTACGTCATCTCCTTCGGCGCCTGCTCCAACTCCGGCGGTCCCTACTGGGACTCCTACTGCGTCACCAAGGGTGTCGACCAGCTCATCCCCGTCGACGTCTACGTCCCGGGCTGCCCGCCCCGGCCGGAGGCCCTGCTTCAGGGCATCATCAAACTGCAGGAGAAGATCGCCGCCGAGAACCTGGGCGACCGGTACGGACGTCGTCCGCGCCGGCGGGCTGCCGCCGCGCTCAACCGCAACCTGGTCACTGCCGCCGCGCCGGCCAAAATCTCTGCCGATGACTGAGCCCGTCGATCCCGTCGATCCCGTCGATGCTGTGGATCTCGGCTTCGCTGGTGCCCTCGGCGCCGACGTAACGGTGAGTCAAGATGGCGCCGGTACCCCGGTGATCGACGTCCCGCCAGCCACCTGGGTGGCCGCAGCCCGGCATGCCCGAGATGCCCTGGAGATGGATTTCCTCGACTGGCTCTCCGCCGTCGATCAGATGGACGCCCCGGCCGATGCCGCCGGGCTGGACGTCGTCCTCCATGTGGCGGCGACCTCGTCCGCCGGCGTCGAGGGGGACCGGGCCCGCTACCAGCGCCAGGACTTCGGTCCGCCCAGGATCCGCCGGCTGATGTTGCGCACCCGGGTTCCGGCGACCGCCCTGACCCTGCCGAGCCTGACCACGCTGTGGCCGGGAGTCGCCTGGCACGAGCGCGAGACCTTCGAGATGTTCGGCCTCGATTTCACCGAGTTCGACGACGGTTCCGGCCTGGAACTACGCCCGCTGTTGCTGCCGGACGGGTTCGAGGGGACGCCGCTGCGCAAGTCCTTCGTGCTCGCGGCCCGGGCGGCAAAGGCGTGGCCGGGAGCCAAGGATCCCGGCGACGCCCCCGGAAAGGGCGGAAAAGCGCCGTCCCGACGGAAGATTCAGCCGCCCGGCGTCCCCGACCCGTCCTGGGGACCGCGCGAACCGGGTGGGTCATGACCGTTCTTGAGGTGGCGCTGCGCGCGTTTGCGGTACTGATCGCCTTCCTCACCCTGCCGCTGCTCGTCGGGCAGACCGAACACAAGGTGATGGCGCACATGCAGGGCCGGCTCGGCCCGATGTACGCCGGGGGTTTTCACGGCTGGGCCCAGTTGGTGGCGGACGGCGTGAAGTTCATGCAGAAGGAAGACGTCACCCCGGCCGCCGCCGATCGGACCGTCTTCCGGCTGGCGCCCGCGGTGGCGCTGGTGCCGTACATGGTGGCGCTCGCGGCGATTCCGTTGAGCCCTACCTGGGTCGCCGCCGACATCGATGCCGGGTTGCTGTTCGTGCTCGCCGCCAGCACCGTCGCGGTGCTTGGCACCTTGATGGCCGGCTGGTCGAGCGCGAACAAGTACGCCCTCCTCGGTTCGATGCGAGCCGCAGCCCAGTTGCTGGCCTACGAGTTGCCGCTGGTGCTGGCTGCGGCGAGCATCGCGATGGCGGCCGGAACACTGTCGTTGATCGGGATCGCCGAAGCCTGGCAATGGTGGTGGTTGATCTGGCAGGCCCCGGCCGCAGTGATCTTCCTGGTGGCCGGGCTGGCCGAGGTACAGCGCCCGCCGTTCGACATGCCGCTGGCCGATTCCGAGCTCGTCGTCGGCCCGTACACCGAGTACACCGGGCTGCGATTCGCGTTGTTCTTGCTGGCCGAATACGCCGGCATCGTGGTGCTCTCGGCGCTGACGGCGGTGCTCTTCCTCGGCGGCTGGCACGGACCGTTCTCGGACGTCCTCGGCCCGCTCTGGACCATGCTCAAGACCGGCCTGGTCGCCTTCGTCGTGATCTGGGTCCGGGTGTCCTGGCCGCGGCTGCGGGAGGACCAATTGCAGCGGCTGGCCTGGGGTGTACTGGTGCCGGCCGGCCTGGTGCAGCTCGCCATCACCGCCGTGGTGGTCGTCGCTACCTAGGGCGCATCTGGGGCGCGCCCGCTTGATGCCCGATGCCGGTCACCCTGTCAAGGCAACCCCTCCCGCCTTGACAGGGTGACCGGCGCTATCCGATCACTC